>NZ_CP133782.1:5280000-5580000 GCF_034351645.1 Pseudomonas sp. DC1.2 | reverse complement strand
ACTTTGGCGACAATGAGCCCTTACCGGCGACACTGTTACTTCAGAAACAGCAAGTCAGCTAATCGATGGCTGATTTCAGCACGATAAATCGCAATGGACTGAAGTGGACCCACAGTATTGCGCGTTACGAACGCACCGCCTGACAAACGCTGTTCTACGGTCTTCAGGTGTGCGGCAGTGAAGGCTGATCGTGGCGTATCGGACGTCGGGTAATGGAAGTGGGCATACCAGAGCACCTCGCTGGTTGCTTTATCGCTTATCTGGTACTCATCCATAAAGTCCTTGCGCTGACCTTTCAGGCGCTGATGCGCCGTTCCTGATTTAACTATCCGTTCGATTTTCACCAGCCCCTTGCTATGCAGCCATTCAAGACGTCCCGCCGTCGGCGGCTGCCGTTTGGTCATGGTGATGCGAAGTTCACTTCCTTTTTTGTACAGCTCTACCGCCCCGTTACTTAGTTTTTTGGTGACATCGGCCGCTGAGCCGGGACCGCTTTCCGTGGCGTTCATATCGGTCAGGGCTTGCTCGATAGCCGCGGCCGCTGCCTCCATTCGGTTAGCCTGCTGATGGAACATTTCCTCGATTTCCAGGGGAATGCGCCGAATGTTTTTGGAATGCGCCTCAGTCTGTCGGGTAAACGGTTCCAGCTGTGTCAGTAAGGTTTTTCCGTTTTGAACACTGACAGCCAGGGTTGGATGCCGGGCTGAAGGTAACGTGGTATTAGGCCGAACATGTTCGACCCAGCTGCCCGGCGTCTTTTCATGGAACGTCGCAATGACCATGCCTGTCAGCGCAGAGGTCACGTCAACCAGTTCGGTATCGGTGCTTTTCAGTCGAGTTCTGGACGTGCCGATAACCGTCCCTTTGAACCGAGTCTTGATAACGCGAAGTGGTGCTTTTTTCGGTTGGGATGGTCCTGGAACAGGTTCTAGGGTTCTGCGTTCTTGCAGCAGTCCCGCCAGGTGATCGATTGCGCGCTCGTTGAATACCTCGACTCGCGCACGCATTAAGTCCAAAGCTGGTTGCAACAGTTGCCCTGGGTACTCACCAGGCAGGTCGAGGATGCGTTGATCGAGGGTTGCAAACTGCTCCACAAAATCACTGAACCCCTCAATTTGTTCAGTCAACGCCACGGTGTGACCTTCTCTATCGAGGTCCAGTGAGGACTGAATGGTGAGACCCACGTCTTCGACAAGCGCTGCCAATGTTTCGCGGGCGCCCCCTGTGGCAGCCGTGCCGGAATCATTGAGGCAAAGTTCTTGAGCAAGGCTGATCTGAAACAGCTTCAGGTCGTGCAGGTCAAAGGAGGGCTGTGTGGCCGTGTACTCACTGGCTATTAGCGCTGCGTTTTTGCCCAGCCGCTTCAGCTCTTCGATTCGTGCTTGGCCGAACTCGATTTTATCAATCATCCCTTGGGCCAGTTCGCTGGTCTGTTGATGAGTTTGGCGGGGTGTTTGGGTGTGTTCGACAGGCTCGTTATCAAGTAAGGCGATTGAGCGGCGTAGGTAGTTCCCGAAAACCCGATTCTGCTGATCGCACCATTTCTTCGTGCGCCAGAGTTGTGCTTCCAGGCAACTGACCATGACCTCTCGGTAGTTGACAATGGGCTCAAGCGCATTGAAGGCTTTGAGTTGATTTATGTAGACGCCGTAGATGTCCAGCTGTCTATCCAGTGTTTCGATAAGCATTCGATTTTGAGGATCATCGACGCCGGGTGTTGAGGTGGCGGCGGCTTTCTCTGCGTTCTCTAGCGCTGTCTTCAGCGTTTCCTTGTTCGCGTCGAAGGAAGTTAGTTGTTGTTTGAGCTCGATGATGCGTCGTGCGTTTTCCTGCATTACTTCTTTTCGGCTGCGACCTCCACCGCGTAATCTCAAGCGTATGTCGACTTCCCATGCTCCATTTGAAGAATGCATCAACAGTGGGCCGGTTTTTGCCGGAGAGTCGCGTGTATTGATGATCTGCACGAAGTCACTTTCATTGAGGGTGACTTCGAACCAGCGTTGGCCGACCTGCGCATACCATTTCTGATTTAACGCGCTCAAAAATTGGTGTAGGCCGACTTCGGTTGAGGGGGCGGGCAAGCCTTGAGGTTTGGTAATGGCCATGCCCTCCAGAAAGGCCTCCAGACCCTTACGCGCAAGGGGGCCAGAGGTGTACAAAGAGGTTTTGTGAGATTCGGGTAACTGCTGCGCGGCGATGTCCGGCATCTGAGTGAGCGTGATTTTCGGCGGCGCCGTCGTGACCAGTTTTTCTTCTGTATTCTCCTGTTCCTGCTCAAGCACTGTGGGTTCTTTGTCCAATAAGGCAGAGTCATTTTCCAGGGCTCGCGCAGCCCCTGCATGGCGTGTCGCTGCACGATGGGCAAGTACCATGGCTACTGCCAGAAACAGGTCGGTCAGCGCGGTCCAAGTGTTTTCACTGTCACCCTTTTCGCTGGCTTTATTAGCCACATCCAAGTCGTCTATGATTTGCCAGATCCAGGTCGCTGTTTCAGCTGTTCTGCCCAGAAACGGCAGAGCGATGTTGAACAGTGCCCAGGCCCCGTGTTTGAGTGTCTCCCAGCGGCTTTGAGCGTTGGAGACTGACTGTCGGTCTGCAAGGGTGATCATCGCGTTGGCATTGTCGGCGAACAATGTCGACAGACAAGGTTCCACAAGGGGTGTCTTGGACAGCGTGACTTCCCCCATCATGCGCAGGACTGACGTTGAGTCGACCAACCATTGAGACAATGTCCAGGCGGAAGGCAGGCGACCGGGGAACACGTATTGCGAATAGTTGAATCGCACATCATCTGGCAGCCAGGCCAATACGGACTGCCGAAGCGTCTGGCTATGTTTGATTGCATACAGCAGATTGGCTTCGCAGGGGTACTGTAAAAGCGCAGGTTCAAGTAGCGGGCGAAAGAGCAGGCAAGGCCCCTTGTCGACAAATTTAGGCCCGATGACAAACATATTGGCGACCGCATCGGCTTTGTCGTCCGTATGACTTTCGGGAATGAAAGCCAGCGGCCGAATAATAATTTCCAGATCGCTCACATAACGATCCGTTGCTTTTTCATGCATCGCCGCGACCACATACTGGTAGCCCAGATCGTCAATTCCAGACTCGCCACGGATCTTGTACTGCAGTGCTTGAAGCGGTAACTGGATGCGCAACTGGCTGGCGAACAGCTCTTGTCTTCGTTGCGTTTCCAGCGTGTCAGCGAACAACTTACGTTTGATCAACGCGGGATAGACTTCACCGATATCGACATCAGTGACCAACTGTTGCAGATAGGCCGGGGTCATCCAGGCTTCAACCACGCCGTTGTCAGTGCGTCGCACGGTCTTGTTTCCCAACGGCACCGCAATCAGATTCTGCAATGCCAAATCGACCAACGACATCGTGACGGTCTCGGTCTTGCCTGGCACGGTGAAAGTACCGATAACCACAAGACTGGTGATGCTTAGTTCAATGTTTTCGAGTTTTGGATCCTCGGTTTCCGGATGATCTTTCACTACCCGGTCTCGCAATGTGTTCAGGGTAAAAACTCGTAGCGCTGGAATGTCATCCAGATAGGATTTGCCGGCATGCTTTTCTCTAAGCAATGCGAGGTCCATCAGGTGTCGGCTGTAACGGGTCAGATCCGCTGGTTGCGCATCGTTTATCCATTCAGGCAGAAAGGATCTGATTTGATCGTACTGCCCCGTGGGCAAGCCCTTACGGTGTACCGCAGCAGTATTGATTGGAGGCTGGTAATCCTCTGGCGCAATTGCGCCGTAAAGCTGACCTATGGCTTGGATTTCGAGGGCTATCAATGCACAGGCTTGATGATCGAAAAAATTGCCTGTCGGTTCGTACAACCGCCATCGCACCGCATTTGAGCCAGGGGAGGAAGAAAAGCGGTCCGGGAGCGTTTTGCCAAATGATTCCAACGAATCGTGTTGCTTGAAACCTTCGGCAATCGAGCGGCTGATCACGAGTGTACGTCCGTCCACTGTCCCCACTAGAACGGCGACATCCAATACCCACTGATGCCCCTGCGAGTTATCGATGTCGATCAGGCAGGCCTTGTACTGATACTTATCAGTATTGTGTCGGCTGGTTTGCTCCGGGTTATTGAAAAAGGCCAGCGCCATCGCCTTCTGGTCCTCGTCCCAGTCAGGCATTTGCTTGATGTGCCAGAGCTTGCGCAAGTTGTCCGAAAGCTTAAGCCAGCGCGGGACTGCGTTTTCGGTCATCTCGTTCCAGTAGTCCACGTACTGTTCTTGAAGTGCCACGAAAAATAGCAGGCTCAGTTGGTTTATCAGTCTCCCGATTGCACTGATTTTGACCGGGAGCTGGATCGCTGAGTTGGCGCCCGGCTGCAACGTCAGATAGTGCTCTGCGTCAATCCAGGTGGCGGTCTGTGCGCTGAGACTGAGCCGAACCAGTGCGTCGGTGAGTGACTCGAAATGGTTGTTGCCGGACGAAACCTGACCATCAGCGACATTCCAGATGGGCGTTACGATCACCGCTTTTGACGGATCGATATTCAGTGCCGGGTAGAGAGTGCTGAGTGCTGAGCGCAATGCTTTACAGGCGACCTCTCGCATTGAGGGCCCCGTCACCAATTGGGTGAGAATATTTTCGAAATCGGTATCAGACATTGCCATTACCCTTTTGCTGATCCATACGCAGCCCGCCGGGATGCGCTATCGGGGCAAGGTAGAGGGCGGTAGAGCACGGGAGGTGGTAGATAGTTAGTGCAGGTCGAAAGAATTTGCTCATGTCGGTGGTGAGATGCAGCACACGCAGAGCGCAGGCAAGCGCGCGTGATTCCCGGGGTGTGATAAGTCACTATCGCGGTCAGAAAAAACCCGCGAATTCGCGGGTCTTCAGATGAGGGAGGCAGCAGCAATGGCTGCCCCGGGTATGACGTCTCGTGGTTGTTTCAAGTCCCGGATTTAATTTTAGTCCAGGCTCGGGTTCGCGCTCGCTCCGCGTCACGCGGCAACGGTTGCAAGGTGTAAAGGGTGCTCATGGCCGCTTCGGTGGGGTACAGGTTCGGGTTGTTACGGATCGCCGGGTCGACGCGGTCGGTGGCGTCTTTGTTTGGGTTCGGGTAACCCACGAAATCGCTCACGGGCGCGATCACTTGGGGTTGCAGCAAGTAGTTAATGAAGGTGTAGGCATCCTCGGTATTTTTTGCGCCCTTGGGAATCGCGAGCATGTCGAACCAGATCGGCGCGCCTTCTTTGGGCAAGCGCATGTCGACCACCACGCCGTTCTTGGCTTCCTTCGCGCGATTGGCGGCCTGGGAGAAGCTTCCGGAATAACCGACCGCAACGCAGATGTCTCCGTTGGCGATATCGGCCATGTACTTGGACGAGTGGAAGTAGGTGATGTACGGACGGATCTTCATCAGTAAAGCTTCAGCCTTGACGTAGTCTTCGGGCTTCTTGCTGTTAGGGTCCAGTCCAAGGTGCTGCAACGCCAGCGGCAAAATTTCCGACGGCGAGTCGAGCAGCGCCACGCCGCACTGCTTGAGCTTGCTGATGTTCTCTTCTTTGAAAATCAGGTCCCAACTGTCCACCGGCGCGTTGTCGCCCAATGCGGCCTTGATTTTGGCCGGGTTGAAGCCGATCAGGATGGTCCCGTACATGTAGGGCACCGCAAATTTATTGCCCGGATCGTTGGTTTCGATCAGCTTCATCAGCTTGGGATCGAGGTGGTTCCAGTTCGGCAGTTTGCTGCGGTCGAGCGGCTGGAACACACCGGCTTCGATTTGCTTGGCGAGGAACACGTTGGACGGCACCACCACGTCGTAACCGGAGTTGCCGGTCAGCAATTTGGCCTCCAGCGCTTCATTGGTGTCGAAGATGTCGTAGACCAGTTTGGTCTGGGTGTTCTGGGCCTTGAAGTCTTCCAGCGCCTTAGGGGTGATGTAGTCGAACCAGTTGTAGACGCGCAACGTGCGTTCTTCGGCGTGAGCGGCACCACTGAGCACCGTGGCGCAGAGCATTGTCGGGAAGATCGCTGGCGCGATAAAACGCTTGAGTCTGTTCATTGTTCTACTTCCTCATTGTGCGCAATCGAAACCTTCGAGAACGTTCACGGCATTGATGCCGATTTCTTCTACGGCGTAACCGCCCTCCATCACAAACAGCGTCGGTTTGCCGAGGCCTGCGATGCGCGCGCCCATTGCCAGGTAATCCGGGCTGTCGAGTTTGAACTGGGAAATGGGGTCGTTCTTGAACGTATCGACGCCCAAGGACACAACGACGATGTCGGCGTTGTAGGTTTCGATCACCTTGCAGGCCTGTTCCAGGGCGGCACTCCACGTGTCCCACCCTGAGCCGGCGGGTAACGGGTAGTTAAAGTTAAAGCCTTCGCCAGTCCCTTCGCCCAGCTCATCTTCGTAGCCGAGGAAAAACGGGAACTCCGCTTCGGGGTGGCCGTGGATCGAGGTGAACAGCACGTCATTGCGTGCGTAGAAAATCGATTGGGTGCCGTTGCCGTGGTGGTAGTCGACGTCCAGGATCGCGATTTTTTTGTGGCCCTGGTCGAGGAACGCTTGAGCCGCAATGGCGGCGTTGTTTAGGTAGCAATAACCGCCCATCAAGTCGCTTGCGGCGTGGTGTCCTGGTGGCCGACACAAGGCGAACGCACTGCGAGCGCCGCGCTGGATCACCGCTTGGGCTGTCAGGGCGACTTGCGCTGCGCTGTACGCCGCTTGCCACGTACCGGCGGTGATCGGGGCGCCGCCGTCGAAGCTGTAGTAGCCAAGCTGGCCATGCAGGCTGGTCGGCATGATTCGGCGCAGGGTGCGGGCTGGCCAGGTGTAGGGCAGCAAATCACCGTCTGTATTGAACTCGGTCCAGCGTGCCCAGGCACCTTTGAAGAAGTCGAGGTAGTCACGGTCATGAACGCGCTGGATTGGCCCCAAGCCGAAGTCCTGCGGTGCGTCGACCGGGCCCAGATTGCGGTCCTGCACACGTTGCAGCACATGGTCGGCACGCGCCGGCATTTCGAAGCAGGGCATCAATTGCCCGTCCATCAATTCACTACGCCCATGGTGCAGATGGTGATCGTCCGAGTAGATCGTCAGCATTTATTGTTCTCCGCAAGCTGATTCGGTGGAACTCAGTCTTGCGGCGAGCGCTGATTTGGAGAACGGCAGGAAAGGCCAAAAGGGGATCGATATGGCCAATAAGTGTGTCCGAAATTCGCCCCTCAATGGCGCTCGAATGCCTCAGCTCAGGGCGCGTAACGCTGAATCTGTTGATTTTTTGATCTTCAGGGGCGGAACTGACTGGGCGCCACGCCACTCCAGCGCACAAACGCATGTCGAAAACTGGCGGTTTCACTGAAGCCTAGCGCTTCGGCAATTCGGTAGATCGGCCACTGATCTTCACAGAGCAATTGCTTGGCCCGCTCGAACCTTAGTTCATCGAGCAATTCCTGATAGCTACACCCCAGATCCTTGAGGTGCCGACGCAGGGTGCGCGCCGAACATGTCATCTGTTCGGCTAACCCCTCTAGCCCTGGCGCGGCGTTGAGTTGCGCGCTGAGCAACTGGCGAATCCGCCCCAGCCATGCCTGGCGGCCAGTGAACTCGGTGTTCTGTTTGCGGCAGCGTTCGGCCATGGCCTGATGGGTGATGGTGTCGGCCAGTGGCAAGGGTTGATCAAGCCAGCACCTGTCGAAGGCAAACGCGTTATCCCGCGCCTCGAAGTGCAACGAACAGTCGAAGTGTTCGGCGTAGGTCGCTTGGTAATCCGGCGCTGTGTGTTCGAACCGAGCGCGAAGCAGTGGCAACGAATGCCCAAGCAGGTCGTCGCAGATAACTTTCAACGAGACCAAACAGAACTCGGCGTTGAACACAGCCAGAGAAGCGCTTTCCCGGTAATCGGCAGCCACGAACCAGATGTGCTCGCCGTCGTCTTCCAGGCTCAGTTCGAAAAGTGTTCCCAGCAGCGCCGGATAGCGTATCGCCAGGCGCAATGCGTCACCGAAGGTGGCACTGGTGAGCAGTGCATAACCGAGCATGCCGTAGGACGAAACGTGCATCCGCCTTCCGAGTTCCAGGCCGATATCACGCTTGAGCGCGACCGCGTTGGCGCAGACCTGCATCTCTTGATGGGTGGTGATGCGGGTGTCGGCGCGGCTCAAGTCGGCAGCACTGATACCGCTGTCGGCCAGCAGGGCGTCGCTGGACAGACCTTTGGCCTTGAAAGCGTTAAGCACCAAAGCGACGGCGTTAAGGGTGGTGAGGTGAGAGTGAAGCATGATGGCTTCCAGCCTTTAGGTGACTGGAAGCAGCAAGTTGTGTGCCGACACGTTGTGGCAAGGGCGCGGGATCTTGCTCTCGGCGCCCAACTGGATCACTCGGCGAAAAACAGTCGTTTTGCCTGATCCAGGCCTATTTCGCTGCGGTAAAACGCGATCTGTTGTAGCTCATTCATGCCCTTGACCGTGTCGGCTGCCAAACCCAGATTTTTCTCCGCCAGGGTTTTCAAGCGCGCCGAGACAAACGTCTTGGACGGTGTCCAGGAGGTCGAGTGGACGAGCCCCCTGAAAGACAGGACACCGTTTCCCCCTTAACATAAGGGATAGGCAAACGACTGTGTATATGACTAATAGAAACGATAAGGGTGGGGAGCTTTTGGGTCAGGAGCGGCGTCGCCGCTGGAGCCCGGAGCAAAAACTGGCCATGGTTCGCGAGAGCCTGCAACCGGGGCAAAGCGTCTCGGTGGTGGCTCGACAGAATGGCGTGAATGCCAACCAGTTGTTTCAGTGGCGCAAGCTCTATCAGAGCGGCAGTCTCTCGGCTGTCAGTGCTGGGGAGAGCGTGGTGCCCGCTTCCGAGCTGGCCGATGCGCTCAAGCAGATCCGCGAGCTACAGCGCATGCTTGGCAAGAAAACCATGCAGGTCGAGATCCTTCAGGAAGCTGTGGAGATTGCTCGGTCGCGAAAATGGATTGCGCACTCACCCTTGTTGCCGGGGGACGACCAGTGAAGCTGATCAGTGAAAGTCTCGGTGTAGCGCGCTCGCAATTGACGGTTCGACTCAACCCAAATGCTCAGGTCGAGCGGCGTCGCCCTGCGCTGGACGATGCCGCACTGGTCGAAGAAATTCAGGCTGAAGTGAGTGAACTGCCCAGCTACGGGTACCGCCGTGTGTGGGGGTTGCTGCGTCGTCGGCGTGAAAAGCAGAGTCAGGCGCCGATCAACGTCAAGCGGGTTTATCGCGTCATGCGCGATCATCAGTTGCTGCTGGAGCGACGGATTAAACAACCGGGTGTGGCACGCCGTCACGAAGGCCGAATTGCCGTGGCCACCAGCGATACCCGGTGGTGCTCGGACGGGTTTGAGTTTCGCTGTGATGATAACGCCAAGCTGAGCGTGACCTTTGCCCTGGACTGCTGCGACCGCGAAGCCATCGGTTGGGTGGCCAGCCCGACCGGGTACAGCGGCGACGATATCCGTGATCTGATGCTGGAGGCGGTGGAAAAACGCTTCGGTGAAGAGGCGCCTGCCACCCCGGTGCAATGGCTGAGCGACAATGGCTCGGCCTACATCGCTGAACAGACACGCCAGTTTGCCCGACAGATCGGTTTGCAACCGGTGACCACACCGGTGCGTAGCCCGCAGAGCAACGGCATGGCCGAGAGCTTCGTCAAAACGATGAAACGCGACTACGTCGCGCACATGCCCAAACCTGACCGGGAAACAGCCTTGCGTAACCTGACGATTGCCTTTGAGCATTACAACGAGGAGCATCCGCACAGCGCGCTGAAATACCGTTCACCACGGGAGTTTAGGCGTTTGGCAGCGGCATCAATTTAACGGGGTGCAGGTGTCCGGTTTGATAGGGGCCAGTCCATCGAGTAATGAAAGTGTGCGTACCAGAAGACCTTATGGGATTTGGAGTCGCTGACGGTGTACTCATCCAGGTAATCGGATTTGCTGCCCTTGAGCCGACGCCGATTGATGGTTTTTTTAATGGCGATCAGTTTCTTTCCGTTGAGCCACTCAATGCCTGCGATGGTAGGGGGCTGCTCCTTGATCATTTTTTCCATGCCGATGTGAGCCTGGGTGTAGAGGCTCTCTACGGCGGCGTCGAGGTTTTTGCTGATCTCGGCGGCCGAAATTGAGTTGTCATCGGTGAGGTTGGCGTCTGTCAACGCTTGCTCGATGGCACGACTGGCCTGCTCCAGTCGCATGGCATGCTGGTGGTACAGGTATTCCACTCCCGTCGGCGTGCGTCCAGGTTGATTCATTTGCGCCGTGGCGCGTGTTTTGAACGCTGTCAGGCCATCGAGCAGGGCCTGACCTGCGGTAGTACTGCTTTGAATATTCGGGGCGACGGCGGTTGACTCCGAGGACTGGACCCTTTCAACCCATACGCCCGGTGTTTTTTCATGGAAGGTCGCCATGGTCTTTTGGGTGAGGGGCGACTTGATGTCCACCAGATTAGTTTCAAGGCCTGCGTCAGACAGGCGCGGCTCGCCGATGAGCACACCGTTGTAGCGCGTATGGATAAACCTTCTCTTGGGTCTGGGCGTTGTTTGCGACGGGCCTGGCTGGACTCGCAGGATGTTCCTTTCGCCGATTAACAAGACCAGATTATTTACGGTGCTTTGCTTGAACTCGGTGATCTGATCGCGCAAACGGGTGAAAGGCTCTTCAAGCACCTGCCCAGGGAACTCCAGTTTGAAGTCTTGCAAGCGTTCGTCTACGCCGCTGAACTGTTCGAACAGGCTGTTCAGGGTGCCGATTCGTTCGTCCAGACGGTTTTCGCTGCGCTCGGCCAAGGTATCGCGCAGCCCCTGGATCGTGAGGTCGGCGCTGTCGATAATCTGGTCGATGGCATACCAAGCATCCGGCGCTGTCGTGGTGGTTTCTGACGCCAGGCATAAGTTGCGCGACAGGGTGACTTGCAGCGCCTTGAGGTCTTCGATGGCGTAGGCAGGCAGGCGCTTCCGAGTGTCTTGGATCAGTTGCAGACCTTCCTTTGCAAATACCTTGAGGTGGGTGAAGCGCGACTGTATGTAACTCAGGCGCTTGATCATGTCCCGGTTTAACACGCTCATTTGTCCGGCGTCTTCGATATGACGATCTTGACGGGCCCGGCCCTGTTGCTCGGCTTGATCCAGAACGGTTCTGAGTTTAGGAGTGAAGGTAGTGAGTGCTTCGGTTATTCCCGCTTGTGTGAGGTCGAGTTGGGCCTTGAGGTAACCAAGAGAGCGTTGCTGATAATCGTGCAGAGGGGTGAAGACATTCAATGTTTTGAGTTTTTGCAGCGCATCCTCGTAGTCGGTGCGCTGTGTTTCCAGTTTTTGCAGGTAGAGCTCGCGTTTGCCCTCGACAGACGTGCCTTGTGCGTCGGTCATCTGTTGGCGGGAAAGCTGAAGTGCATCCTGGGTCGTCTTCTTCTCGTTCTCGAACGTCGTCAATTGTGAGCGCAGCAGTGCGGCTCTTGTCGTTATCAGGGTCTCGTTTTTTTGCTTCTGCGTTGGTAACCCGCCCCCGCGCAGGCGCAAACGCGTATCGATGAACCACTCGCCCTTGGCGTTGTTGATCAAGGTCGGTCCCGTTCGAGTTGTCTGCCTGGGGTCTACGATAATGACTTTGGCGTCTGTATCCACGGTGACTTCAAACCAGCGCTCCCCTACCGGGGCGTACCATTTTTGCCCGAGAGGGTAAAGATGCCGATGCGCACCCGTTACGGTGGAGGGGGTGACCAGTCCTTCCGGTTTGACGGTTTTGAAGCTGTCCAACACGCTGCCCAGGCTCGCGGGCAGTCGATTCAATGCACCGCTGGTGTGCAGGGATCGAAAATGGCCCGGCGGCAGTTCGTAAGCGGTGAGATCCGGAATTTTCTTCACAACGGTGGGTTCCGCCAATGGCGGGGTATTAATGAGGAGTTCCGGCTGTGATTTTTTGGCAGAGATACTGCGGGTCGGGCGGTTACGGCTGGCCATGTGTACTGTTATTGCCAGGCCCAGCGTGAGCAGAATGTCGACGAAGGTTGCCCATTCCTCTTGTGTTCTTTTTTGCTCATAGTCTTCGACGAAGGTTTGCAGGGTATCGACCATCTGCCAGATCCAGGTTGCAGTGCCCGCGGTACGGTTGAGAAACGGCAGAACGGAACTAAAAATTAGCCAACCGGAGTGCTTGAAGGTTGCCCAGCGGGCTTCGGTATTCGATACCGATTGACGATCGGCGAGTTCAATCAGCGCGTTTGCGTTGGCCTGGTAAAGGTTCGCGAACAGTTCGCCGTTCAGGGGCTGGGCCCCCAGAGACATAGGCCCACTCATCGTCCATAACTTTACGGGGTCCACCAAAAACTCTAGGGCCGCCCAAGGCGAAGGCAGTTGGCCTGGAAAAACGTAAAACTCGTAGTCGCTGCGCGCGGCATCTGGAAGCCAGGCCAGCACGGAGTTGCGCAGGCTCACGGATTGTTGAATGGCATACAACAGGTTGGCTGGCGACGGGTATTGGGTAAGCGGTTCGTCGAGCAATGGTCGATACAGCAGGCAGGGGCCGGCGGCAGGGTCTTGCGGACCGATTACGAACATATTGGCGACCACGTCCGCTGTCGTGGTGATCCGGCGCTTGGGAATGAAGGCCAGTGGACGGATGACAATGATCTGCCCCTCGACCTCGTGGTCGGAGAGGTCGGGCTGCATGACGGCTACGACATAGCGATAACCCCGCTCGTCGATACCGGCCTCATTGCGAATCCGACATTGCATGGCCAGCAGTGGCAGCTGGATACGCAGGTGCTGGGTATAGAGCGCTTCGCGGCGCGCTTTTTCTTTTGGGTCATCCAGCAGCTTGGCTTTGATTAGCGCTGGGTAGGTACTCCCGATGTTCACTCGCTTGATCAGTGCTTCGATATAGTCGACCGTCAACCAGGCGGGCCGGGAGTTGCCGTTTGTCGAGCGCAGTGTCTTGTTGCCCAGAGGCAGTGCGACCAGGTTCTGCAGCGCCAGTTCAACAAGGCTGAACAGACTGACTTCGGTCTTGCCCGGAACGGTGAATGTTCCCCATATAAGCTGGCTTTCGATCCTGACGGTGAACATGTCGAGCTTCAGCCGGGCGGCATCGGCATGGTCTTTGGTCATTTCGTCTTTGAGTGCTTTGAGCGTGTACTGGTCGATGGGCAGGATACCGTCCTGATAGGACTGCCCGGCGTTCAGACTGTGCAGTGTGGCGAGGTCCTTCAGGTGTCGTGAATAGAGGGTCAGGTCACTGCTCGATGCGTTACGCAGCCAGTCGGGCAGCAAGTCACGAAACCATTCTTTAACGGGGCCCTTCTTCTCGGAGAGTTCAACGATGCCAAGGGGTTTGCGCAGAGGCGACTGGACCGCGTCGATGGGGTTGAGGTCCGCCACACTCAGTGCTCCGATGATATCAATCTGCATGGAGATCAGTGTGCAGGCCTGCTGATCAAAGAAATGCCCGCTGGGTTCGTACAGTCGCCACTGTATTTTTTTGTAATTGCGCGAGGTGTCCAGATGAACAGGCAAGCTGGCGCCCAACTGTTCGAGCGAATCGAATTTTTCATACCCGTTTACCCCCGAGTACATGAGGATGCTTGTGCGGCCTTGGTGTGTGCCAATCAGTGCTGCGAACGGCATCTCATTCAGATGCTTCACGTTTTCGCCGTCGACCGAGTCGATGTCGAACAAGTAGGCCTTGCTGCCAAACGGGTTGTTAAGCCCTCGAGTCGCCAGGTCGGGAGCATGGAAGAAGTGGCGCGCCATACGGCAGTCTTCAGTGGTCCAGCCCTCGACCTTATCGACATTCCAGATATTGCGCAGGGTGCTGGACAGTGCATGCCAGCGCACGCCGTTATTGTCGGTTTTGTTCCAGAACGCCAGTTGTTGTTCCTGATAGGCAATGAGCATTTGGGGGGCAAGTATATTGAGGGTGCTGGCGATTTCAGCAATGCGTACAGGCAGATGAAGAACGGGGTCTGTAAGCGGCTGTTGGGTGAGAAAGTGCTGACTCTCAAGGTAGATGACTTGATCGTCGTTTAAGGATCGTCCAGCGAGAATGTCGGTCAGCGCTTCGTATTGAGTGGGCTTTGGAATGATCGCGTCGTCGACGATTTCCCAACACGAAGTACCCACCATGGCGATGGCCGGGTCGATGTCCAGGTTTGGATAAAGCGCCTGTAAGGCCTGTCGCAAAAGCACGGCGGCGACTTCACCCAAGTCAGGACCGACGCACAGTTGAGTCATCAGTGCTTCAAGTGGGGCATGACGAACAGTTTTTTGCTGCGTGGGGGTATCGGATGATTGAGTCATGGAGCATCCCTGTTTCGCAAAGTATGGAAGCTGCCCGAGGGGGGTCTCGGGAAGCTCCATGCTAAGGAACGGCAAATCAGGGAAGGTGGTAACTATGTATGCATCAGCGCTTTGAATTTATGCAGGACGTTGCAAGCACCCCGTGTGCAACGTGTGAGCGTCAGCGCAGCTCGCCACATAAATCCAGTTCGAGCAGTCGACGAACTTCTGCCGTTTCCAGCCCTGCGCCCAGCAACGCATGCAATTTACCGAATGCCGCTTCGCGGGTCATGCCGCCGCCGGACAAGACACCGACCCCACGCAAGCGGCTGCCGGCCTCGTAAATATCGAGTTCGACACCGCCTTCATGGCACTGAGTGACGGCGACCACCACGATGCCTTTATCCCGTGCCCGCTCCAGGCTGGCGAGAAACTCGGGGTTGTCGCTCGGTCCGGTGCCGCTGCCGTAGCATTCCAGCACCAAGCCCTGAATGCCGCTATCGAGCATGCCGCCCAGTACCTCGGCGCCAATCCCGGGGAACAGGGGCAATACAGCGACTTTCGCCAGTTGCCTGCGCTGGTTGTAGTTCAGTTGCGTGGGCAGCGACGTGGCTTTCACGCCACCCCCCTGGCGCTCCAGGCGCTTGAACGGATGACGACCGAAACTACGAACCTTTGCGCAACGGGTGGCGTCCAGCAACTCACCGTGGAAGTACAAATGCACGCCTGGCGCCAAGCCGTGGCCCAGTGCAACGAGTGCGCCGCTGAGGTTTTCCCAGGCATCGCTGTCGGTCACGCCGGCCGGGAGCATAGAGCCGGTAAACACCACGCGCGCGTGCAGGCCGAGCAATTGAAAGCTCATGGCCGCTGCGCTGTAGGCCAGGGTGTCGGTGCCGTGCAGGATCAACACACTGTCGCAGCCTTGCTCATCAACGGCATCGACGACGGCTTCACGCAGTTGTTGCCAATAAGCAGGGCTCATGTTGGCACTGTCGATCAGCGGCGACATCTCGCGAAAGCGCCACTGTGGCACCACAAGTTCGAGTTGGCTGTGCAGGTGGTCGCGCATCCGTGCTTCGAAACCGGACGCCGGGGCCAGGCCATTGGCGCTGGCTTGCATGCCGATGGTGCCACCGGTGTAGAGCACCATGACGTGCTGAGCGCCGGGGTAGGTCGAGGAATTCATGGGGTTTCTCCAAGAACGAAGACTTCCTGTGGGAGCGAGCCAGCTCGCTCCCACAGGGCAAATCGCACTTTAACCGATCAGCGTTGCGCTGCGGTCACGCCTTGAGGCTCAGCTTCGGCCTTCGTCGCGGCGGCCGGCGGGTTGGCGGGCCAGGCGTTCAGGTCCAGGTCCAGGTCCGGGAACTTGCTCGAATCGAACACGGGGGTCTTGATCCCGGCAGCACGCTGGTCATCGTAGTCACGCAGGATGCGCATGCCGACTTTGAACAGCAGGAACAGCGCGATCAGGTTGACGAACGCCAGCAGGGTCATGGTGATGTCGGCGAAGGCGAACACCGTGCCGAGGTTTTCGATGGCACCCCAGAAGATCAACACCAATACCAAGGCACGGTAACCCATCAGCGCCCAGCGGTTTTCACCGATCAGGAAGCGCAGATTGCTCTCGCCCAGGTAGTAGTTGTAGAGGATCGAGGTAAACACGAACAACGACAGGGCCACGGAGATGAACACCCGGCCCCAGTCACCGACCACGGCGGCCAGGGAATTCTGGGTCAGGGCAATGCCGTCGCCTTCGAAGCCAGGGGTGTAGAAGCCCGACAGTAGGATCAGCAACGCGGTGCAGGTGCAGATCACGAAGGTGTCGAGGAACACGCTGAACGCTTGAACCACGCCTTGTGCCACCGGGTGCTCAACCGACGCCACAGCTGCTACGTTTGGCGCACTGCCCAGGCCCGCTTCGTTGGCGAACACGCCTCGCTTAACGCCCATGATGATTGCGCTGCCGACGAGGCCGCCGAAGGCCTGATCCAGACCGAAGGCACTTTTGACGATGGTCATCAGCATCGCTGGAACGTGGTCGAATTGCAGCACGATCACGTAGAGGGTCACGCCGATGTAGACCAGGGTTTTCACCGGTACCAACAGGTCAGCGACCTTGGCGATGCGCTTGATGCCACCGATGAACACCAGGCCCAGCAATACGGCCAGCGCCGCGCCGGTGTAATGCGGGTCGAATTTGAACGCGTCCTGCAGCGAGTGAGTCACGGCGTGGGATTGGAGGCCGTTGAAGGCGAAGCCGAAGGTCACGAGCAACAGGAATGCCATGACCATGCCCAACCAGCGTTTTTGCAGGCCATGTTGAATGTAATAGGACGGGCCGCCACGGTAGGTGCCGTCGGAGTCGCAGCGCTTGTAGAGCTGGCCGAGGGAACACTCAAAAAAGCTGCTGGACATGCCGACCAGCGCGGTCACCCACATCCAGAACACCGCGCCAGGGCCGCCCATGGTGACGGCGATGCCGACACCGGCGATGTTGCCTGCACCAACGCGGCCGGCGAGGCTGAGCATCAGGGCCTGGAACGAGCTGAGTTGACCGGTGCTGCTTTTGAGGCTGTCGCGGAACACCGCGAACATATGGAAGAAGTGGCGCAATTGAACGAAACGCGAGCGGATCGTGAAGTAACCACCGAGCCCGACAATGAGCACGATCAGTACTTTCTCTGAGAGGAAGCCGTTGATGACTTCGAGCATGGAGTATTCCTCGCTGTTTTTTGTTTAAGCAAATGCTGGCGGGGCAGACACATCGCGTTACACCGGTTTGCGCGGGGCAAAGCAGGTGAGGCGAAGGTTCATCCCGGCTCCATATCGCGGGTTGTTATTAGGTCGGGTTTCGCATGTGTTTGGGCCTCGTTACCGACGACCGCTCACGCGAAGAGGGGCCGCACTATACCGATCAGTGGCGTGCCCGTCTGCACGGTTGTGGTGCAAACGACGAAACGAAGCGTTGAAACTCCCGACGTTTCTGGCGTCGGGTTTATGTGAAAGCTGTTTCATGTAGAAGCGAGCCTGTTTGCGAAGAGGGCGGCACATCCAGCATCGATGTGCTCGGCCTATCGTTTTCGCGAGCAGGCTCGCTCCCATATTTCTCAGCGTTCAAACATTCTGTTGTTGCTGCCAAAGGGTTAAAAAAAAGGGCTTGGGAAATAAATCCCCAAGCCCTCAAAAGGTGAGAGGTGTCTAGTCCCTCGACCTGGTGAGCGTGGTTCCTGATGAAAGGAACCGGCGTTTTGGTTAGGCCTTCAGAGGCACCAGACGCGGAGCAATCATGTTTTCCGGGCGCAGGATGTCGGCGAGCATCGCTTCGTCGAGCAAGCCTTCTTCGCGCACCAGTTCCAGTACGCCGCGACCGCTTTCGAGAGCGATACGGGCGATACGGGTGGCATTTTCGTAGCCGATGTACGGGTTCAGTGCGGTGACCAGGCCGATCGAGTGTTCGACCAGTTCGCGGCAGCGTGCTTCGTTGGCAGTGATGCCGACGATGCAGTGCTCGCGCAGCATGTCCATGGCGCGTTGCAGCAGGCGGATCGAGTCGAAGATCTTGAACGCGATCAGCGGCTCCATCACGTTCAACTGCAACTGGCCGCCTTCGGCCGCAATGGTCAGCGCCAGGTCGTTGCCGATGATCTGGAACGCGACTTGGTTAACAGCTTCCGGGATCACCGGGTTGACCTTGCCGGGCATGATCGAGCTGCCAGGCTGACGCGCTGGCAAGTTGATTTCGTTGATGCCGGTGCGTGGTCCGCTGGACAACAGACGCAGATCGTTGCAGATCTTCGACAGCTTGACCGCAGTGCGCTTGAGCATGCCGGAGAACAGCACGAAGGCGCCCATGTCTGACGTGGCTTCGATCAGGTCAGCCGCCGGCACCAGCGGTTGACCGCTGATGATTGCCAGGCGCGAGACGGCCAGGTGCTGGTAGCGCGGGTCGGCGTTGATGCCGGTGCCAATCGCGGTGCCGCCCAGGTTGACTTCGGTCAGCAGCTCGGGGGCCAGGGTCTTCAGACGCGCCAGGTCTTCGCTCAGGGTGGTGGCGAACGCACGGAACTCTTGACCCAAGGTCATTGGCACGGCGTCTTGCAGTTGGGTGCGGCCCATTTTCAGGACGTGGTTGAACTCCACACCCTTGGCGGCGAATGCCTGGATCAGGCTGTCGAGGCTGGCCAGCAGCGCGTCGTGACCCAGCAGCAGACCCAGGCGGATCGCGGTGGGATAGGCGTCGTTGGTGGACTGCGCCATGTTCACGTCGTTGTTCGGGTGCAGGTACTGGTATTCGCCTTTCTGGTGACCCATGGCCTCCAGCGCGATGTTGGCGATGACTTCGTTGGCATTCATGTTGGTCGACGTGCCGGCGCCGCCTTGAATCATGTCCACCACGAACTCTTCGTGGAAATCACCGCGGATCAATCGGGCACAGGCTTCGCTGATGGCGGCGTGCTTGGCTTCGTTCAGATGACCCAGCTCGCGGTTGGCGTCAGCGGCGGCCTGTTTGACCATTGCCAGACCGACAACCAGTTTCGGGTAATGCGAAATCGGAACGCCGGAGAGACGGAAGTTGTTCACCGCTCGCAGGGTCTGGATGCCGTAATACGCTTGAGCGGGTACTTCGAGTACGCCAAGCAGGTCTTTTTCTGTGCGCAAAGATGCAGCGGAGGACATGATAGAAATCATCTCGATAAGGACCCGGTCAATGCCGGAACGCTGCGAATGCTAGGCTTGTGGTGTTTTTTGGGCCAATGCTGTTACGCACTAGCCTATGCACATTCGGCATAATGCCCGTGTGACGCCGCGTGTGCGGCGAGCGTGCGACCTAAATTGGTGCGTGTCCGGGAGGGCGTGATGAATCTGGAAAGCAAATGGTTGGAGGACTTTAGTGCCTTGGCCGCCACTCGCAGCTTCTCCCAGGCGGCCGAACGGCGCTTTGTGACCCAGCCAGCGTTCAGCCGGCGCATCCGCAGTCTTGAGACCGCGCTGGGCCTGCAATTGGTCAATCGCTCGCGCACACCGATCGAGCTGACGGCGGCGGGGCAGTTGTTTTTGGTCACCGCGCGCACGGTGGTCGAGCAGCTCGGCGAAGTGTTGCGTCACCTTCATCATTTGGAAGGCGGGCAGGGCGAGGTAATGCAGGTCGCGGCAGCGCACTCGTTGGCGCTGGGTTTCTTTCCGCGCTGGATTGCACAGCTGCGGAATGAAGGCCTGAACATCGCCACCCGATTAGTCGCCACCAACGTCGGCGACGCGGTGCATGCGTTGCGTGAAGGCGGGTGCGATTTGATGCTGGCGTTCTATGATCCGGACGCGGCGATGCAGATGGACCCGGAGATCTTCCCTTCGCTGCACCTGGGGCAGACTGAAATGTTGCCGGTGTGTGCGGCGGATGCCGAAGGCAAACCGTTGTTCGACCTGGAAGGCGAGGTCAGCGTGCCGTTGTTGGCCTACAGCGCCGGTGCCTTTCTCGGGCGCTCGGTGAATTTGCTGCTGCGCCAGCGCGCGCTGCGTTTTACCACTATTTATGAAACGGCCATGGCCGACAGCCTGAAAAGCATGGCGCTGGAGGGACTGGGGATTGCCTGGGTGCCACAACTGAGCGTGCGCGCCGAGTTGGCGCGTGGCGAATTGGTCGTGTGTGGTGGCCCGCAATGGCATGTGCCGCTGGAGATTCGACTGTATCGCTGCGCGCTGGTGCGCAAGGCCAATGTGCGTTTGCTGTGGCGCAAGCTTGAAGGCGGCGCGGCGCAAGGCACTTGAGTCCATCGCGTCACCCTGGGGGATTGTGGTGATCGTTCGCTGACCTTGAAGTCAATAAAACCGGCACTTCGCGCCGTATGACAGATGGTCGCCGCGGGGGCTGTTTATCTGCTTCATTGAGGTATACTGCGCGGCCTTCGGCCGGTCCAACCGGCCTTAATTCGCATACTCAAGCCACGCCGGATTTCCCGCGTGGCTTGTTGTTTTTTGACGCGCCTGCGGGCGCCCAGAGAGAAGAGGCACGACGATGAGCGCACTGGTTGGCGTGATCATGGGCTCCAAGTCCGATTGGTCCACCCTTAGCCACACCGCCGATATGCTGGAAAAGCTCGGCATCCCTTACGAGGTTAAAGTGGTCTCTGCCCACCGCACCCCGGACCTGCTGTTCCAGTACGCCGAAGAGGCTGAGGCGCGCGGGATCGAGGTGATTATTGCCGGTGCCGGTGGCGCGGCCCACTTGCCAGGCATGTGTGCGGCCAAGACTCACCTGCCGGTGCTGGGCGTGCCGGTGCAGTCGTCGATGCTTTCGGGCGTCGATTCGCTGCTGTCTATCGTGCAGATGCCCGCGGGCATTCCGGTGGCAACCCTGGCCATCGGCAAGGCGGGCGCGATCAACGCTGCGCTGCTGTCGGCAAGTATCCTGGGCGCCAAGCACCCGCAGTTCCACGCGGTACTGAAAACCTTCCGTGCTGAGCAGACAGACAGCGTTCTGGACAATCCAGACCCACGCATCGCCTGAGGTTGTTGACGATGAAGATCGGTGTAATCGGTGGCGGCCAGTTGGGTCGCATGTTGGCCTTGGCGGGCACCCCGCTGGGCATGAACTTCGCTTTTCTGGACCCCGCGCCAGACGCTTGCGCTGCTGCGCTGGGTGAGCACCTGCGGGCCGATTACGGTGATCAGGACCACTTGCGTCAATTAGCCGATGAAGTCGATCTGGTGACGTTCGAGTTCGAAAGCGTCCCGGCCGAAACGGTTGCGTTCCTTTCGCAGTTCGTCCCGGTGTACCCGAGCGCCGAAGCCCTGCGCATTGCGCGTGACCGTTGGTTTGAAAAAAGCATGTTCAAGGACCTGGGGATTCCGACCCCTGCCTTCGCTGATATCCAGTCGCAAGCCGATCTGGACGCCGCGGTAGTGTCTATCGGCCTGCCGGCCGTGCTGAAAACCCGCACCCTGGGTTATGACGGCAAGGGCCAGAAAGTGCTGCGCACGGCGCAAGACGTGGTGGGCACTTTTGCCGAATTGGGCAGCGTCGCCTGCCTGCTGGAAGGCTTCGTGCCGTTCACTGGCGAAGTTTCGTTGATCGCTGTGCGTGCTCGCGATGGCGAAACGAAGTTCTATCCGCTGGTCCATAACACCCACGACAATGGCATCCTCAAGCTGTCCGTGGCCAGCACCGACCACCCGCTGCAAGCCTTGGCTGAAGATTATTCCAGCCGTGTGCTCAAACAGCTGGAGTACGTCGGCGTGATGGCGTTCGAGTTCTTCGAAGTTGACGGTGGTCTGAAGGCCAACGAAATCGCCCCGCGCGTCCATAACTCAGGGCATTGGACCACTGAAGGCGCCGAGTGCAGCCAGTTCGAAAACCACTTGCGGGCCATCGCCGGTCTGCCGCTGGGCTCGACAGCCAAGGTCGGGGAGAGCGCAATGCTGAACTTTATCGGTGTCGTGCCGCCGGTAAAAAAAGTCATCGCGATTGCTGATTGCCATTTGCACCACTATGGCAAGGCGTTCAAGGCTGGACGCAAGGTCGGTCACGCCAACCTGCGTTGCGCCGACAAGGCCACGCTGGCGCAGCAGATTCTTAAAGTCGAAGCGTTGATCGCCGAATAGTTTCATCAGGCATCGGCGGAACCTTCAGGGGTCGCCGTTCTCTGATGGCAGGATGTCAAAGTCTGACTAGGCTTATATCCAAATCACTCAGAGGGAAACGCCATGGGAATCATTGGAACCATCTTTATCGGCTTGATCGTCGGCCTGTTGGCTCGCTTCCTGAAGCCGGGCGATGACAGCATGGGTTGGATCATGACTATCTTGCTCGGTATCGGCGGTTCGCTGGCAGCCACCTACGGCGGTCAGGCGTTGGGCATTTATCAAGCCGGCCAAGGCGCAGGTTTCTTCGGTGCGTTGGTGGGTGCGATCGTGCTGCTGGTGATCTACGGCCTGTTCAAAAAGAGCTGATTCAAGCGACAAAGCCCTCTCTGCCGCGCAGGTCGAGAGGGCTAGAATGCTCGCCATTGCCCCATCCTTTCCTTTGTCGAGCATCCCCATGCGCCGTCTTCTGTTGAGTCTCCTTTTTCTGGGTTCGGGCTTCGCCCATGCCGGCGAATTGCCTGAAACCGATTGGCTGGAACTGATGCCCAAGTCGGACCAGAAAGCCCTCGAGGCCATGCCCGAAATCGATCATAACTCCCCCGAGGCCACTGGCACGTTTACCGACAAAGGTGGCCTGAAGCAAAGCAAAGGCTTGCCGGCGGTGATGTATTCGACCAAAACCGTGCCGTCGATGAACGACAAGAGCATCCGTATTGGTGGCTATCCAGTCCCGCTGGAAACCGATGCCAAGGGCCGCAGTACGCTGTTCTTTCTCGTGCCATACCCAGGCGCCTGTATCCATGTGCCGCCACCGCCGCCTAACCAGTTGGTGCTGGTGCGATACCCCAAGGGGTTGAAGCTGGACGATATCTACACACCGCTGTGGGTGACGGGCACGCTGAAGATCGAGAAGGTCAACAACGACTTGGCGGATGCAGCGTATGCGTTGGAAGCAGCGAAAGTGCGGGTAGTCAAAGAGTCGGATCTATAAACACAGCCATTCATATTGGAGCAGGCCCGCCCGCGGTGAGGCTCGCTCCAACCATGGTTTTGTGGTGCTAGAGAGGTTTGCTGCCGATGCTCACGCCTAGGGTGTGACGGGCGCCGGCCTCCAGCTTCACCACATCGTCCATCACGTTTGCCGTCTCAATGCACAGCATGCGCTGCCAGCCATCTTCGGCCATGTCGCTGAATGCCGCTGCCCGATCAATCCATGGGTTCCAGATCACCGTCGAGCGCGAACCGCTGCTGGTCAGTTCGATGCGTCGTTTCCAGGCGGGGTCGACAATACTTAGCGTCGCCGGGGTGTTGAGGTAGATGCGGTCGGTCTCACCGATAAAGCGCAGGTCGCCGGTTTGCTTGACGATGTTCCAGTCGTCCAGGGTTTCGATGTAGCTCAAGCCATCCAGGCCCTCAACCTGCACGTCGCGCACATCGCTGACCGCGAAATAGCTGTGCAGCGCCTGGCTGATGCTAACGGCTTCTTGGCCCTGGTTATGGCTGGTTAGGCTGATGTGCAACTGGTTGTCGAGGCGAATACTCAGTTTCAAATCCACCTGATGTGGCCAGCCCGGCAGGCCACCTTCGGGGTAGGGCAGTACGAATTCCACCGTCAGGCTTTCACCCTCGGTTGCCATTTCCCCCAGCGCCCAGTCCATCGTCCGCACGAGTCCGTGGGCCGTCGCCGGTTCGTTGCTGATGCGCATGTCCCGAACACTCTGCGGGTTGCGCGGCAGGTTGCCGAACCACGGCCAGCACACCGGCACACCGGCGCGGATGCTTTTGCCGGTCTTGAACAGCGCCTGGTCGTTGAGCCAGATCAGCGGCGGTTGTCCTGCCACTTGATAGCTCAGGATGTGCGCGCCTTGCTGGGCCACCAGCAATTCGGCCTGACCGTGGCGGATGCACCAGCAGTTCAGTTCATCCAGTTTCACGGCTTCAACGTTGGGCGTGCTCATGGGCAACTCTCGATCGGTAACAGGACTGCAATGGACCGTAAAACGATGGCCGCGTTTAACGCTCCCCAGGTTTAACGAGCGCGCGGCGGCACCGAGCGGGTGCGGCCGCTGCCGTCGATGGCGACGAACACGAATACGGCTTCAGTCACTTTTCGCCACTCACTGGACAGTGGATCGTCGCTCCAGACCTCGACCATCATTCGGATCGAGCTGCGGCCGATTTCCAGGGCCTGCGTGTAGAAGGAGAGCTGTGCGCCCACCGCCACCGGAACCAGGAACGCCATACGGTCGATCGCCACGGTGGCCACGCGGCCACCCGCAACCTTGCTGGCCATTGCGGTGCCGGCCAAATCCATTTGTGCGACTAGCCAGCCGCCGAAAATATCGCCAAAGCCGTTGGTTTCGCGCGGCAGGGCGGTAATTTGCAGGGCCAGGTCGCCTTGCGGGATTGGATCTTCTTGTTCGAGCTCTATCATGCCGGGGGTGCCTCTGACCCGTGACTCTACGTTGGTCTTTCAGGTGAATAGCCGTCTTCGGGAAAAACGATTCAGCCCCGAACATACTACGTTCGTCACGTTTTCCATAAGGCGCCTAAAGGGAAACTCTGCGAAATAGGCTGGCCGGTGCCAACGACGTTTTCGCACAGCAACCCGTTACAAGCAGGTGCAGGGTTGCGAGTATATCGGTCGGTAGACCCCGAGACGACCGCCGGGTTCTCATTTACACCGTCAAATACGCGCCTATATGTGCTTTTTTGAACAATTTGCTATCGTGCCGAACCTGCCCAAGCCTCCGCCAGCGTTGTTGAGGTTGCAGATCCGACTATAAGAGAAGCCCTTGCCATGACCTCAGCGCCCTCGAGCATCGCGCAGCCGACCCAATCCGCACGTCCGTTAACCCGCGACGATTACAAGACCCTGTCGCTGTCGGCCTTGGGCGGCGCGCTGGAGTTTTACGACTTCATCATCTTCGTCTTCTTTGCCACGGTGGTTGGCAAGCTGTTCTTTCCGGCCGACATGCCAGAGTGGCTGCGCCTGATGCAGACGTTCGGCATCTTCGCCGCGGGCTACCTCGCGCGGCCCTTGGGCGGGATTGTAATGGCGCACTTTGGCGACCTGCTGGGGCGCAAAAAAATGTTCACCCTGAGCATTTTCATGATGGCCGTGCCGACCTTGATCATGGGCCTGCTGCCGACCTACGCACAGATCGGCATGTGGGCACCGATCCTGCTGTTGGTGATGCGCGTGATCCAGGGCGCGGCGATTGGCGGTGAAGTGCCGGGCGCCTGGGTCTTCGTTTCCGAACACGTGCCGCAGCGGCACATTGGCTACGCCTGCGGCACCCTGACCAGTGGCCTAACTGCCGGTATCCTCTTGGGCTCGTTGGTCGCGACGGTTATCAACAGCCTCTATACCCCGGTGGAAGTCGCGGATTACGCCTGGCGAATTCCCTTCCTGCTGGGCGGCGTGTTTGGCCTGTTCTCGGTGTACCTGCGCCGCTGGCTCCACGAAACCCCGGTGTTCGCCGAGCTGCAACTGCGCAAAGCCCTGGCTGAAGAAGTGCCGCTACGCGCGGTGCTGCGTGACCATCGTGGGGCGATCCTGATTTCCATGTTGCTGACCTGGCTGCTGTCCGCCGGCATCATTGTGGTCATTCTGATGACCCCGACCGTGTTGCAGACGGTCTACCACTTCTCGCCGACGACGGCGTTGCAGGCCAACAGCCTGGCGATTGTGTTCTTGAGCCTGGGCTGTGTGGCCTCCGGCGCATTAGCGGATCGCTTCGGCGCGGGTCGCGTGTTTGTCTTCGGCAGCGGCTTATTGTTGCTGAGTTCCTGGACCTTCTATCACAGCCTGTTCAACCACCCTGAATGGCTGTTTCCGATGTACGCCGTGACCGGAATGCTGGTTGGCACCATCGGCGCCGTACCGTATGTGATGGTCAAGGCCTTTCCGGCCGTGGTGCGCTTCAGCGGGTTGTCGTTCTCCTACAACCTGGCCTACGCCATTTTTGGCGGTCTGACGCCAATGATCGTCACCCTTCTGCTCAAGGAAAGCCCGATGGGGCCTGCCTACTATGTGGCGATCATTTGTGGCGTCGGGATTTTGGTGGGTGCTTATCTTTGGAAGGAGGGGCGCTAAGGGCAACACGAATTACACTGCCGGATGCCGAATGCTGGCCTTTCATCTAATTGTCATATTTCAGCCATAGAGTGTTCACACGGCCTGCTGATACTTGGCCCCGACTTAACACACCCTATCTGCTAGGAGTAAGGCATGAAACTGAAGCGTTTGATGGCGGCAATGACTTTTGTCGCTGCTGGCGTTGCGACCGCTAACGCGTTCGCCGCTGTTGACCCGTCGATCCCGAGCTACACCAAGACCACTGGTGTGTCGGGCAACCTGTCCAGCGTCGGCTCCGATACCCTGGCCAACCTCATGACCCTGTGGGCTGAGAACTACAAAAAAGAATACCCGAACGTAAATATCCAGATTCAGGCCGCTGGCTCCGCCACTGCGCCACCTGCGTTGACTGAAGGCACCTCTAACCTGGGCCCGATGAGCCGCAAAATGAAGGACACCGAACTGGCTGCCTTCGAGCAGAAGTACGGCTACAAGCCAACCGCTATCCCGGTGGCCGTGGACGCCCTGGCCGTCTTCGTACACAAAGACAACCCGATCCAGCACCTGACCATGGAGCAAGTCGACGCAATCTTCTCTTCGACTCGTCTGTGCGGCGCTAAAACCGAAGTCAAAACCTGGGGTGACCTGGGCGTGACGGGCGACCTGGCCAACAAGCCAGTTCAACTGTTCGGTCGTAACTCGGTATCCGGCACTTACGGCTACTTCAAGGAAGAAGCCCTGTGCAAAGGCGACTACAAGCCAAACGTCAACGAACAACCAGGTTCGGCGTCGGTCGTGCAGTCGATCAGCTCCTCGCTGAACGGCATCGGTTATTCGGGCATCGGCTACAAAACTGCTAGCGTGAAAACAGTCGCTCTGTCGAAGAAAGGCAGCACTGAGTTCATCGAAGACAGCGAAGAAAACGCCCTGAACGGTAAATACCCGCTGTCGCGTTTCCTTTACGTCTACGTCAACAAAGCCCCGAACAAGCCTCTGGCCCCGCTGGAAGCCGAGTTCGTGAAACTGGTTCTGTCTAAACAGGGCCAGGAAGTGGTAGTGAAAGACGGCTATATCCCACTGCCGGCCAAAGTTGCTGCAAAAGCACTGGCTGACCTGGGTCTGCAAGAAGGCAGCGCTGAAGTCGCAAAGAAGTAACACCCTGAGTCCGGGTTAGTCCTCGGGCTCTAGTGAGGGAGCGTTTCGCTCCCTCACGCCCCTCTAATTTTTTGCTCCGCTGCCCGTTCACTCGAGCGGCGGTTTTGTTGCGTCACTGCACTGTCATCTTTCTGTCATACAGGATCGCTAGGGTGTGCGCATGAATGATCTGGCCAATTCCCCAATGACTACGACGTCCCCTCCCAAGCGCATTGATTTCAATACGCCTGAGCTGAAACGCAAGCGCCGCATTCGTGCGCTTAAAGATCGCCTGACCCGCTGGTACGTTTTCGTTGGCGGCCTTGCTGTGCTCGGCGCAATCACGCTGATCTTCTTCTTCCTGGCCTACGTCGTTGCGCCTTTGTTCCAGGGTGCTAGCCTGAGCGCCCACGATGCGATCACCCCCGCCTGGATAAAAGACGCCGGCAAACCGTTGCTGATCTCGCTGGAAGAGCAGAACCAGGTCGCGATGCGTATTTCCGACAAGGGCCAGGCGCTGTTTTTTGATATCGACAGTGGCGCCGAACTCAAGCGCGTCGATCTGCCGGTTCCGGCGGGCACCACCGTGACCTCCATTGCTAAAGACCAGCCAGGTCATCCGCTGGTGGCGGTCGGCCTGTCCAACGGTCAGGTTCTGGTATTTCGGCACACCTATAAAGTCAGTTACCCGGACGGCAAGAAGACCATCTCGCCGGCCATTGAGTACCCCTACGGCGAAGCCCCGATTGTGCTGAACGAGGCGGGCGGTGCGCTGGAACACGTCAGCCTCAATGCCACTGATACCACGCTGCTGCTGGCCGGCTCTACCGGTTCGCAGTTGCAGGTACTGTCGCTGACGAGCGAAGAAAACATGATGACTGGCGAAGTCACCAACGAGCAGAAGCGCATCGATCTGCCGCAAATGACTGAGCCGGTTAAAAACATCTTTGTCGACCCACGTCAGCAGTGGTTGTACGTGATTAACGGGCGCGCCCAGGCCGACGTGTTCAGCCTCAGCGAAAAAAGCCTCAACGGTCGCTACAAACTGCTCGAAGACGGTGACGCTCAAGTCACCGCCAGTACCCAGTTGGTGGGCGGTATTTCGCTGATCATCGGTAACTCCAAAGGTGGCTTGGCCCAGTGGTTCATGGCCCGCGATCCGGATGGCGAGCAGCGGCTGAAGCAGATTCGTACCTTCCAGATGGGCACCACGCCGATCGTAGAAGTCAACGCCGAAGAGCGTCGCAAAGGCTTCGTCGCGCTGGATGCCTCCGGCAAACTCGGCGTGTTCCATAGCACGGCTCACCGCACGCTGTTGGTGAATCAAGTGATCGACGGCGAAGGTCTTTTCGGGCTCTCGCCGCGCGCCAACCGCCTGATCGTGGAGGCGGGTGGCAAGCTGCAACCGCTGCTGCTGGATAACCCGCACCCCGAGGTTTCCTGGAGCGCGTTGTGGAGCAAGGTCTGGTACGAAAACTACGACGAGCCTAAATACGTCTGGCAATCGACGGCCGCCAATACCGACTTCGAACCCAAGATGAGCTTGGCACCGCTGACCTTCGGCACGCTCAAGGCTGCGTTCTACGCCATGCTGCTGGCTGCTCCGCTGGCCGTTGCCGCGGCTATCTACACCGCCTACTTCATGGCCCCGAGTCTGCGCCGCAAGGTCAAGCCGGTGATCGAGCTGATGGAGGCGATGCCGACGGTGATCCTCGGTTTCTTCGCCGGTCTGTTCCTTGCCCCTTATGTAGAAGGGCACTTACCAGGGATTTTCAGCCTGTTGCTGCTGATGCCGGTCGGTATTCTGGTGGCCGGTTTCACCTTCAGTCGCTTGCCTGAGTCGATTCGCCTGCGGGTGCCGGACGGCTGGGAAAGCGCGATTTTGATTCCGGTGATTCTGTTTGTGGGCTGGTTGTCGCTGTACATGAGCCCGTATATGGAAACCTGGTTCTTCGGCGGTGACATGCGCATGTGGATCTCCCACGACCTGGGCATCACCTACGATCAGCGCAACGCTCTGGTGGTCGGTCTGGCCATGGGTTTCGCAGTGATCCCGAATATCTACTCCATCGCCGAAGACGCCGTGTTCAGCGTGCCGCGTGGCCTGACCCTGGGGTCTCTGGCCCTCGGCGCTACGCCGTGGCAAACCATGACCCGCGTGGTGATCCTCACCGCCAGCCCCGGTATTTTCTCGGCGCTGATGATCGGCATGGGCCGTGCGGTCGGTGAAACCATGATCGTGTTGATGGCTACCGGCAACACCCCGGTCATGGAAATGAACCTGTTCGAAGGCCTGCGCACCTTGGCGGCTAACGTCGCGGTGGAAATGCCGGAGTCGGAAGTAGGCGGCAGCCATTACCGCGTGCTGTTCCTGTCGGCGCTGGTGCTGCTGTTGTTCACCTTCGTCATGAACACCCTCGCGGAACTGATTCGTCAGCGTCTGCGCAAGAAATACTCGTCGCTTTAAGAAAGGTAGAAGTCTGTGAAACAGAACTCCCTGAACGGATGGTTCAAGAGCGGCGCCCCTGGCGTCTGGATCAGCGGTGGCGCGGTGTCCATCGCCGTCATCATGACCATTGGGTTGTTGGCGGTGATCGCTGTGCGCGGTCTGGGGCACTTCTGGCCGGCGGACTTGGTCCATGCCAGCTACGACGTACCGGGCCAGGCTAATCACCTGGTTATCGGCGAAGTGGTGCAGAAAGAAGAAGTGCCGCGTGAGCGCCTGAAAAGTGCTGGCCTGCCGGTGCCCGATGCGGGCCCGGAGTTCATGACCCGTGAGCTGATCAAGGTCGGTAACCGTGACTTGAACGGCAATGACTTCACCTGGATTGTCGGCGAGTGGCTGACCAATCTGACGACTCCGCCAGAGCTGATGACCATTGAGCGTCGTGAGTGGGGCAACTTCTACGGTTACCTGGTCAACGTCAAACAGGACGGCAAGGTCATCGCTGAAGGTGAAGCGAGTTGGCCTGAGTTGCAGGCGCGGGTTAATCGCGTCAACAAAATCGCGGCCCAGCTCAAGAGCCTGGAAAAATCCGACATCGGCGCGATCAACGCCGGTCTCGAACGCATCCGTCTGCACGGTCGCAAACTGGAACTGGCCGGCAAGCTCGACGCCGCTGCGCAAGCCGACATGGATGGCGAGCGCGCTGAACTGAACGCTCGTTATCAAGACATCGAAGTGCGCCTTGGCGATTTGCACGCGCAGTTCAATCGCGACAGCCTGACGGCTCGCGATGCCAACGGCAAAGAGATCGAAATCCCGATTGGCAAAGTCGTTCACGCCTATCAGCCGAATGCCATGGGCTACCTCACCAAGATTGGCTTCTATTTCAGCAAGGTCTGGGAGTTCCTCAGCGACGACCCGCGTGAAGCAAATACCGAGGGCGGGATCTTCCCGGCGATTTTCGGCACTGTGATGATGACCCTGATCATGGCGATGATCGTGACCCCGTTCGGCGTACTGGCCGCGGTCTACCTTCGCGAGTATGCGAAGCAGAACGCCATGACGCGCCTGATCCGTATTGCGGTGAACAACCTGGCGGGGGTTCCGGCGATTGTTTACGGCGTGTTCGGCCTGGGCTTCTTCGTCTATGTGCTGGGCGGTTCGGTGGATCGATTGTTCTTCCCTGAAGCGTTGCCGGCGCCGACTTTCGGTACGCCGGGCCTGCTCTGGGCCTCGCTGACCCTGGCGCTGCTGGCGGTTCCGGTGGTCATCGTGGCCACCGAAGAAGGCCTCGCGCGGATTCCCCGCACCGTTCGCGAAGGCTCGTTGGCCCTCGGCGCGACCAAGGCTGAAACGTTGTGGAAGATTGTGCTGCCCATGGCCAGCCCGGCAATGATGACCGGGATGATCCTTGCCGTGGCCCGCGCCGCGGGTGAAGTGGCGCCGCTGATGCTGGTGGGTGTGGTGAAGCTGGCGCCGTCGCTGCCGGTGGATGGCAACTACCCGTACCTGCACCTGGACCAGAAGATCATGCACTTGGGCTTCCATATTTATGACGTTGGCTTCCAGAGCCCGAACGTCGAAGCTGCACGGCCGTTGGTCTATGCCACGGCGCTGCTGCTGGTGCTGGTGATCGCCACGCTCAACCTGTCGGCCGTGTACATACGCAACCATCTGCGCGAGAAATACAAAGCGCTGGATAGTTAATAACCGCCGGAATGATTTTTAGGTGGGAGCAAGCTGCTCGCGAAGCTTTTGGCGCCAGAGATGGCCCCTTCGCGAGCAGGCTCGCTTCCACACCACCGAACCGAATTTGTTAGCACAGGGAGCCTCCCATGCAGCACGAAACACACACCCACGGCATCAACATGTCGGCCCTGGGGCGCGACAAACAAAGCCTGAGCCTTGAGCAGGAAACCGTGGCCATCGAAGTCCCGGGCCTGAGCTTGTTCTACGGCGACAAACAAGCGCTGTACGACGTCAGCATGAACATCCCGAAACAGCGCGTGACCGCGTTTATCGGGCCGTCTGGTTGCGGCAAGTCCACGTTGCTGCGCACGTTCAACCGTATGAACGATCTGGTGGACGGCTGCCGCGTTGAAGGCGCGATCAACCTCTATGGCAACAACATTTACCGCAAAGGTGAAGACGTCGCCGAGCTGCGTCGTCGCGTCGGCATGGTGTTCCAGAAGCCGAACCCGTTTCCGAAAACCATCTACGAAAACGTGGTTTATGGCCTGCGCATCCAGGGCATCAACAAGAAGCGCATTCTCGACGAAGCGGTTGAGTGGGCACTTAAAGGTGCAGCGCTGTGGGACGAAGTCAAAGACCGGCTGCATGAGTCGGCCCTCGGCTTGTCCGGTGGTCAGCAGCAACGTCTGGTGATCGCGCGCACCATCGCCGTAGAACCCGAAGTGCTGTTGCTCGACGAACCGTGCTCGGCGCTCGACCCAATCTCGACGTTGAAAGTCGAAGAGCTGATCTACGAACTCAAATCCAAGTTCACCATCGTCATCGTGACCCACAACATGCAGCAGGCCGCGCGGGTTTCCGACTACACGGCGTTCATGTACATGGGCAAACTGGTGGAATTTGGCGACACCGACACGCTGTTCACCAATCCGGCGAAGAAGCAGACCGAAGACTACATCACCGGTCGTTACGGCTAGGAAGCTGTTATTGCTCACTGAATTGACGCTGCGGTCCACCGCACCTTACCGGACGCTCCCAGGACGCCAACATGATTAGTAAAGAAGGCCTTACCCATCACATCTCCGCGCAGTTCAATGCCGAGCTTGAGGAAGTGCGCAGCCACCTCCTGGCCATGGGCGGGCTGGTGGAAAAACAGGTCAACGACGCGGTGACCGCGCTGATAGAGGCCGACTCCGGTCTGGCCCAGCAGGTTCGCGAGATCGACGACCAGATCAACCAGATGGAACGCAATATCGACGAAGAATGCCTGCGCATTCTTGCCCGTCGCCAGCCGGCGGCATCCGACCTGCGTCTGATTATCAGCATCTCCAAGTCGGTGATCGACCTGGAGCGTATCGGCGACGAAGCGACCAAGATTGCCCGCCGCGCCATTCAGTTGTGCGAAGAGGGCGAAGCGCCGCGTGGTTACGTTGAGGTGCGCCACATTGGCGACCAGGTGCGCAACATGGTGCGTGATGCGTTGGACGCATTTGCCCGGTTTGACGCCGACCTGGCGTTGTCGGTGGCTCAGTACGACAAAATCATCGACCGCGAATACAAGACCGCGCTGCGTGAGCTGGCGACTTACATGATGGAAGACCCGCGCTCTATCACAAGGGTCTTGAGCATTATTTGGGTGTTGCGTTCGCTGGAGCGGATCGGCGATCACGCCCGAAATATCTCTGAACTGGTGATTTATTTGGTGCGTGGCACCGACGTGCGGCACATGGGTCTCAAGCGCATGAAAGCAGAAGTGGAAGGCACAAGCGCCGAAACCGCTAATGTTCCGGGCAAAGCTGACGATAAGTAAGGTTGCCCAAGAAAAGCGCCCGGCCTTTTGGCTGGGCGTTTTTGTTTGTGGCTCATGAATTCGTAAGCAGCACCCGCGAACGAAAAGTCTCGGCGTGTCTGGAAGTTTTAGGCAATGTGCCATCAGCAAAACGGTATGCTTGCCGGGATTTTTTAAGGGGTGTTGGATGAGCAAGATCAGTGTGTTGGTCGTGGACGATGCGTCGTTCATTCGTGACCTGGTAAAGAAGTGCCTGCGCAATTACTTCCCTGGCATACGGATCGAAGACGCAGTCAATGGTAAAAAAGCTCAGGCGATACTGGCACGGGAACCTTTTGACCTCGTGTTGTGTGACTGGGAAATGCCGGAAATGTCAGGTCTGGAACTGCTGACCTGGTGCCGCGAGCAAGACAATCTCAAGACCATGCCGTTCGTGATGGTGACCAGCCGTGGCGATAAAGAAAACGTGGTTCAGGCCATCCAGGCCGGCGTTTCTGGTTACGTCAGCAAGCCATTCACCAACGAACAGTTGCTGACCAAGGTCAAGCAAGCGCTGAACAAGGTCGGCAAACTCGACACGTTGATGAACAGCGCTCCGAGCAAAATGAACTCGGCATTCGGCAACGATTCCCTGAGCGCATTGACTGGCGGCAAGGCGCCTGTGGTCACGCCATCGGCCGCGCCGGTCAACCCGTTCGCCAAACCGGTCGCCGCCGCACCCGCCCCGGCCGTCGCCCCGTCCCGTGGTTTGCTCAACAGCCCGCCGGTCAAGGCACCTGTTGCGGCGTCGGCCCCGGCCAGCGGTCGTGGACAGGGTCAACTGCGGCTGACAAACGGCACTCAGCAATGTGTGATCAAGGCCTTGAGTCTCAAGGAAGCCCTGTTGGTGGTGAAGCGCACCGACAACCTGCCGCAAGTACTCGACAGCGCCGTGCTCGATATGGAGCAGGGCGATAACGCTGAAACGGCACGCCTCAACGGCTACCTGCACGCCATCGTTGCGTTTGAAGCCAAACCTGACAGCGAGTGGCTGCAACTGACTTTCCGCTTTGTCGATCAGGACGCGCAGAAACTCGATTACATCTCCCGTCTGATCGCCCGCGGCACGGCGCAAAAGCATTTTGTGCCGGGTGCTTAAGCGTCGCGTTGCTTGTTAAATCGCTATTGCGGGCAAGCCCGCTCCCACTGTTTATCGCCATCCTTGTGGGAGCGGGCTTGCTCGCGAAGAGGCCCTAAAACCCAGCAGCCCTCCCGCTGACGCAACCCTTCTGAAACATCTGCCGATTACCCTGATCCCTTTCAACTGCTAGGCTGCTTTCCAGGCCTTAATCGACAGACTCTTGCCCATGCTCCTGCGCTCGCTGCTTCTCTGTGGTCTTTTCCTGGCCTCCACCTCGGCTGTGGCCATGACCATTTACAAATCTACCGACGCCAATGGCGTGGTCTCTTACAGCGATCGGCCGACGAAAGGTTCGCAGGTGTTCGTCTTCCGCGATCGAATGGTCGAGCACCTGGAGCGCCAGGTGTACCTCGACATCCAAAAGCAGAAAGGCGTGGACGTCGTGTTTGTGCGTAACGATCTGTATGCGCCCGTTGAAGTCGAGTTGGGCTTTACCGGCGTGCAGAACGTCAAAGGCGCGCCGAGCCAGCCAATTCGTCGGGTGCTCCCGGCACGCAGCAACTCGCGTCTGGCGTTGCTGACGGCGATGACGGGTGGCAAGCCGCTGGTGTATACCCCGATGTTCCAATACTTCCTGGGGGACCCTGCGGGCGCCACTCAGAGCTATCGTTATCCCTTCCCATGGCGCGGTGGTCCGTTTCGGCTGAGTCAGGGCGCCAATGGTCAATACAGCCACTTTGGCGCGAAGAGCCGCTATGCCATGGACATCGCCATGCCCGAAGGCACGCCGATCATCGCGGCGCGTGAGGGTGTGGTGGTGAAAACCGAGAATGACCAGAACGGGCGTGGCAACGATCCGTCCGGCAACTTTGTACGGGTGTTGCACGATGACGGGACCATGGGCGTGTATTTGCACCTCAAGCAAGGCTCGGTGAGCGTGCGTGAAGGTCAGCGCGTGAGGGTGGGCAGCGCCCTGGCGCTGTCGGGCAATACCGGCAACAGCAGCGGGCCACATCTGCATTTTGTGGTGCAGCGCAACACCGGGTTGGGGCTGGTGTCGATTCCGTACCAGTTCAATCAACCGGTGGGCGTGTTGCCCAACTTTGCGATGGGTAAACGCTGAGGCGCTGCCTGTTCTGAGGCCTTCGCGAGCAAGCTGTGGCGGCGAGCCTGCTTGCGAAGGGATCGAGGTGGATTTGGATCAGCGCATCAATCCAGCATCAACACCTTGGCCAGAATGATTTTTGGCCCTTTCATCTTCTTGATGATGATCCGCAAACCTTCGACTTCCAGCACTTCTTCCTCGGCCGGCACCCGTTTCAGGGTTTCGTAGACCAGCCCGGCAAGGGTTTCGGCTTCGATGTGGTCCAGGTCGATACCCAACAGACGCTCAACCTTGAACAGCGGTGTATCGCCACGCACCAGCAACTTGCCCGGCTGATACGCCAGGATTCCGCGCTCGGCCTTGCGGTGCTCGTCCTGAATGTCGCCCACCAGCACTTCCAGCACGTCTTCCATCGTCAGGTAGCCAATGATGTTGCCATCGGCCTCCTCGACCACGGCGAAGTGCGAACCGCCCTTGCGGAACTGTTCCAGCAACTGCGACAGCGGCATGTGCCGCGAAATGCGTTCCAGCGGACGGGTCAACTCCGCCAGGTTGAATGATTCGGGAATGTGGTCCAGCGCCGCCAGTTCCAGCAGCAAATCCTTGATGTGCAGCAGGCCGACGAACTCTTGGCGGTCGCTGTCGTACACCGGGTAGCGGCTGAATTTATGGCGACGGAACAACGCGAGGATTTCCTTGAGCGGCGCGTTGAACTCCAGCGTCACCAGGTCTTCCCTGGAGTTGGCCCAGTCCACCACTTCCAGCTCGCCCATTTCCACGGCAGAGGCCAAAACACGCATACCTTGGTCGCTCGGGTCCTGCCCACGGCTGGAGTGCAGGATCAGTTTCAGTTCTTCACGGCTGTAATGGTGCTCGTGATGCGGGCCGGGTTCGCCCTGGCCAGCAATTCGCAGGATGAAGTTGGCGCTGGCATTGAGCAGGTAAATTGCCGGGTACATGGCCCAGTAGAACAGGTACAGCGGCACGGCGGTCCAGAGCGACAACAGCTCGGGTTTGCGGATCGCCCACGACTTGGGCGCCAGCTCGCCGACCACGATGTGCAGGTACGAAATCACAAAGAACGCGGCGAAGAACGACACGCCTTTGATCACTTCAGGCGACTGCACGCCCACAGCGCTGAGCATCGGTTCGAGGATGTGCGCGAAGGCCGGCTCACCGACCCAACCCAGGCCCAGGGAGGCGAGCGTGATCCCTAACTGGCACGCCGAGAGGTACGCATCGAGCTGACTGTGTACGGTGCGCAGGATGTGTCCGCGCCAGCCGTTTTTTTCAGCGATGGCCTCGACCCGGGTCGAGCGCAGTTTGACCATGGCAAATTCGGCCGCAACGAAAAAACCGTTGAGCAAAACCAGGATCAGAGCAAAAAGAATCATGCCGAAATCGGCGAAGAGTGTCGCGAGGGTCAAGCCAGGGGATGGGTCCATGATGGAGTTTTGCGGGTTCCGTGTGTTCAGAAAAAAGGGAAATGCGGTGCCTGAAGGGCAGGCACAAGTCAGCCAATGTAGCGGCTGACTGTGCGATTGCCTAGTGTCGGTATCAGTCGGCCGTGCTGATAAGGTGAGATTTGCTCACTTGGGTCGGTGCGAAATGGCAGGTAAACGTGCTGCCATGCCCCGGTACGCTGCTGATTTCCATGCGCGCACGGTGGCGCAGCAGCACGTGTTTGACGATCGCCAGCCCAAGGCCGGTGCCACCGGTGTTGGAGTTGCGGCTGGAATCGACGCGGTAGAAGCGTTCCGTCAGCCGTGGCAGGTGCTTGCTGTCGATGCCGATGCCCGAATCCTGCACGCTCAGGTGCGCACCTTGCACGTCGCCCCACCAGCGGATGCGAATATTGCCTTCGGCGGGGGTGTACTTCACCGCGTTAAACACCAGATTGGAGAAGGCGCTGCGTATTTCGGCTTCGCTGCCCTTGAGCATAATCGTCGGGTCTGCTTCCAGAGTGATGTGTTGGTTTTTCTGGCCCGACAACTGCTGAGCGTCGCTTTTTATTGATTTCAGCAGGCCGTCAATGGCGACTGGATGGTTGTCTGACGGGTAATCGGTGGCCTCCAGTTTGGCCAGTAGCAGCAAGTCGTTGAGCAGGGTCTGCATGCGCCCGCCCTGTTGCTGCATTTGCTGCAAGGCACGGCTCCAGCGCGGGTTCACGTCCTCGACGTTGTCGAGCAGGGTTTCCAGGTAGCCGCAGATCACCGTCAGCGGCGTGCGCAACTCATGGGAGACGTTGGCGATGAAATCTTTACGCATCTGCTCCAGCTGATGAATACGCGTGACGTCGCGTACCAGCATCAGGTGCTCGTTATTACCGTAGCGGGTGATGTAGAGCTGAATGCGCAGGCGATCATTGATCGGCGAAGGGATTTCCAACGGTTCGGCGTAGCTGTCTTGCTCGAAGTATTCCTTGAAGCGCGGGTGGCGCACCAGGTTGGTGACGGGCTGGCCGCTGTCCTGCGGGGTTTTGAGACCGAGCAGGGTTTCGGCGGCGCGGTTCCACCATTCCAGGTTGCCATCGCTGTCGAGCATGATCACCGCGTCCTTGAGCGCGGCGGTGGATTCCTGAACCCGGTCGATCACCGCTTGCAGGCGCCCACGCACCCGTTGATCACGGCGTTGCAGGTGATAGATGCTGTCGAACACCTCGCCCCACAGGCCATAGCCGTCGGGCGGTGCTTCATCGGATTTATGCAGGCGCAGCCATTCGTGCAGCCGCAGCAATTGTCTGAGCGTCCAGGCCAGATAAAGACCCAGGCCCACCGCAAGGCTCCAGCCGTAGTAGCCGGATATCAGACCGATCACCAAGCAAGCGGTGACCAGTAACAGCATGTGGCGAATCAGAGTGCCATGCCAGTTTTGGTTCACGTCAACGTGCATCCTTGTCAGCGAGTCTGGCGGTCAGCTCAAGCCTTGGTGGAAAACCGGTAACCGGTGCCGCGCACGGTTTGTACCAGATTTTCGTAGGCATCGCCGAGGGCTTTGCGCAGTCGCCGGATGTGGACGTCGACGGTGCGTTCTTCAACATAGACATTGCCGCCCCAGACCTGATCCAGCAACTGGCCACGGGTGTAGGCGCGCTCCTGGTGAGTCATGAAGAATTGCAGCAAGCGGTATTCGGTCGGGCCCATCTCGGCGGGTTTGCCGTCGATCGTCACGCGGTGGCTGATCGGGTCCAGCAGCAGGCCACCGACTTCGATTGGCGCTTCGCCATCGGTCGGGCCGGCGCGGCGCAGCACGGCTTTGAGGCGCGCCACCAGCTCACGGGGGGAAAACGGTTTGGTGATGTAGTCGTCGGCGCCGACTTCCAGGCCCTGGATCTTGTTGTCCTCTTCACCCTTGGCGGTGAGCATGATGATCGGGATGTCCCCGGTCAGCTCATCGCGCTTGAGACGGCGGGCCAGTTCGATGCCGGAGGTGCCGGGCAGCATCCAGTCGAGAAGGATCAGGTCGGGTTTGCGGTCTACGATGATGGCATGTGCCTGTTGTGAGTTTTCCGCCTCCAGGCAGTCATAGCCGGCCATTTCCAACGCAACGGCGATCATTTCGCGAATGGGCGCTTCGTCGTCGACGATCAGAATGCTCCTGCCAACCATGCGTTAATCCTCTTGTCATTTAACTGTCTTGCGCCGCATTAGATAACGGAATTATTGCAGTCGTGTGACAGTATTTTAGTCGCCCTGCGATTGTCATGATCCTGGTCTAAGCTCCAAGTCCGAATCCTGACAACCACACAAGAAGGTTTCCATGTCTCACTACACGCAATCCTTTAAGGCCCTGATGTTGGCCGCAGCCCTTGCCCTGCCGGCCATGGCCTTCGCCGCTGACCCGGTAATGATGAAAGACGGTGTAATGGTCGACCACAAAGGTATGACCGTTTATACGTTCGACAAGGACGCAGGTGGCAAATCGATGTGCAACGGTGATTGTGCCAAGAACTGGCCACCGATGATGGCCCCGGCGGGTGCCATGGCTGAAGGCAAGTTCATGCCGATCAAGCGTGATGACGGCATGATGCAGTGGGCCTACGACGGTAAGCCGTTGTATACCTTTATGAAGGATGAAAAGCCTGGGGACCAGAAGGGCGAAGGCTTCAAAGATATGTGGCACATGCCCAAGCACTGATTCTCACAAATCGATTTGAGCGATTAAAAGATCGCAGCCCAAGGCTGCGATCTTTTGCACACCTCAGCGCAACGCGTAATCCAGCACAATCCCGACAAAAATCGCCAACCCGGCCCAATGGTTGTGCAAAAACGCTTTGAAACAGCGCAGCCGGTCCCTGTCACGGGTGTACCAGAACTCCCAGGCAAAACAGCCTGCCGCCGCCAGTAACCCCAAGTGGAACCAGCCACCTAGCTGGAATTTCGACCCTGCCAGCAACAGACAACCCAGCGCCAGCCCCTGCAAGGTCAGAATGATCGCCCGGTCCGCGTCGCCAAACAGAATCGCTGTGGATTTCACGCCGATCTTCAGGTCGTCATCGCGGTCGGTCATGGCGTAGTAGGTGTCGTAGCCCACGGTCCAGAGCAGGTTGGCGATCCACAGCAACCAAGCCACGGCGGGCAGTTCCCCGGTTTCGGCAGTGAACGCCATCGGTATACCCCAGGAAAACGCTGCCCCCAGTACCACCTGCGGGTAATAGGTGTAGCGCTTCATGAACGGGTAACTCAAGGCCAGCGCCAAGCCGCCCAGTGACAGCCAGATCGTGGCCGCGTTCGTACACAGCACCAGCAAGAAACTCACCCCCATCAGCACGGCGAAGAACACCAATGCTTCTTTGGAGCTGATCTTGCCGCTGACCAGCGGTCGCCGTTCAGTGCGTTTGACGTGACCATCGACCTTGCGGTCCGCCCAGTCGTTGATCACGCAACCACCGGCGCGGGTCAGTATTACGCCGAGGATGAAAATCACGATGTTGGCCAATGATGGCGAACCTTTGCCAGCAATCCACAGCGCCCACAGCGTTGGCCACAGCAACAGGTAAATACCGATCGGCTTGTCTACGCGTGTCAGTTGAATGAAATCCCAGGCGCGCGGGTTCAGGCGGTTCAGGGATTTGAGCAGGCTCTGGTACATCAGCAGTTCTCCGGATGGGCGCGGATGGCGCTCCACAAGGTCGGCAGGAAGACCTCCGCCACCAGCACGCTCAGGGCGCCGCGGTCGAAACGCGAGCGTCGGCCCCACAGCTCGGCCGCCCGGGACTCTACAGGCAACCATGGTTGAGGATAATGACAAACCTCAATGGCCTGACGCTGAAACGCCTGATCACAAAACAGCAATTCGCCCAATGAGCGGCTGCCCAGTTCGTCCATGTGCAATCCATCACCCTGCAACGCGCTACGTGCCGCGACGCTTCGGGCAAATACCCAGGCCTCGCCCTGACCGCGCAAATACACTTCACGCACCCAGCCTTCGCTGCCTTGCGCGAGCGTCAGTGCGATGCACTCGTCGGCGCGTAGCGCTTGCCAGCCTTCGAACAACGGCGTGACGCTGAAGCCATCATTCGACAGACGGATCAACCGTCGTGTCAGAGAGCCTTGATCGAACAGCCAGTCGAGGGTAGACGCATCGGGGCGGGGCGCTAATTGGCCTTGAGGCAGCCAAAGCGGGGTCGGAAAGGCGGGTTTTGAGTGCGGCACAGTGAGTCAGTATTGGCAGCAAATGAGGCGGCGAGCTTACCATGTCATCCGACGATTTTGATTGAGCCGGCCCGCCGTTGCACCGAACACGCTTGCATCTGCCGGGTTCGATCAGTACAAAACGCCCTGAGCCGGACGGCAGCGTTACACCCATCGACCGTTCGCGCCGGTAAACGCCTGAATCCTGAGGAAGTATTTGAATGAAAAAGTGGCAATGTATCGTCTGCGGCCTTATCTACAACGAAGCCGACGGCTGGCCGGATGACGGCATTGCGCCGGGCACTCTGTGGCAGGACGTGCCGCAAGACTGGCTGTGTCCGGACTGCGGCGTGGGCAAGATGGATTTCGAAATGATCGAAATCAACTAAGACATCAAAGGAGTCAGGAATGAACGCACCTGTCGTAATCGTCGGCACCGGGCTGGCTGGCTACAACTTGGCCAGAGAGTTTCGCAAACTCGATGGCGAAACTCCGTTGCTATTGATTACCGCCGATGACGGTCGCTCCTACTCCAAACCCATGCTCTCCACCGGCTTCGGCAAGAATAAAGATGCCGAGGGTCTGAGCATGGCTGAACCGGGCGCCATGGCTGAGCAATTGAAGGCCGAAGTGCGCACCCATACGCGCATTAGCGGCATCGACCCAGGCCACCAGCGTCTATGGATCGGTGAAGAATCGGTGATCTACCGTGATCTGATTCTGGCCTGGGGCGCGGAAACCGTGCGGGTGCCCATTGACGGTGATGCCGCAGATGCCGTTTTCCCGATCAACGATCTGGAAGACTACGCGCGTTTTCGCGCGGCGGCGGCGGGCAAGCGCCGGGTGTTGCTGCTCGGCGCCGGCTTGATTGGCTGCGAGTTCGCCAATGACCTGATCCTTGGGGGCTACGACGTCGCATTGGTCGCCCCGTGCGAGCAGGTCATGCCGACCTTGTTGCACCCGGCGGCGGCCGCTGCCGTGCAGGCCGGGCTAGAAAGCCTGGGCGCGCGGTTCCATCTGGGGCCGGTGCTCAACCGCTTACAGCGCGTGGCTGACGGCCTGGAAGCGCATTTGTCCGACGGCCAGATTATCCCGTGCGACGTGGTGGTCTCGGCCATTGGCCTGCGCCCGCGCATCGATTTGGCCGCCGCCGCCGGCGTGCAAGTCAATCGAGGTGTGGTGGTTGATCGTCACCTGAAAACGTCCCACGCCAATATCTATGCCTTGGGCGACTGCGCCGAGGTCGATGGGCTGAATCTTTTGTACGTCATGCCCCTCATGAGCTGTGCGAGGGCGTTGGCCCAAACCCTGGCCGGAAATCCAACAGCGGTGAGCTACGGCCCGATGCCGATTACCGTGAAAACCCCAGTCTGCCCGCTGGTGGTTTCCCCGCCACCCCGGGGTGTCGAAGGCGTATGGACGGTTGAAGGGCAGGGTGCGGACATCAAGGTGCTGTGCCGCGATGACATGGGGAAATTGCTCGGCTATGCACTGACTGGCACGGCAGTCATGGAAAAACTGGCCCTCAATAAAGAGCTTCCGCCCCTGCTGGCGTAAATAACGGTCGTTCTGTCGGAATCACCCCGCTTTTGCCCCTACAAAGGTCTTGGCGAGACTGGCGCCGCCCTTAAGCGCGTGCCATCCTCACTCCCGTCTGCCGCAGAGTAGAGCCTGCGGCGCCTTGGGCGCTGTTCCAACGAGAACAGCACGGACATAACAACAAAAAACCGTCAAAGGGGCTTCACTAATGCGTAAACCAGAACTCGCCGCTGCAATCGCTGAAAAAGCAGACCTCACCAAAGAGCAAGCTAACCGCGTCCTCAATGCCGTTCTCGAAGAAATTACCGGCGCTCTGCACCGCAAGGACAGCGTGACGCTGGTGGGCTTTGGCACCTTCCTGCAACGCCACCGCGGCGCCCGCACCGGCAAAAACCCGCAAACCGGTGAGCCAGTGAAAATCAAGGCGAGCAACACCGTCGCCTTTAAGCCAGGCAAATCGTTGAAAGACAGCGTTAATCCATAATTGCGGCGAACTCCCTGAAAAGCGGGGAGAACCGTATTAAAAAATGGGCCTGCCGATTTAGTCGGAGGCCCATTTTTTATGGGCTCATGTGAACGGCAATGAAGTCTGGTGAGCAGGTGTTGCGTGTAGGTATCAGGCGAGTTTTTGCGCCGTTAATTCAGCCTCGCGTTGGGTGATGGCGGCTTCCAGTTCCGGGGAGCGTTGTGCCCATTGTTCTGGGGGGAGCGGTTTTGACCATTCGATGATGTCGGGGTGGGGTAGGTCGGGTGGCGGATTGAGTTTCCAGCGCTCGAGCACATCGATCAGCAGCGTGTTGAAGATGAAGATCCCGCAGAACCCTTCCCAGAGGACCGTTACGAACCAGCCTCTGAGTTTTGAGGCTTTGATCAGATCGTCCAGGTAAGTCGCCCATATTCCTTTCGACCTGTCGAAACGCGCTGTTTGATCCTCAACAGCTTGCGGCCCAACTTCCATATAACTGCGCATGCACTCCCACAACGCCATGGCCGTGGTGCCGCCGCCGCAGTTGAAGCCCAGGGAAAAATGCTGGTTGTCTTCCTCGGCCAGTGGGTCAGGGTTTTCGAAACCGATGATCAGCAAACCCATCGTGGCTTTACCGGCCTGACTGACCGATGACTGCTGCGTGGCGGCGGCGGTGACGCTTTCCCAGGGCACGATCCAATATTCGCCGTCTTCGCGGGGGACGCAGACTTCGCGGCGTTGGCGGTTGAAGCGCACTGGGAGGGGCACTTCGCGAAATAGACCTTGGATCAAAAAAAATATAGGGATACCAATAATGAAAATCGTCATTACAGCAAAAAGATGCATTTCGTCATGATCATTTCGGAATAAATATCCCATCCATGCAAACAACATCACTCCTGGCCACAGCACCATCACGGCAGAGCCGATGCTGTAGTTACCTATATCCAAGAACACTTCGTTCTTGCGCCAGATGATGTTGAGCACGTCCGAGGGTTTTCTACCTGTCGGGATCGGTAACGGCGCCAGATAGTCATTGCGCGAAAGCATCCGTTTTTTCGTGGTGCCTGCCGGTGGTGTACTCATGCTTTGTCCTTGGGTTGCAGGTAAACACCGCCGGGGTGCTCCGCGCCGAGCGGGTAATTCGGGGCACGGTCGAGGTGGGGCGTCGGGTCGCCCCGCAGCTCTATCACGCCAGTGGTGTCGTTCAGGGTAAACGCCAGCCCTTGTTCGCCACCGATGAAGTTCTGGGCGCCGAGCATGACAATCAGCGGCGTGCGATAGCGCAAACGAAGTGAGACCGTGGAGGGGGTCGAACTCAGTATGTTTTTCAGTGTGTTGAATGGGCCGCTCAAGCGTAGGCCCTGACCTTCCTTGTACGGTATCCACTGGCAGGTGCTGCTGGATAACCAATGAGGCGCCATGTCGCGCCATGGCCTCGGGGTTTTGTACGGGTGGATCGGGCGGTTTTTGATCTCGTTACGAGAGGCGTGGGTATTCGTCGTCAAGCCGACGCTCGCTCCGCCTGCGCGGCCAGTTCAGCCTCGCGTTGGGTGATGGCGGCTTCCAGTTCCTGGGAGCGTTGTGCCCATTGTTCTGGGGGGAGCGGTTTTGACCATTCGATGATGTCGGGGTGGGGTAGGTCGGGTGGCGGGTAAAGCTTCTTTCTTTGTAGATAGGTAGCGAGAGGCGCATTGAAAATAAATACGCCGAATACGCCTTCCCACAAGAGCGTTAGAAACCAGCCGCGCTCTTTGGCTTTGTCGTTCATGTAATCGATGTAGTAGCGCAGGTTGGCGCCTGAATTAAGTGCCGCCGCCTCGGGTGTGGCTTGCGGCCCAACTTCCATATAACTGCGCATGCACTCCCACAACGCCATGGCCGTGGTGCCGCCACCGCAGTTGAAGCCCAGGGAAAAATGTTGGTTGTCTTCCTCGGCCAGCGGGTCAGGGTTTTCGAAACCGATGATCAGCAAACCCATCGTGGCTTTACCGGCCTGACTGACCGATGACTGCTGCGTGGCGGCGGCGGTGACGCTTTCCCAGGGCACGATCCAGTACTCGCCGTCTTCGCGGGGGACGCAGACTTCGCGGCGTTGGCGGTTGAAGCGCACTGGGAGGGGGACTTTGCGGAAGAGGCCTTGGATCACCCAAAAAATGGGGATAACCATGATGCAAGCCCCAAGAATCAATGCATCAGGATCATTGAAAAAGTACGCCAACCCCAAAAACAACATCACCATCGGCCACATCGTCATCACCACTGAGCCGATGCTGTAGTTACCTATATCCAAGAACACTTCGTTCTTGCGCCAGATGATGTTGAGCACATCCGAAGGGTTTCTACCTGTCGGGATCGGTAACGGCGCCAGGTAGTCATTGCGCGAAAGCATCCGTTTTTTCGTGGTGCCTGCCGGTGGTGTACTCATGCTTTGTCCTTGGGTTGCAGGTAAACACCGCCGGGATGCTCCGCGCCGAGCGGGTAATTCGGGGCACGGTCGAGGTGGGGCGTCGGGTCGCCCCGCAGCTCTATCACGCCAGTGGTGTCATTCAGGGTAAACGCCAGCCCTTGTTCGCCACCGATGAAGTTCTGGGCGCCGAGCATGACAATCAGCGGCGTGCGATAGCGCAAACGAAGTGAGACCGTGGTGGGGGTCGAACTCAGTATGTTTTTCAGTGTGTTGAATGGGCCGCTCAAGCGTAGGCCCTGACCTTCCTTGTACGGTATCCACTGGCAGGTGCTGCTGGATAACCAATGAGGCGCCATGTCGCGCCATGGCCTCGGGGTTTTGTACTGGTGGATCGGGCGATTTTTGATCTGGTCGCGGGAGTCCTGGGTATCAATCGGATCGCCGATCATGCTCATTTCCAGATAAACACTGCCCGGCTCGGCCCCCGGTAAATCGATGGTCAGGGTGTCGATGGAACTGACGAACGAGACGCCGGAAGGGCGATCATTCCTGGCTGACTGCGAACTGCTTTGCATCGTGACCCGCGGTGCATAAAGGATGCGGTATAGCCGGTCGAGTTCGTTCATTTGGGCTTTGGGCGGGATAGGTGCCAAGTCGTGCGCCCGGCCTTTTGCCCAGCAGCAGAAATTCAGGAAGTTTTGCAGCGGGGTCTGCTGCATGATCGTGGCAATCAGGTACGACACGCCCAACCCGAACAGGATCCAGTTCAACGGGCCCATGTACAGGGTGTAGCGCAGGATGGCGACTTCGACGGTGATTGAGCCTGCCAGGGCACGAGCAGTGTAGCCAACCCCTAACATCGCCTGGGCGCCGAAGGCTGCGACTTGTCCACCGACCGCGATTTGACGCATCTCCAGCCAGGGATCGATTCGGGTTTGTGCGTTTTCCAGTTGTAGTTGTAGGGATTTGAACTCTTTTAACGCGGCATAGGCCGACAGTCCACCAATCACCCCACCAAACAACGTAAGCGTCGGAGCTGCGGAACCAAAGAAATGAAACCGATCCTTCCCCAACCCCTTCCGCACCTGATTATCAATCACCGCCGTAAGCGCCGCCCCCGCATACAACGTCGCCGACAGCGTGTCATTCACCCGCCGACTCTCTATCCCCTCCAACACCTCCGCGTCACGCCAATACCTCTGCGCATTCACCACGTTCAGCAACAACGCCGCCAACGGCAACACCCCGCCGCTGTTCACCACCGCCGGCGAATTCAAAATCCGCTCAATCCGTCCCGTGCCAATGGCCCGCCCGGTCGCTTTGACCCAAGCGTCCAGCGCTTCCGCCTGCTCACCCAGCATTTTCCACACTCGCCGGCCGTTCTCGACCAGCATCCCCAACGGCGCGTTGTTGCCCAACCGGTTGGCGATGAGCAGGCCCATCCAGGCGCGGCTGAACGCGTCGTCGCCCTTGAGCAACAGCAGCGCCGCTGCCAGTCGGTTGACCAGCACGCTCCATGAGCTGCTGACCTCACGGGCCATGGCCGCGATGTCGTCCAGGACCAAGGTGCTCAGCGGCGCCAAGGCTTGATAGGTGGCACTGACGTTGTCGGCGGCCAGCGCCGCCATCAGTTCGTTCAGGCGCGAGACGTTGTTAACCGCCGCATCGATCGAGGGCGCCCAGCCGTTGAACAGGTGTTTCAGCGCGCCGTCATCGGTGGTTCGCACGTAATCGGCATATTGCTCAGCGCCCTCGGCGCGCAGGCATTGCGCGGTCAGGCAGCCGGTGGCCAGTTCGGTCAGCCAGTGGCGGGTGGGCAGGTCGTGGTAATCGACAAACCAGGTGCCGCTGTGCGAGCGCGTGAGGTACAGGCCACGGTCGGCGAACAAGGCGGTATGACGAGCGTCGATCTGCCGGTAATGGTCGGCGGCGGTGTGCGAAAACCAGTGGTCCATGGCCTTGAGGTCGATGTATTCGTCGACCTTGGCACTCCAGTGATGATTGTTGAGATTCGCCTGTTTTTCGGCGCGGTACTCGCGCACGACAAACTCTGCTTCGTTGTACAAATCCGCCGGGATAAAGGCCCGCACCGGGGCGACGATGGCCGCGATACGCCCGTCCCTGGCGCGGGTTTCGGCCTGCGTGGGCTGGCCGCCGTACTGCCGGGCCTGGGTTTCAGCCTTGAGTTCTTCATCGAGTCGCTGCTGGGTCGCCAGCATTACCTTGCCCTGTTCCGGGGTCAGCTCGATCTCGCGATCCTTGTAGCGATAACTGAGCGAACCGGCCAGTTCGGCGCCATCTTCGCTGATCAGGCTGCGAACAAAGCCGCCGATGCTCAAGCGCAGGTGGTTATCCCCCAGCCAGGTTTCGTGGCTCGCTTCAATCCATTCCTGCTCATGGTTGATGTCGCGCAACACGCCCAGATCATCGTCGAGGCAGGCAAACACGGCGAACAGGTATTCAGCTTGCTCCTTGGCGTTGTCCAGCCAGTTCTGAGTGCCTTGGCCGTCCCACGCTTCGGCGCTCCACTCGCCGGGCGGTTGATCGCTGGCCTCGGGGTATTGGGCAAGGACATTTTCCCGCTCACGGGCGCGGTGCATGGCATCGGTGTAGGCCTTGATGTTGACCGGGGTCGGCTCTTTCATCAGGGTGGCGCCGAGCGCATCGGTGTTTTCGACGGCCCTGAGCTGGTCGACTTTCATCGAGCGGGCGAAGGTATTGGGCCGCAGCTCGGCCATGACCTGAGCGGCTTTTTCCAGCGGCGGGCAATGCTCGGCTTGAAGCTCATTGGCCACGGTGCGCAACGCCACATGGCGCATGTGCTGTTGGCGTTTGGCGCTGCTGTCGGTCAGTGCCTGGCAGTGCTCGGCGTTCAGCGGAAACTCGCTGTAAAGCATCCACGCGTTGTGGATTTTTTGCAGGGCCAGACCGGCCAGCGTGGCGTCGAGCACCGGAGTGGCATCGGCCTCCAGCGCTTGCTCCTTGAACAACCCGTTCGGCGACACCGCATAGCGTTTGAGCGGGCCCTGGTCCTGCCACATATACACAAACCCCGCGCGCAAGCGTCGCGCCGCCATGGGTCGGCTTTTGGGTGTTACGCCGGGAACGCAGCACGGGTCGTCGGCCTTTTCTTCGGCCAAGGCATAACGCACGGGCACCACGAAAAGCTCAGGCTGGCTGGCGGGGCAGGGCCAAACAGTGCAGTTGATATCGACGTGAGGTGCGGCCTTGGCGGCGCGTTTGGCCCGAGCGGCGTTGTCGACCATCGCCAGTTTCTTTGCGCTCATGGGCAGGACTCCGTGTCGCTGAGCAACTGACGCGTCAGTTCTGCATCCAGGTTTTCCAGCCGTTGGTTGGGCGATACCCCAGCCTCGGCCAATAGCTGTCGGTAGACGGCGTGAGCAGAGTCGTCGGGAAAGTCAGTACCCAGCGCCACTTGGAAACGCGCCCAGAGCAGGACTTCGTCGATGGCCCCGTAACCATGACGCCCGGCATTGTCCTGGCAGCGCTCGGCCCACTGTTGCAACGTAGAAGCGTCCAGCCCCTGCGCGTATTCGCAAAAGTGCTGCTGGCAGTGTTCGATCAACTGTTGGGTAACGCAGCGTCGTTGCGTCGTGCTCAGGCGCTCCAGCAAGTCCGCCGTCAGGCTTAACCAAGGCTCATGGGCATACCGGGCGCAGGGTTGATCCGGATTCTCTTGACGAATATCCAGCGCCGGAAGCTGGATCAGCCGCACCGGTCCCATCAGACGATCACGTTCATCACAGGGCAGGTGCGCCAGCCACAGGGCGGTAATGCGCGGGTCGAAGTAACGAAAGAGCACCGTGAGACCACCCTCGACGCGGACGTGAATCAGGCTGCGTAAATGGTCGAGCACTACCGATTCCTCGGCGTCCGACTCCAGCCAGACACCCGCCGTCGCGCGCCATGCCTGCAAGAAAAACTGGGCCAGCGGGCTGTCGGGAGCCACCGGCACCAGCACCGGCCCGACGTCTTCCAAGGGGCTGTAGGCGGTTGTTTGATAAAGCGGGTGATACGTTGTGCTTCCCAGTTCAAACAGTTGCTCAGGCAGGTGTTCAATCTGGGCGCGGTCCAGCAGCAGGTAGGCTTGACTCATGCGGTCATCTCCGCCAGTTTTTGACACACGGTGCAGACGGGGGAGGCCTGTTGCGCAGCTTGGGTCAACGCGAGTTTTTGCGCAGCCAGAGAGTGCGCGATCAGCGCCTGCGGTGCCACCGGCACCAATGAGCGAGCGAGCAGGGCAGGTATCCCCGCCACTGGCGCGCCACCTTCAACAATGGCCACGCTGCTGAAAATCCCACCGGCGCTAATCACGAGGTGGTGACCGCCCGCCTTCAGCGTCAGGCTCATGCCCGAATCAACCACCACATTGGCGGCCGTCATATGCGCTTGCGAACCCGCCTGAATCACCAGCGTTCCGGCCACCGTGGTGCTGGCGTTACCGCTGATGCTGATCCGTTCTTCACCGCCGATCACCGTATTGCGCGCGCCTTCGGTGGTGTGCAGTTCGTCGCCCTTGATCAGGCTGGCGCTGTGCTGGTCCACCTGTTCAAAACGGTCGTTGCCGATCAGGCTGTGGCTGTCGCGGGCGATTTGTTCACGGCGGTCGTTGCCGATGCGGCTGTCGCTGTCGTTGAGGATCAGTTGCTCGATATCGCGCTGGGCCCGCAGGTAGATTTTTTCCTGCCCGGCGCGGTCTTCCAGCGACAGTTCGTTGTAGCCACCGGTGCGCGGCGAGCTGTGGCTGCGCAATACGGTTTTGGTTTTGTGTTCGGGCAAGGCATGGGCGACGCAGGTGACTTTGTTCGGCACGCAACCGGTGATCAGCGGCTGGTCGGGGTCGCCTTCGAGGTAGGTGACGACGACTTCCATGCCGATGCGCGGGATGGTCACCGCGCCGAACTGCTCGCCCGCCCAACTGGACGAGACCCGTAGCCAGCAACTGCTTTTATCGCTGTTGAGTTCGGCGCGGTCCCAAGGCAGTTCGACCTTTACCCGACCAAACTCATCGCAAAAAATCTCTTCGCCCTCCGGCCCGGTGACGCGTGCGGTCTGGCTGACCAGCAGCTTCGCGCGCGGGCGCAAAAGTGGTCGGTAGAACACGTCCCACGGAATGGCGCTGAACGTATTGCGGTAACCCTGAGTGAAACCCTCTTCGGGTTTGACGTCGAGGGTGATCACCTCTTCGAGTGCTTGTGGCTGTTTCCCAAAGTGCGTAACGCTTAGCAGCAGCCACAGATCGTTGGCGGTTTTACGCGGATGCTCCATCAGGTCAAAAAAGTGACCGCTGCGCAGGGTCGGCTGATCGCTGGTGCCTTGTGCCAACTGATAGTCGGTGCGGTGGCGCTCCAAGGCCTGACGGGCGAGTTGTCTGCCGCGTTTTTCAGTCTGCATCAGCAACGGGTAATCGTAGTCTTCCAGCACCGGGGTGAACTCGGCGCTGAAGCTGTTTTCCAGCAACAGCTGTGGCCGTTTCAGGTCGTAGTCGCGGCGGGTCACGTAGCTGGTACGGGTGCTGAAACGCATGGAAAACTGGTTGACCACCGGGTGCTCCGCGACCATGCCCGAGTCTTGCTGGTAGGGGGTGGAGCCCAGTTTAGGGAAGAAGGTTTGATCGTCGGTGAACACCAACTGATGACCGTCCGATGAATGCTGGTGATGCCACGCGATGCCGTCTTCGGCGCACAAGCGCTGGACGAAATCCAGGTCACTTTCACCGTATTGAGTGCAGTGCTCGCGCTCGGGGCTGGTGCTGACATGGAAGCTGAACGCATCGCTCAGGATGCCGTGCCCCTTGAGCACTTGCGTGATGATCTGCGGCACCGTCAACCGCTGGAAAATCCGTGGGTTGTGGCTGAACTGCAAATAGTGCAGCGCCGGCACCAGCGTCAGGTGATAACGGGTCAGGCGCTTGCCGGCCTCACCGACCATGACGTCTTCGATGCGGCCGTGAAGGCCTTCGCCGTTGAAGCCAAATTGCAGAAACGCCGGTTGACTGAGCAGGCGTTCCAGATCGAAATCAGGGTGCTCGCTGACCAGCTCAACGTGGATGGCGTACAAGGCGCTGATCGCCTCTGTACCTTCAAACGCGAGCACCTTGAAATCGTGACTAACCGCGGGGATGTGCAGTGTGAAATGCGCCGTATTGGCCGACCCGAACATACGCTTATCCTTAAGCCCAGAGGATATGAAAGCGCGACGTCCAAACCGTCCATGGCCTGTGCTCGCGAAAGAGCCGAGTACGTTAGCAATGGGAGGAATTGATTGATGTAGGAAAAATCCATGACTTGGGTGTGAACTTTCTGCAATTTCGAATGTTGTATCAATGGAATATACGATGCTAGCAATATGCTGGCACTTTTTTTATTGGATGTTGTCATCAACTGACTTGCTGATGAATGGCTGTAACATTTGGGAAAACTCCTACAGTAATCATTTTTTATTCTTGTCATGCTTTGCTTCTGACTTAAGGCGAAGGAATTAACCATGCTTGCTTCCAATGTGGCGACCCCTCTGGAATGCACGTTTCCAGCCGGTTCGGTATACACCTGCTTATTAATCTGCCGTCAGGCAATCCCCTGTCACATATAGGGTAATCACCTACACGTGACAGGGAACACTTCGTCTTGTTGTTTGATCGGATGCTTGCTAGTGGCCATCATCGTGAGTACGATGCGACCACTTGAAAGAGCACGAACTCAATTGGATGAGATTCACCGCAGCTCTTTGATATTGTCCCGCGTCGCTGAAACAGCAATAGACGCTTGACCGTAATCCTAATTAAAGGCCAGGGATGTCCTACTCAAGCAAACTTTCCGCACATTACCTTGAACTCGCAAAAGCCTCTGTTTCAAAAGAGAATTTTGCGGGCGAGGATGTTCGCTTTTCGGGCGAATACGAGGCGTTGGAAAGCGAGCTGGCGAAAGCCTCGTCCATGCATGAAGCCGGTCAGATCGACTGGCTGAAAATCCGTGAAAACAGTGAAAATCTGCTGCGTACGCAGTCCAAGGATCTGCGCGTCGGCGCTTGGTTGACATGGGCGCTGTACCAGCGCGAGTCCTTCCAGGGGCTGCTGGCGGGTCTCGGTTTGCTGCACCATTTATCAGAGAATCACTGGGCCGACATTCACCCGAGCAAGGCTCGCACCCGGTCCGCGGCCATCAGTTGGCTGGTGCCGCGTCTTGAGCAAGTGCTGACCGAAAACGTGGCGATCAAAGAGCAACTGCCACTGTTCCGCCGCATGGTTGAGCACCTGGAAGGTCTCGATGCCGCCTGCACTGAACACCTGGGCGACGATGCGCCCTTGCTGCTGCCGATTTCTCGCCGGCTGAAGAACATGGTCCAACGCGCTGCTGACAACCAGCCAGAACCCGGCGTGGTGGGTGCGGCGGTTGCGCAGGTCAAGCAGGCCGCGACTCAGTTGTTCACCCCCGGCGCGCCGATCGACAACGAAAAAGAAGCCCATAAAGCCCTGCGCGCCCAGCAGGAAAACGCTCGTCCGCTGTGTGCCTGGTGGCTCAAGCAGAAAGCCACCGACCTGCGTGCCCTGCGTCTGAATCGGACGTTACTGTGGCTGCCCATCGATGCGGTACCCGAGCGCAATGCCGAGCAGATCACCGCATTGCGCGGGTTGCCGGCGGACAAGCTCAAGGCCTATCAGGAGCGTTTCGATCAGGCCAAATATGCCGACCTTCTGGTTGAGCTGGAGGCAAGCCTGGCGAAGGCTCCGTTCTGGTTCGATGGCCAACGAATAGTCTGGGAATGTCTCCAGGGGTTGAACGCCGAGATGGCAATGCGCGAAGTGGAGATCCACTTCGCGCTTTTGGTTCAGCGCCTGCCCGGCATTATCGAATTGCGTTTCCATGACGGCGCACCGTTTGCTGATCCCGCCACGCGCGCCTGGATCAGCGCCCACGTGATGCCGCATCTGCAAAGCGCCAGCGCCCCGCGCAAGGTCGAAGTGGCCGACACGCAGCCAGCCTGGGAATTGGCGCTGGAAGAAGTCCTGCCGATTTTACGCAAGGACGGCCTCAAGGCCGCGGTGCAGATTCTCAAGCAGGGCTTGCAAGCTGCCCAAGGTGGGCGGGTGCGGTTCTTCTGGCAGTTTGCCCTGGCGCGGCTGTGTTTCATGGCCAAGAAATACGAACTGGCCAAGACCCAGCTCGAAACCCTCGACCAAACATTACAGGACTCAGGCCTGAACGCCTGGGAGCCCGATCTTGCGCTGGAAGTGCTGCATTTACTGCATAGCTGCTGCGAGTTGTTGCCGCAGAACCATGCCGTACGTGAACGCAAGGAAGAGATTTATCGCAGGCTGTGCCACCTCGATCTTGAAGTGGTACTCGAATAGGCCCCAGGGCCACAACCGCAAGGAGAAAAGCCATGGCCAAAGAAGGCTCGGTAGCCCCCAAGGAACGCATCAACGTCACTTTCAAACCTGCCACCGGTGGTGCTCAGGAAGAGATTGAATTGCCGCTGAAGCTGCTATCAATCGGTGACTACACCCACCGCAAGGACGAACGCAAAGTCGAAGATCGCAAGCCGATCAGCATCGACAAGATGACCTTTGACGAAGTGCTGGCCAAGCAAGAGCTGGAGCTGACACTGAGCGTGCCGAACCGTCTTCAGGAAGAAGGCGACACTGAAGAACTGGCCGTGAAACTGCGTGTCAATTCGATGAAGGACTTCAACCCGGCCAGCTTGGTCGAGCAAGTGCCTGAGCTGAAAAAGCTGATGGAACTGCGCGACGCGCTGGTGGCCCTCAAAGGCCCACTGGGTAACGCGCCTGCGTTCCGCAAAGCCATCGAAGGCGTTCTCGCCGACGACGAATCCCGCGGTCGCGTGCTGGGTGAGCTGGGCCTGAACGCCGCAGCCCAGGACGCCTGAGTCTCTATCAGCCAAGGAAGCCAACACTATGAGCACGAGTGCAGCGCAACAAAAAAGTAAAGAGAATGGCGAATACAGCATTCTTGACAGCATCATCGCCGAAACCCGCCTGACGCCGGACGACGAAGCCTACGACATCGCCAAGCGCGGTGTGTCGGCCTTCATCGAAGAGCTGCTCAAGCCGCAGAACAACGGTGAGCCGGTCAAGAAAGCCATGGTTGACCGCATGATTGCCGAGATCGATGCCAAGCTCAGCCGTCAGATGGACGAAATCCTGCACCACCCGGACTTCCAGTCCCTGGAATCGTCGTGGCGTGGCCTGCAGTTGCTGGTCGACCGCACCAACTTCCGCGAAAACATCAAAATCGAAATCCTCAACGTCTCTAAAGAAGACCTGCTGGACGATTTCGAAGATTCGCCAGAAGTGATGCAGGCTGGCCTGTACAAGCACATCTACACCGCGGAATACGGCCAGTTTGGTGGTCAGCCGGTAGGCGCGATCATCGCTAACTACTTCATGTCCCCAAGCTCGCCGGACGTGAAACTCATGCAATACGTGTCCAGCGTTGCCTGCATGGCCCACGCCCCATTCATTGCCGCCGCCGGCCCGAAATTTTTCGGCCTGGAAAGCTTCACCGGCTTGCCGGACCTGAAGGATCTGAAAGATCACTTCGAAGGCCCGCAATTCGCAAAATGGCAGAGCTTCCGTGAGTCGGAAGATTCCCGTTACGTGGGCCTGACCGTGCCGCGTTTCTTGCTGCGTAACCCCTACGACCCGGAAGAAAATCCGGTCAAATCGTTCGTGTACAAAGAAACCGTCGCCAACAGCCACGAGCACTACCTGTGGGGCAACACGGCTTACGCGTTCGGCACCAAGCTGACCGACAGCTTTGCTAAATTCCGCTGGTGCCCGAACATCATCGGCCCGCAGAGCGGTGGCGCGGTTGAAGACCTGCCGTTGCACCACTTCGAAAGCATGGGCGAAATCGAAACCAAGATTCCTACCGAAGTATTGGTGAGCGACCGTCGTGAATACGAATTGGCCGAGGAAGGCTTCATCTCCCTGACCATGCGTAAAGGCTCCGACAACGCGGCGTTCTTCTCCGCCAGCTCGGTGCAGAAACCGAAGTTCTTCGGCATCAGCGCTGAAGGCAAGGCGGCCGAGCTGAACTACAAACTCGGCACCCAACTGCCGTACATGATGATCGTCAACCGCCTGGCTCATTACTTGAAAGTGCTGCAGCGCGAGCAACTCGGTTCGTGGAAAGAACGTACCGACCTCGAGCTGGAGCTCAACAAGTGGATCCGCCAGTACGTGGCCGACCAGGAAAACCCGAGCGCCGAAGTCCGTGGCCGTCGTCCGCTGCGCGCTGCCCAGATCATCGTCAGCGATGTTGAAGGCGAGCCTGGCTGGTACCGCGTCAGCCTGAACGTGCGCCCGCACTTCAAGTACATGGGGGCTGATTTCACCCTGTCGCTGGTTGGCAAGCTGGACAAAGAGTAAACGGAGCTCACTCATGACTGGATACGGCAGCCTTTTCGAACGCCTGGGTGGCGACGCGGATAAACGCGTCGGCTGGAGCCGCGAGGTTTCTGCCACGGCGTCCGTGGCTGCCCATCTGGCCAAGATGCTCAGCACCCGTGCGGGCAGCGTGCAAACGCTGTCCGATTACGGGCTACCCGATCTCAATGACATGCGTTTGAGCCTGCATGACTCACTGAGTCAGGCCCGCCAAGCCATCGAAAGCTTCATCGAAGCCTACGAGCCACGCCTGAGCAATGTGCGTGTCATTTCCTTGCCGCGTGATCACGATCAGCTTCGCCTGTCCTTCAGCATCGAAGGCCTGCTGGAAGTTGATGGTTTCAAGCGTCAGGTCAGTTTCGCCGCGCGCCTGGATGGCAGCGGTCAAGTGAAGGTCAACTAAGGAGATTCGCATGTCCGGAAAACCCGCAGCCCGCGTCACCGACCCCACCGCTTGCCCGCTCCCCGGCCACGGCACCAACCCAATCGCCGCCGGTTCCGGCGACGTCTTTTTCGACGGCCTCGCGGCCGCCCGCCAAGGTGATGCCTCGGCGTGTGGTGGTGCGATGTCGGGTGGGTTGGCGACGACCGTTTTGATTAACGGTAAAGCGGCAGCGACGGTGGATTCCGTCGGGACGCATGGCAACAAAGTGACGGCCGGATCCGGGACGGTGATTATCGGGAATTCGCATTCTCCGGTGCCGTTTGTGGCGCCGTTGCCGGTGGAGATCAAGTGGCCATTCAATGAGCACTTCGTGGTTCGAAATCCTGAAACCGGAGTTCCGATTGCTGACCGTGCGTACACGCTTAGAACCGACTCGGGGAAAGAAATTACCGGTGTAACGGATGCAGACGGCAAAACCTCAGTGATTGCTTCAGCTATTGCCGAAGGGGTTTCACTGCTGTTGGAACCTCAATCCTCCATAGCGCTTTCTTGAGGTCGAGATCATGCCCGCTGCGATAACCGCCCCGCTGACACCGGCCACCAATAAAGCCGGCAAAGAAGCGACCGCCGAGGTTTTTCAACTGACTGACATTCCTGTTGCCATGGACAAGCTCGGGTGGAAAGTCGCCGCGCGAGTGATGCGCCAATGGTTTAGGGGTGCGCCTTACGAGCTGCCCAAAGCAGTCAAACAGGGTGATATCGCCGCGAGTACCCTGAGCGCAGAAAAGCTGATAACCGATATCCCGTTTGATTGGCTTTTCACTGCGTCGACTCGTGTCAAACCCGAAATCGACCAATTTGTCGCGGACCTGTCCTCAACCGCCGAATTCAACAAAAGTGCGGGCCGTTTGAAGGGGACTCTTGATGAGCTTTCGAACGGTCTGGTTATTTTGATGACCCGTTTAAAAAGACTGGGTCTGTTGGATGCGGATGCCCGAACGTTGAAAAGTTCCTATGTTGACTACAGTGATAAGTCGGCAATTCAGCTGGAAGAACTTTCTCAATTCAATATCATCAGGTTCGGCGCGACAACATGGGAAAAGGCAACAGATTCTCTCGATGATGTATATGGGGCATTAGGCACTTTTGTAGTCAAGATTGCAGCGACAAAGTTTCGAACAATTTCAAATGATCATGGATTTCCAGCTATCGAGATTGAACAGGTCGGTTTTTATGTTAGAGACACTTATGACTTTCTAAATGTCGACGGTGATCAGCTTCTTGGCTATTGGAGCCGGGAAGGCGTTATACGTCCAGGGCCGATCGATTATTTGAGTGAGCCAGGCTTTATCGATAAAGGCGATACTCGTTATTTCAAGGTGACTAATGGTCATTTTAATAAATATCGGGAGCTTAATAAAAAAGGTGGTGACATGATGATTTATACAGCTGTAAAGCTGTATGAGACGTCATTCATTATCCATCTTGGTCCAGTCGATTTTGAAGAGTTTCAATCGCGGGCTTCAGGTAAATGAGTATGAAACAGACTTATGTGGTGCCAATTTCAATCACGGTAGTTCTCGGGATGGCACTCATTTATTGGATGTATCTCAAGACCGAAGCGGCCGCTTTGGCTGGTGTATATTCCACCACTTGGAACGAATCCCGGACGTGCTATATAAATTCTTATATTCCCCAGTATGCGGCTTTAGGCGTACCCGGGAAACTAGTTAGGCTTTTTGCGAGTGAGGCTTTTTTTCGGGTGTATAACAAGGAAGATAAACTTTTAAAGTCTTCCGAATGGCTGTTTTGGCAAAAAGAATTTACAACAGATGAGCGCTCGCAGTGGGTAAATTCACGCGCCATTTATCCGACCGCAAACGGATATGAAGGCTGGATCATTCCAGCGTGTAATTAGGCTAATGATCGTTATGGGAATACGGATAACAAAGCTGATGCTGGTTTTGGCCGTCGCTCTGGTTTTGCCACTTACTGTTTACGATATTTCGGTCGTGGCAAGGTATGGGATGGTTGAGCCGTATACCTATTTGTTGTCTTTGCCTTTAAGTCGGATGTCCGTTTTTTTGATTCAGGTTGCAGTCGTTTATGGGGTTGTTGTGGGTTGGGATGCATCAGGAATGTCGAGAAATATAGTTCTACTAAGTCTATGGCTCGGTAGCGTTTTATTTTTATGGTTGCTTCCCCGGATGTTTCGGGCGGTGGATTGTAATGATAACGGTCAAGCCCCGCAGGACAGTTTTTTCATGAGATTCAATACCAGGCAGGTAATCCGTGTCCTTTAACCACTACTACCAAAGCGAACTCACCGCACTTCGCCAGTTAGGTCGCCGATTCGCCGAGCGTAGCCCGGCGTTGGCGCCTTTTCTGGGTCAGGCCGGGCGGGACCCGGACGTGGAGCGGTTGCTGGAGGGCTTTGCTTTTCTGACTGGTCGTCTGCGGCAGAAGCTCGACGACGAGTTGCCGGAGCTTAGCCATTCTCTGATGCACCTGCTGTGGCCCAACTACATGCGGCCGTTGCCGGCGTTCAGCATTTTGCAGTTCGACCCGTTGAAGCGTTCCGGTCCTGCGTTGCTGGTTGAGCGCGATACGCCGGTAGAGAGTCAGCCCATTAATGAGGTGCGCTGCCGTTTCCGCACGTGCTACCCAACGCAAGTATTGCCGCTGGATCTGGCCGCGCTGACGTATTCGGTGAAGGGCGACGGTTCATTGTTGAGCCTGCGCCTGGAGATGAGTGCTGACGGTCATCTCGGTGAGTTGGAACTGAGCTGTCTGCGCCTGCACTTCGCTGGCGAGCGCTATATCAGCCAGATGCTTTACCTGAGCCTGCTGCGTAACCTGGAAGGCATCGAGCTGATCCCGCTGGATGGCGAAGGTAAGCCTATCAATGGCGCCAATGGCACGCCGATGGCGTTCAAGATGCCCGGCGACCGTGTGCAGCCGGTGGGGTTTGCCGAAGAAGAAGCGTTGATCCCGTATCCGCTCAATACCTTCCGTGGCTACCGCTACCTGCAAGAGTATTTCGCCTTTCAGGACAAATTCCTGTTCGTCGATGTCAACGGCCTCGATCTGCTCAAGGCATTGCCGGAAGACATGCTCAAGCAAATGCGTGGCCTGGAATTGCGCTTCGACATTCGCAAAAGCGGCATCCAGCGTCTGCGTCCGACCCTGGAAAACGTAAAGCTCTACTGCACGCCCATCGTTAATCTATTCAAGCACGATGCGTTGCCCATTCGCCTCGACGGCAAGCAGGACGAATACCTACTGCTGCCGGCCGAATACGACTTGGAAAACTGCGGTGTGTTTTCGGTGGAAACCGTCACGGGCTGGAAGCCGGGCGGCCTGGGCTATCAGGAGTACGTGCCGTTCGAATCCTTTGAGCACGACCCCAGTTTCGACGTGCTCACCAGTCGTCCGCATTACAGCATTCGCCAGCGTTCATCTTCGTTGCATGACGGCCTCGACACACACCTGAGCTTCGGTATCCGTCACACCGAGGCCCACGAAACCCTGTCGATCGAGCTGATGTGCACCAACCAGAACCTGCCGCGCAAGCTCAAGCTCGGCAGCATCAATCAGTCCTGCGAAGAGACCCCGGAGTTTTTGACGTTCCGCAACATCACCCCGGCCACGTCCAGTTTCGCGCCGCCGCTGAACCGTGACTTTCTCTGGAAACTGATCAGCAACATGTCGCTGAACTACCTGTCGTTGGCCGACGTCAACGCGTTGAAGGTGATTCTGGAAACCTATGACCTGCCGCGCTACTACGACCAACACGCGGAAAAAGTCAGCAAGCGCCTGCTGGGCGGGCTCAAGTCGATCAAGCACAAGCATGTCGACCGATTGCACCGAGGGTTGCCGGTGCGCGGGTTGCGCACCGAGCTGACCATCGATCCGGAAGGCTATATCGGCGAGGGCGATCTGTTCGTTTTCGCTTCGGTTCTTAACGAGTTTTTCGCGCTTTACGCCAGTCTCAATTCGTACCATGAGCTGCGGGTAAAAAGCACACAGGGAGAGGTGTACCAATGGACACCACGTATGGGCCTTCAGCCGCTGCTTTAAGCGGACTGACCCAAGGAATACGCGAGTACTCGCTGTTTCAGGCCGTGCTGCTGGTGGTTGACCGGCTGCGCGAGGCCCACCCGCACCTGAGCCATGATGACTTGTACGACCAGCTGGAATTCCAGGCCAACCCGAGCCTTGGGTTCCCTGGCAGCGACGTCGATCGTGTGGAGTTTTTCAAAGAGCACGGCCAACTGCGCGCACGTTTGCGTTTCAACCTGATCGGCCTGGTCGGCTCCGGTTCGCCGCTGCCGGCGTTCTATGGCGAGCAGGCCCTGGGCGACAGCGAAGACGGTAACCCGACGCGTAACTTTCTTGACCTGTTCCACCATCGCCTGCAACGGCTGATGCTGCCGATTTGGCGCAAGTACCGCTACCGCGCCAGCTTCCAGAGTGGTGCCCTCGACCCGTTTTCGGCGCAGCTGTTTGCCCTGATCGGCCTCGGCGGCGAAGAGATTCGCCGGGCCCAGGAACTGAACTGGAAACGCCTGCTGCCCTACCTCGGCCTGCTCAGCTTGCGCGCGCACTCGGCGGCGTTGATCGAGGCGGTGCTGCGTTATTACTTCAAACACGCTGAGCTGACCATCGAGCAGTGCATCGAACGCCGGGTAGAAATTCTCGACGAGCAGCGCAATCGCCTGGGCCGCGCCAACAGTCTGTTGGGTGAAGATTTGGTGCTGGGTGACAGCGTGCGTGACCGCAGTGGCAAATTCCGGATTCACATTCGCGAGCTCGACTGGCTGCGCTTTCACGAATTCCTGCCAATCGGTTTCGGCTACCAGCCGCTGTGCGCGCTGGTGCGGTTCACCCTGCGTGACCCACTCGATTACGACATTCGCCTGGTCCTGCGCCAGGAAGAAATCCGCGAACTGCGCATCGGTGAGCAGAACGCCTGTCGCCTGGGGTGGACCAGTTGGCTCGGCCGCGAGAAAGCGGACGGCGTGGTGACCTTGGGCAGCAAAATTCATTAAGGACGTGAGACCTATGATCAACGTAGACCTGCAACAACTGATCCAGGCGCTGGACGCCGAAACCCGTCGTGACCTGGAAAGTTCGGCTGAGCGCTGTGTCGCCCGTGGCGGCAGCAAGATCCTCGTCGAAGACCTGCTGCTGGGCCTGCTGGAGCGCCCGCAAGGATTGCTCGCACGCGCCCTGCAAGACGCTGAAGTCGATGCCGGTGAGCTGAGTGCTGCGTTGCAATCACGGGTCGAACACAGTGCCTCACGCAACCCGGTGTTTGCCCCGGAGCTGGTGCAGTGGCTGCAAGACGCGTTGCTGGTGGCCAACCTTGAACTGGGCCAAAGCCAGGTTGAGCAGGCTGCGTTGATCCTCGCGCTGCTGCGCAATCCGATGCGCTACGCCGGTAGTCGTTATCAGTCGTTGCTGTCCAAACTCAACATCGAGCGCCTGAAAGAATTTGCCCTGTCGCAGAAAGAGCAACCGGCCACCGGTAAACCTGCCGTGCCGGGCGAGTCCCTGCTGGAGCGCTTCACCCACAACCTGACCCAACAGGCTCGTGACGGCAAACTCGACCCGGTGCTATGCCGCGATGGTGCTATCCGCCAGATGATCGACATCCTCGCTCGTCGCCGCAAAAACAACCCGATCGTGGTCGGCGAAGCTGGTGTCGGCAAAACCGCCATCGTCGAGGGTCTGGCCTCGCGCATCGCCGCCGGGGAAGTGCCGCAAGTCTTGAAAGGCGTTGAGTTACTGTCACTCGACATGGGCCTGTTGCAGGCGGGCGCGAGCGTAAAAGGTGAATTCGAACGCCGCCTCAAGGGCGTGATCGACGAAGTCAAAGCCTCGCCAAAACCGATCATCATCTTCATCGACGAAGCCCACACCCTGATCGGTGCGGGCGGCAATGCCGGCGGTTCCGACGCGGCCAACTTGCTAAAACCGGCCCTGGCCCGTGGTGAATTGCGCACCATTGCGGCCACCACGTGGGCGGAGTACAAGAAATACTTTGAAAAAGACCCGGCCCTGGCTCGTCGCTTCCAACCCGTGCAGTTGCACGAACCGACCGTCAGCGAAGCGGTGACCATCCTGCGGGGTCTGGCGCAGGTCTACGAGAAGAGCCATGGCATTTACCTGCGCGATGACGCGGTGGTCGCTGCGGCCGAGTTGTCCGCTCGTTATCTCGCGGGGCGCCAACTGCCGGACAAAGCCGTCGATGTGCTGGACACCGCGTGTGCGCGCGTTCGCATCAGCCTCGCCGCCGCACCGGAAAGCCTCGAACGTCTGCGCGGCGAACTGGCTGAAGGTGGCCGTCAACGCCAGGCCCTGCGTCGCGATGCCGAGGCCGGTCTGCTGATCGATCACGAAGCGCTGGACGCGTTGGAAGATCGTCTGACCGCAGCCGAAGACGAAAGGGTCGCGCTGGAAGTCCTCTGGACCGAACAGAAAGAACTCGCTGAACGCTTGCTGGACTTGCGTCAGCAACTGGCCAAGGCTCGTGAAGTTGCTGCCGTCGAGCCCATCGTCACGGTGGAAGAAGACGCCGAAGGCACCGTGATCGAAACGCTGCACGTGCCAGTAGACGAAGCGCAAAGCGTCGAGTCTCTGGAGGCCGCGCTCAACGATACACATCGCACGCTGACCGAAGCCCAAGTCAAAGAGCGTCTGGTGAGCTTCGAAGTGTGCCCGCGTCTGGTGGCTGAAGTGATCAGCGCCTGGACTGGCGTGCCGTTGGCCCAGTTGGCCCGCGAACACAATGCCAAAGTCGCCAGCTTCGCCACCGACCTGCGTGTCCGCATCCGTGGTCAGGAACAAGCGGTTCACGCACTGGATCGGTCGATGCGCGCCACCGCTGCCGGCCTGAACAAACCTGATGCACCGGTGGGCGTGTTCCTGCTGGTGGGCCCGAGTGGCGTCGGCAAGACCGAAACCGCGCTGGCGCTGGCTGATTTGCTCTACGGCGGTGATCGTTTTATCACCACCATCAACATGTCCGAATTCCAGGAGAAGCACACCGTCTCGCGCCTGATTGGAGCACCGCCAGGCTACGTCGGTTATGGCGAGGGCGGCATGCTCACCGAAGCTGTGCGGCAGAAGCCGTACTCGGTGGTGTTGCTCGATGAAGTCGAGAAGGCCGACCCGGATGTGCTCAACCTGTTCTACCAAATCTTCGACAAAGGCGTGGCGAACGACGGCGAAGGTCGCGAGATCGATTTCCGCAACACGCTGATCCTGATGACCTCTAACCTGGGCAGCGACCGCATCGCCGAGCTTTGCGAAAACGGCGCACGACCCTCCGCCGAAGTGCTCGAAGAGACCATTCGCCCGGTGCTCAGCAAACACTTCAAACCGGCGTTGCTGGCACGCATGCGCGTAGTGCCTTACTACCCGGTAGGCGGCCCGGTGCTGCGCGAGCTGATCGAAATCAAACTCGGTCGTCTGGGCGAGCGCCTGAACCGCCGCCAGCTCGACTTCACCTACTGCCAGAACCTTGTCGATCACCTGGCCGAACGCTGCACCCAAAGCGACAGCGGCGCACGCCTGATCGACCACTTGCTGGACCTGCACGTGCTGCCGCTGGTGGCTGATCGTTTGCTCGATGCGATGGCGACAGGCGAAAGCCTCAAGCGTGTGCATGCGACGCTCGACGGCAATGCCAGCGTGACGTGCGAGTTCGCCTGAGGTGGGTGTGATGTTCACTCAAGTGCCGCAACCGCTGGTCTATGCTGAAGCGTTGTTGGCGCAGTTCGCCAGCCTGTCGCGGGCGGCGGACGGTGCTGCGCTGCTGGGTGACTTCGTGCGCGGTCTGGCCGAACTCAGTGGTTGCGAGTTGACGCAGCTGTACCTGCTGGACGCCACTCACATGTGCCTGGGGATGAACGCTGAGTGCCTCAACGGTATTCTGCAACCCCGTGAAACGGCCAGCCTGCCAGCCGATTACAACGGCGAACAACTGCTGCAATTTGCGCTGTGTCAGAACCGCGTGGTGAGCCTCGGCGAGCTGAGCGGCAGCCTGCATGAAACCAGTTTCCTGCCGCCGCAGACCAGACCCTGGCAGTCGCTGTTGTGCGTGCCGATGGTCAATCAGCACAAGGCCGTTGAAGGCTTATTGCTGTGCGCCAGTCACCGGCATGTCGACCTTCAAGGCTTTGCCGATTCCCTTGGGCAGTTGGGGTCGTTCGTGCTTGGCCAGTTACATTTGCTGCAACGCCTGCGTCAGCCGACGAGCTTCACGGCCCCTGTTACCCGTAGTGTCCCGAGCGCCAGCGGTTATGGGCTCATCGGCAAGAGCGCGGCCATGCGCCAGACTTATTCGCTGATCAGCAAAGTGCTGCACAGCCCTTACACCGTGCTGTTGCGCGGTGAGACTGGCACCGGCAAGGAAGTGGTTGCACGGGCGATTCACGATTGCGGCCCGCGCCGCTCTCAGGCGTTCATCGTGCAGAACTGCGCGGCGTTCCCCGAAAACTTGCTTGAAAGCGAGTTGTTCGGCTATCGCAAAGGCGCGTTCACCGGCGCTGATCGCGACCGCGCTGGGCTGTTCGATGCGGCCAATGGCGGGACTTTGCTGCTCGATGAAATCGGCGACATGCCGCTGTCGTTGCAAGCCAAGCTGCTGCGGGTGTTGCAGGAAGGCGAGATTCGTCCGCTGGGCTCCAACGATACTCACAAGATCGACGTGCGCATCATCGCCGCGACTCACCGTGATTTATCGGTGCTGGTCAGCGAAGGCAAGTTTCGCGAGGACTTGTACTACCGCCTCGCGCAATTCCCGATTGAGCTACCGGCCTTGCGTCAGCGTGAAGGCGACATCCTCGACCTGGCCCGGCACTTCGCTGACAAGGCTTGCGCCTTTTTGCAGCGCGATGCCGTGTGCTGGTCCGATGCGGCGCTGGATCACCTGTCCGGTTACGCCTTCCCCGGCAACGTGCGTGAACTCAAGGGGTTGGTCGAACGTGCCGTGCTGCTGTGCGAGGGCGGCGAGTTGCTGGCCGAGCATTTTTCCCTGCGCATCGAAGCCATGCCTGAAGACAGCAGCCTGAACTTGCGCGAACGCCTGGAGCAGGTCGAGCGCAGTCTGCTGCTCGATTGCCTGCGCAAAAACGACGGCAACCAAACCCTCGCGGCACGTGAACTCGGGCTGCCACGCCGCACGCTGCTGTACCGACTCGGGCGCCTGAACATCAACTTGGGTGATTTCGATGGCTAGGCAAACGACCTTCGATTTCACCTCATACGCTTTCGACAGCGCTGCCCAAACCGGTCGGCGCTTTGTGCTTTGTCTACCCCTGGAGACCCTCTGATGTCTGTTCGTCACTGGCAAGCCGTCCTGCTGACCCTCGTCGTTCTATGCGGCCTCGGTGGCTGCAGCGGCAATTACAAATTCAACGACAACACCTATCGCCCATTGGGTGATCCGCAGGCGGTCAATCGCGGCAAGTGACCGCAAGGAGCATCATCATGGAACTGGTTTTCGAAATGCTGAGCACCACGCAGTTCGTACCCACGGAGTTGTGCCAGAAAACCTTCAAGCAGGCCGGTGGCGTCATTGGCCGGGGCGACGACTGCGACTGGATCATCCCGGACCGCAAGCGGCACCTGTCCAATCATCACGCGATGATCAGCTACCGCGACGGTACATTTTTCCTGACCGACACCAGCAGCAACGGTATCCAGGACAGCGAAAGCGGCGCGCGCCTGCGCAAGGGCGAAGCCATGCGTATCGAGCACGGCAGCGTGTACGTGCTGGGTGGTTTCGAGATCCGTGCGCGGCTGGTCCGCGACCCGGCTAACTTCGACGTCGAAGCCGGTCGTCCGATGCCTGCGGGCAGCATCATCCCGGACGATGCGTTCCTCGACCTCGACCCGCTCAACGCCCTCGACCAGCAAGAGCGCGTGTACTCGGAAATCGACGAACTGATTTCCCCGAGCAACGCGCCGCAGGACACCCGTCAGCGGGCCGACTACGCGCGTATCGACATGGAAAGCCTGATGGTCCCGGAGCTGATCGACGCCCCGGCAGAATCGGCACCTGTCCCGGCGCCGAAAGCGATTGAGCGGCAAAGCGAAGGTTTCTGGGAACACTTCGGTGCGGCCCTGGGCGTGGACGTCAAAGGCCTCGATCACGACGCTCGCGAAGCTCTGGCGCTGAATGCTGCACGCCTGCTCCGGCAGAGTGTTGCCGGTTTGCAGCAGAGCCTGCGCACTCGCAGCGAGCTGAAAAACGAACTGCGTCTGGCGCAGACCACTGTGCAAGGCACCCAGAAGAACCCGCTGAAATTCGCCGTTGATGCCAGTGAAGCGCTGGGCATTCTGTTGCAGCCGAACAAGCCGGGCCAGTTACCGCCGGAGCAGGCGATTTCGCGTGCCTTCCGCGATTTGCAGGCGCACCAGGTGGCGTTGTTGACCGCCAGCCGCGCCGCCGTTCGCGGCACGCTGGAACACTTCTCGCCGCAACAGCTGACCCTGCGTTTCGAGCGCGACAACAAGCCGTTACTGGCCACTTCCGGCAGCCGCTGGAGAGCCTACGGTCGTTATCACCAAGCGCTGCGTCAGGACGACGACTGGAGCGAGCGTTTGCTGGCCCGCGACTTCGCCCAGGCCTATGAAGAACAGATCCGCTTGATTTCCACCCTACACACCGACCACCAAGGATGATGCGCATGTCTCGCTGCTCGACCGCTTTTATCAAGACGCTGATGGCGCTTGCGGCCCTGGTGCTGCTGGCTGGCTGCTCGTCGCTGTCGCCTTACTCCACCGTGACCAAGGTCAACCTGAAACTGACCGCCAGCGATCAGCTGAACCCAGACCTCAACGGTCGTCCGTCGCCGATCGTTGTGCGCCTGTTCGAACTCAAGCATCCGGTGGCGTTTGAAAATGCTGACTTCTTCAGCCTGTACGAGCGCGCCAAGGAATCCCTGGCCCCGGACATGGTCGCCACCGAAGAGCTTGAGCTAAGGCCTGGTGAAACCGTCGAGCTTAAGCTCAGCGTGGAAGAGGGCAGCCGCTACGTTGGCGTGCTCGCCGCCTACCGTGACCTGCCGGAAACCAAATGGCGCTACACGGTGCAAGTCACTCCGGTGCAAGTCACTGAGGTTGATCTGACCCTGGACCAGGCCGGCATTCGCAACACCCACGAAGCGCTCGCCAAGGCGGATGACTGATCATGAATTCACATAAAGTCATTTGGCAGGAAGGCATGTTGCTGCGTCCGCAGCACTTCCAGCACAACGATCGTTACTACGAACATCAGATGAAGACCCGCACCCAGTTGCTGGGCAGCTACACCTGGGGTTTCCTGAACCTGGACATCGACTTGCAGTTCCTCAACATGGGCAAAGTGGTGATCAGCCAGGCCTCGGGGATTCTGCCGGATGGCAGCCTGTTCGAATTGGGTGGCAACACCGAACCGTTGGCCCTGGACGTCCCCCCGAACACCGGCAACACGCCGGTCTACCTGGCGCTGCCGCTGGTCACCGGTAACCACATCGAGGCCCGCCGTGCGGAGCAGTCTGACGTGCTGGCGCGCTACACGGCTTACGAAGCGGAAGTCGCCGATTCCAACGCCGGTGACGATTCCTCCAGCCAGGTCAGTTGCGCCCGTCCGGACTTCCGTTTGTTGCTGGGTGAGCAGCAGAGCGATCAGGCCTACGTGAAGCTGAAGATTTGCGAAGTGCTCGACACCACGCCGGACGGCGTGATCAGCCTCGATCCGGACTTTGTGCCGACCTATATACAGGCACATTCATCGAGCTATTTGCTGTCGTGCCTTAAAGAGGTGATCAGCATGCTCGGCCACCGGGGCGACACTATCGCCGACCGGATCCGCTCCAATGGCAAGGTCGGTGGCGCGGAAGTCGGCGACTTCATGATGCTGCAACTGATCAACCGCACCGAACTGCTGCTGCGCCACTACCTCGGTCTGGAGCAGGTTCATCCGGAAGAGTTGTACCGCACGCTGCTGACCATGCTCGGCGATCTGGCGACGTTCTCCAGCGACAGTAAACGTCCGCGCCTGGACAGCCGTTACCAGCACAGCGACCAGGGCGCGAGTTTTCGCAAATTGATGGAAGCGATTCGTCAGGTGCTATCGATGGTGCTCGAACAGCACGCCATCGAACTGGTCCTGCAAGCGCGTCAGTACGGCATCATCGTGTCGCCGCTGCACGACCACAAACTGCTGGGCTCGGCTTCGTTCGTGCTGGCGGCCAGTGCCAACTGCGACTCCGAAGAGCTGCGCCAGCGTTTGCCGGCGCACCTCAAGGTCGGTCCGGTGGAGCGCATTCGCCAACTGGTCAACCTGCATCTGCCGGGCATCAAGGTCAAACCGTTGCCGGTAGCCCCGCGGCAGATCGCGTTTCACTCCAACAAAACCTATTTCATCCTCGAACTCAGTTCCGAAGACCTGGCACAACTCGAGCGCTCCGGCGGCTTTGCGTTCCACGTGTCCGGCGAATTCGCCGAGCTTGAACTGAAATTCTGGGCCATCAGGAACTGACCGACATGACGAAGGACTTGGAACACAATCAGGACGACAAGACCGTCCTGCTCGATCGTCAGGGTCACGGCCCGGCGTCGAGTCCGCTGACTGACTTCGCGGCTCCGCCGCGTTTCGAACAGCTGGAAGAACGGATGATCTACGCCGCGCGCCTGCGTCCGGCCGAAGCGTTCAATATCAGCCTCAACTCGTTGGTGGCCGCCGCGTCCGAGTTGCTGTCGGAAGTCGTGCGCCTCAAGCACAGCGGCAGCCGTGAAGACATGTACGCCCTTAAAGAGCACCTGAGCGGCGCCCTGAAACTGTTTGATGTTCGCGCGCTGCATAACGGCGCCGAAAGCAGCCAGGTGATGGCCGCGCGTTACGTGCTTTGCACGGTGGTCGATGAAGCCGTCGTGACCACGTCGTGGGGCAACGAAAGCGAGTGGTCGCAGATGAGCCTGCTCAGCAGTTTCCACAATGAAACCTTCGGCGGCGAGAAATTCTTCAGCCTGCTGGATCGCCTGTCGAAAAACCCGGTCAAGCACCTGCCGATGTTGGAACTGATGTATCTGTGCCTGTCCCTGGGCTTCGAAGGCAAGTACCGCGTGCAAGCGCGCGGCATGCTCGAACTCGAAGGTATCCGCGACGCCTTGTACCGTCAGATTCGTCAACTGCGCGGCGACGTGCCACGCGAGCTGTCCCCGCACTGGGAAGGCTTGAACGATCAGCGCCGCAGCCTGGTGCGCATCGTGCCGGCGTGGATGGTCGTGCTGTTCACCGTGGTGTGCCTGGTGGTGATGTATTCGGGGTTTGCCTGGGTGCTGGGCGAGCAACGCGAAGCCATTCTGCAACCTTATCAGCAGCTAGATCCGGCCGCGGTCAAGCCGCAGTCGCAGCCGTAAACAGGGACGTGTGATGAAAAAGTTTTTCAAGAAAGTCGGCGCATTCTTGCGCAAGACCTGGGTCTGGACCTTGCTGGTGGTGCTGTTTGTGGCGCTGCTGGTGTGGTTCGTCGGGCCGCTGCTGGCGGTTGATGACTACAAATTCTGGGAAGGTTCGACCTCCCGCCTGCTGACCATCAGTGTGCTGTTCCTGATCTGGGGCCTGACCATGGTCTTCGTCAGCTGGCGCGCGGGTGTGCGCAAGAAGGCGGTCGAGGCAACCGAAGATGGCCAGGATCGCATTCGCCGTGAAGAGCTGATTGACAAAGAGGAGAAGGAACTGAAGGTGCGTTTCAAGGACGCCCTCAAAACCCTGAAAGTCTCGAGTCTGTACCGCGGTCGCAGTGAGCGCTGGCGCAATGATTTGCCGTGGTACTTGTTGATCGGCCCAAAATCGAGCGGCAAAACCAGCCTGCTGGATTTCTCGGGGCTTGAGTTTCCGATTAACAAGATCGACCGCAAACTGACCCGCGATACCCAAGGCACCGGCCACTGCGACTGGTATTTCGCTGACCATGGCGTGCTGATCGACACGGCCGGGCGTTACCTGACCCAGGGCGAGCCCGATGTGGACAGCAATGCCTGGAGCACCTTGCTCGACTTGCTGCGCAGGCGTCGCCGCAACCGTCCGTTGAACGGCGTATTGGTGACCATTCCGGTGGAAACCCTGCTGTACCCCGACGAGAAAGACCTGGAAAACCTGGCGCGCCAAGTGCGCGAGCGCCTGCAAGAGGTGCATCAAAAGCTGCATGTCGACGTGCCGGTTTATCTGGTGCTGAGCAAGGCCGACACGTTGCTGGGTTTTGAAGAGTTCTTCGACCAGTTGACTCGCGAAGAAAGTGATCAGGTGCTCGGCACCAGCTTCCGCAAAGACCAGCGCGGCAGCGATGCCACGGTGCTACGCGCCGAGTTCGAAGAGCTGCTGCGGCGCCTGAACAGCCAAGTGATCATGCGCATGCACCAGGAACGCGACACTCAGCGTCGTGGCCGCATCCTCGACTTCCCGCATCAACTGGGGCTGATCGGCGAGCGCCTGTGTCTGTTCGTCGACATGGCGTTCACCGGCAACCGCTACCAGCGTTCCAGCCAGTTACGTGGTTTCTACTTGACCAGCGCGCCGCACCTGGTCGAAGAAATGGACCAGACAACCGCCAATATCGGCGCCAATCTGGGCTTGAAAACCGGTACGTTGCCGACACTGCGCAGTGGCCGTTCGCGATTCATTCATCATTTGCTCAGCCGCGTCATTTTCCCCGAGGCCGATCTGGCCGGCCTGGACAAGCGCGAACGCAACCGCATTCATTGGGGCCAGCGTGCGCTGTACGTGGGCGCATTGGCCGCGTTGGGCCTGTTCGGTTTGCTCTGGGCGGGCGGTTTCTCGGCCAACTATGAGCGTCTGGAAAACCTGCGCTCCCTGGCCCAAACCTGGACGCAGCAGCGCGCAGTCCTGACCCCGCGTGATGACTCCATGGCGGTGCTCAAGACCCTCGATAGCAGCTACGCGGCGACTCAGGTCTTCCCGAAAAAAGGGGACGTCGGTTACCACGAGCGTGGCGGTCTGTATCAGGGCGAAGACGCCAACCCGGTGGTCAAGGCTGCCTACGAGCGTGAGCTTGAAACTCAGCTGTTGCCAAGGGTCGCGACCCTGCTTGAAGCGCAGATTCGCGCCAACATGCAGGACCGCGAACGCTTGCTTAACAGCCTGCGTGCGTACCTGATGCTGAACATGAAAGACCGTCGCGACGGTCCATGGCTTAAAGATTGGGTGGCCACCGAGTGGTCCCAGCGTTACGCCGGCAACACCGCCGTGCAGAATGGCTTGAACGCCCACTTTGAGCGTTTGCTCAAGCAGCCTTTTATTTACCCGCTGAACGATCAACTGGTGGCTCAGGCGCGTCAGGTCTTGCGTAGCGAGTCCCTGGCTAATGTGGTTTACCGGATGCTGCGCGAGCAGGCCCGCAACCTGCCTGAATACCGTTTGAGCCAACACATCGGCCCACAGGCTTCGCTATTTGTCGGCACCGACTATGTAATCCCCGGGTTTTATACCCAGCAGGGTTATCAGCAATACTTCTCGGTCCAAGGCGCTACGCTGGTCAGCGATATCCTGCGGGACAACTGGGTGCTGGGTGAAGGTTCGGGAATCAGCGGCATGGACTTGCGTCGTCTGATGGTCGAACTGGAGCAACTGTACTTCCGCGACTACGCCAACTTCTGGAGTGAAGCGGTCGGCCAGGTTGCATTACCTGCGATCAGCGACTTCAGCGAAGGCGCCGAGCAACTGGCGGGCCTGACTTCGGCCAACTCCCCAGTGCTGCAACTGCTGGTGGAAGTGCGCGAGAACACCCGGTTCCCGGCAGAAGCCGAACCGGTTGATCAGGCGGCCGATGCCGCTGGGGCACTGGCCGAGCAGAAAGGCAAGTTGGGCAAACTCGGCAAACTGGCGTCTGCCGCCGCCGATAAGGCGTCCGACATGGCCGCCGCGAAAAACCTGCCGGACACCGCCAAGAAATCCCTGCAACGGCGCTTCGAACCCCTGCACCGTCTGCTGGATGACAATAACGGCCCAGCCGCTGACCTGACCCCGGCTTTGCAAGCGCTCAACGACTTGCAATTGCAAGTCGCCAGCCTGGCCCGCGCGAGTTCGCCGGAGCAGGCTGCGTTCGAAATGGCCAAGACCCGCATGGGCGGCCAGCGTGATGCGCTGAGCAACCTGCGCAATGCGTCCAACCGTTTGCCGCGTCCGGTCAGTGTCTGGTTTAACGTATTGGCCGAAGACACCTGGCGTCTGGTACTCAACGATTCCTACCAGTACCTGAACCAGCGCTACCAGAGCGAGCTGTACGGCTTCTATGGCAAGGCGATCAACAAGCGTTATCCGTTCAGCGCCCACAGCACCAGCGACGTGGCGATCAACGACTTCCGCGAGTTCTTCAAGGCCCAGGGCATCGTTGATCGCTTCTTCGACACCTACATGCGTCCATTCGTCAGCGGCGATCCGGGTAACTACCGCATGCGCAGCGTCGACGGTCACAGCCTGCCGATCTCCAAGGTCTACCTCGACCAAATGGCCGCGGCCCAAACCATTCGCCAGAGCTTCTTTGCCGAGAACCCGGCCGAGCCGCAGGTGCAGTTCAAACTTGAGCCGTACACCCTCGACCCGGCCGTCAGCCGTTCCGAGTTCAAGTTTGGCGACAAGACCATCGAATACCGTCATGGCCCGATCGTACCGGTGTCGTTCAAATGGCCGACCGATGCTGAAGATGGTCGCACCAGCTTGGTCCTCGACAAAATGGTCGGTCGCCCGATCGGTATCGAAAAAAACACGGGCCCATGGTCGCTGTTCCGTCTGTTCGACCTGATGCAGACCGAGTACATGACCGGTCGCGACGTGCTGGTGTTGAAAGCAGACGTAGGTGGCCTGCGCGCCAACTACTTGCTGTCGAGCCAACGCACGCCGAACCCGTTTGACATGGGCGTGCTGCGCACCTTCCGTATGCCGGTGCAGCTCTGATGCTGGTTGCCAGTCCTTGGCGCAGCGCTGCGCGTACCGATGCCGGGAAGGTTCGGGCGCGCAACGAAGATGCCTTTCTCGACTCGCCGCAGCAGGGGCTGTGGGTGGTCGCGGACGGCATGGGCGGTCATCAGGGTGGCGACATCGCCAGTCAGTTGATCGTCGCCAGCCTGGCCGAACTGCCGGTGCAGGATGACTTCGACGAGCGACTCAAAGGCATACGCCAGTGCTTGCACTGGCTGAACCGCCGCTTGGGTCAGGAGTTGACCGTCACGGCCGGTCGTCATGACAGCATCATGGGCAGCACCGTGGTGGCGCTGCTGGTAGAAGGCAGTCGCGCGGCCTGCATCTGGGCCGGCGACAGCCGTTGCTACATGTGGCGGGGCCAGCGTTTGTATCAACTGTCCAAGGATCATTCGCTGCAACAGCAACTGATCGACGAGCAAAACATGAGCATCGAGGACGCCCGTGCCCATCCTTCGGCCCATGCCTTGACCCGTGCGGTCGGGGCGGCCGATGTGCTGATACTGGACGTGCTCGAACTCGAGGTTTATCCCGGCGACACGTTCCTGTTGTGCAGCGACGGTTTGTACCAAGGCCTCAGCAGCGATGCCTTGGGCAACGCCCTGAGCCTGACCGCGCCGCACGTTGCGCTGGAGCGTCTGTTCGACGGCGCTTTGCGCGGCTCGGCCCGGGACAACTTGACTGCTGTGGTGATCCGCCGATGACTGAACTCATGCTACCGATCGACGACCTGCTGGTGACCGAAGAGCAGGACAACAACCTGACCTACTTTGCGTTCGCCAAGTCCCTGAACGGAGAGCCGCATAAGGCACAACCCGCACTGGCGCCGACCCGGGCCAGCGTCGGTGAAATGCCCGATGTGCTCGCAGGCCGTTACCGCATCGAGCGCCTGCTCGGTGCCGGTGGCATGGGCGCGGTTTACCGTGCGCGGGACTTGCTGAACGAACAGTTCGGCGATCCCGACCCTTACATCGCGCTGAAAATCCTCAGCGAAGAATTTGCCGAATCGCCGGACGCCAGTGCCTTGCTCTACAGCGAGTTCGCCCTGACCCGACGACTGCGACACGACAACGTGCTGCGTTTTCACACCTTTGAAGTCGACACCGACTGCCAGCGCGCCTTCATCACCATGGAGCTCATGCGTGGGCTGACCCTGGACAAATTGCTCTGCGAGCGGCCCCTTGGCCTGCCGTGGTTTGAGCTGCGCGATATTGCGCTGCCGCTGCTCAACGCGCTGGCCTACGCCCACGCGCGTGGTGTGCTGCACGGCGACATGAAGCCGAGCAATGTGATGCTCAGCGAAGACGGCGTGCGCCTGTTTGACTTCGGTCTGGGTCAGGCAGAAGAGGGCATCTTGCCCGGCCTGCCGCACCTGAGTCGCAGCCGCTTCAACGCCTGGACCCCCGGCTACGCTGCCCCCGAGCTGCTCGAAGGCCAGCCGCTGACCGCCGGCGCCGATGTCTACGGCGTGGCGTGTGTGCTCTACGAATTGGCCGGCGGTAAACACCCATTCCGCCGCTTGCCCTCGACCCAGGCCCGCGACGAGCACCTGGAGCGCGAGCTGCGCGCACCGAAGAATCTACCGAAACATTGCTGGCCAGCCCTGCGCAAAGCGCTGACCTTCAACGCGGCTGATCGCACGATCAGCGCTGCACAACTGCGTGACGCCATGGGCGCCACTTCGTCTTTGCTGCAACGCCTGCGACTGCGGGCGTAACGGATGACTACCGAACAGGGAGCTAGCCATGTTCAACCCCGCTAACGAAACCCACTTCAGCCTCACCGTCGAAGACTACGACGGCGACCTGCAAGTGCTGTCGTTCACCGGCACCGAAGGCATCAGCCAGCCGTATCGCTTTGACCTGGAACTGGTCAGCGAAAACCCGGACCTGGACCTGGAAAAACTCCTGCACAAACAGGCGTTCCTCGCGCTCGACCCACAGGGCTCTGGAATCCACGGCCAGATCTACCGCGTCGCCCAGGGCGATGCTGGCAAACGCCTGACCCGCTACAAAATCTCCCTGGTGCCGCAACTGCAATACCTGCATCACCGCACCAACCAGCGCATCTACCAACAGATGTCGGCGCCGAAAATCATCGCGCTGATCCTCGACGAGCACGGCATCAAGGGCAACGCTTATAGCTTCCAGTTGAGCCAGCCATGCCCGGACCGCGACTACTGCGTGCAGTACGACGAAACCGACCTGCACTTCGTGCAACGACTGTGCGAGGAGGAGGGTATTCACTACCATTTCCAGCACAGCGAAAAAGCTCACCTGCTGGTGTTCGGCGACGACCAAACCGTGTTCCCGAAACTTGGCCAGCCCACCGCGTATGTACAGGGCAGTGGCATGGTCGCCGACGAACCGGTAATCAAAGGTTTCAAACTACGCCTGGAGACCCGCACCAGCCGCACGACGCGCCGCGACTACGATTTCGAAAAACCACGCCTGCAACTCGAGTCCGCCTACAAACCCGAGAGCAATCCCGACGGCGAAACCACCGAACCAGACCTGGAAGACTACGACTACCCCGGCCGCTTCATCGACCGCACACGTGGCAAACTCCTCAGCCAACGAGCGCTGGAACGCCACCGCGCCGACTACCAGCAAGCCGAAGGCTGGGGCGACCAAACCACGCTCAGCAGCGGCCACTTCCTGGAAATCTCCGACCACCCGCGCCAAGAGTGGAACGACCTCTGGCTGCTGACCGAGATTTTTCACGAAGGTAAGCAACCACAAGTCCTTGAAGAGTCAGTGACCAGCGACACCACTGACAACAAAGACGACTTCCACCAGGGCTACCGCAACCGCTTCCTCGCCACTCCGTGGAACGTGTTCTACCGCCCGGCCCTGCAACACCCGAAACCCCGCGTCCTCGGCAGCCAAACCGCCATGGTCACCGGTCCCAAAGGTGAAGAAATCCACTGCGACTCATACGGACGCATCAAAGTGCAATTCCACTGGGACCGCGAAGGTTTGGCCGACGACAAAACCAGCTGCTGGATGCGTGTCTCCAGCAGTTGGGCCGGCGACCGCTACGGCGCCATCGCCATCCCGCGCATCGGCATGGAAGTCCTCGTCACCTTCCTCGAAGGCGACCCCGACCAACCGCTGGTGACCGGTTGCCTGTACCACAAGGAAAATCAGGTTCCCTACGAGTTGCCGGCCAACAAAACCCGCACCGTCTTCAAAACCCTCAGCTCACCGGGGGGCGGCGGATACAACGAACTGCGCATCGAAGACAAGAAAGGCGCGGAACAAATCTTCATCCATGCCCAGCGTGATTGGGATGAAAACATCGAGCACGACCAGAAAATCCGTGTCGGCAATGAACGCCACGATACGGTGGAGAAGAACACCTACACCGAGTTGAAGGCTGAAGAACATCGCACCACGATTGCGGACCGCAAGACTGAAACACGGATGGACGACCACCTGACGATTGGGCAGAACCAGCATGTGAAGCTCGGGACTGCACAACTGACGAGTGCGGGGAAAGAGATACATCTGAAGGCTGGGGACAAGATTGTTATTGAGGCTGGGATGGAGCTGACGGTGAAGGCCGGTGGCAGCTTCATCAAGCTCGACGCCGGTGGGATTACGGTGGTTGGGCCGGTGATCAAGATCAATGCCGGTGGGTCTGCTGGAAATGGGACGGGGATTGGGATTAAACCGCCGGTGCTACCGGGGGCTGCGGATAAGGATAAGGCGGGGAGTTTGATGGATCAGGCGTTGATGAATGCGCCGGAAGAACAGGTCAAACGCCAACCCAAACGAATGCTCAATTTTTCCGGTTAATAACTTCGACGGCGCATGCCTCCAGGGATCAGGAATCAGGTAATTAGTAATGACTGAGACAACAAGCAAAGTAGAGAAATGGTCCTATCCATTGGCAGTGGAGGGGGCAGTAGCGACAGATCCGCAGCAGTTTTATAAGGCACTGGCTAAGGCTAAAGATGGGTACTACCCACTAGGCGCTAACGGTCTTTGGCATGGTGGTGTTCACTTTGATGAGGCCACCGGTTTGGTGAAGGATCTGACGGAAGTCAGATGTATCGCTGATGGTGAGGTTGTGGCGTATCGGATTGATGAGGCTTACCCAAAGTCTGACTTTGGTTCGACACAGTCGGTTTATTCAACGGGTTTCGTGCTGGTCAAACACCGACTTGAATTTCCCACACCTCCTGCGCCAGCCGCAGGAGTGGCACCAGCAGCCGGACCCAGCCTGACGTTTTTTAGTTTGTATATGCATCTGTTGGATTGGGACACCTACAAATTAACGCCGGGCTTGGGCCGACCAGCGTTTTGGAGCGGTGGCACATGGCAAGTTAAATCAACTGCGAACGACCCAATCCTCGGCCTTAGGGTTCGTCAGGAACGCAGCGGTAAACCTGGCTATAACAATGTATTGACCGTATTGCCTCGAGGCACTGTTGTTGAAACCGGCGAAGAGGATCATGGGTGGCTCAAAGTGGTGAGTGTCACGCCCGCTGATGCCAACGTTTCGCCGGGAACAGGCTGGGTCTTCAAACGAGAAATGACTGCGAGTGCAACACCCAATAGCTACGTCATCGGCAGTGCTGCAAAAGACCCAATGACTCCGCCTCAGAAAGGGCTTGCCGTGCATGCAGCGGCCAACCAGTCGAGTGCGACGACAGCCATTCTGCCAATTGGCACTCAAGTGAAAATCGGCAATGAAGGTTCAAGCGGCAAGTATCAGAAGTTGCTAGAAATTGTTGCCGGTAACCCCGTCCCTGAGTTGACTGCCTCCAACGGCATACTCGGCTATGTGTGGGAAGGATTACTTGAAACGAAAAATGAGCCGGCAGAGAAAAATGCTGTCCATCTACTAGAACGACCATTTCCGATCAAGGCTGGGAGCTTGATTGGGCACGTTGGGAAATATCAGAACCACTCTGATCCAGCCCCCAAGAACCTGTTGCACCTGGAAGTTTTCAGCTGTGAGGACGTCAAAGCGTTTACCGAACTCAGCAAGTCCAAGGCCACCAGCTTGCCGGCGACTGAGAAGACACTGCTGAAGATCCCCAAAGGCAGTCCACTTATTACCCATAAACAAGGCATGAATGCTACAAATCCACCTAAAGTGACTGATGCGCATACAGAGACTGGTTATGATTTTTTGATTCCTGTCGGCTTGCTTGAGGCTTTGCCTGCGGAGAAAAAAATCAGGGCTCCAGTCGTTATGGGCGGAAGCACTAGCTACACGCTTTGGTGGCGTTTGGATGGGCTTCTGGGGGATGCGGCAGGTAATGAGATCAGCGGTTGGTTTGCCGAACCAGATATTGCGTTGTCACGTCATTCGCCTTTTGAGTGGGATGGCTTCAGTTTCATCGAAGAAACCGTTAGCAATGTGGATCACCTGGCTGCATTCCTTCATGCTCAGGAAAGTCTGACTGAAGAGGAGCTAGCGACGTACCTGCCGAACGTAGGAACCGCCAACGATGGCGCTGCGAAGCAGCAGTTGTATAAAATACTGGATAAAAATGGCAATAAAAAACTTACCCCCTCTGAAATAAAAGAAGCATTCGGAAAACCTTGGTTCTCCCAGCCTATATCTCAGATGGTCACGCGTTATGAGAGTGAGTGGCAATATAAGCAATCAAAGTGGGACTCCCTGGATGAACTAATGGGGCACAGCGATTCGGATCCGCATAAGGAGTGGGTTGAGGAGAAGGCGCGTATTGAGCGCCTGAGTTGGTGGGACAAGCTGAACGGGCAACATGGCATCACCAGCGACATTAATATTCAGCACATTCACCCACTCGGGCTATTGGCTGGATTTTTGTCAGGATGTCCGGAGAAGTGTAAGGCAGAGGTCTATAACTTAGATACGACGGTTGGGCCATATGTTGTATCCAAAAAGCTATTTGAGTTTCTTCTGGCGATTGAGGCGTACAGAGAGCATCCGTATGCCTTGACCGATGATAATAGCGGTATAACCATAGGCTACGGCTATGATCTTGGGCAGCAAACGGCTGCCGGCGTAGATGCGGAGCTTAAAGATCTTTATACAGCAGATGAGATCGAGAGTTTGAAAGGCGCTTTGGGTAAGAAAGGTCAGGATGCCAGGGATTATGTTTATAATGTAAGTTCTATATCAATTAGTAAGGACAATGCTCTTAAGTTGGCGGTTATTATGAAGAAAAGATATGCTCAGCAAGTTGTTGATGTGTATCCCAAGGCCATAAATCTGCACCCTGACTGTCAGGGGGTGCTTCTCTCTCTTGTAGTGAATAGAGGGAATGCACTAACCGGAAATACCCCGGTTAAGGCACAGAAGCGTATAGAAATGAAGCAAATAAAAGAAGATTTTGATAGCGACAAACCTGAGCTTATTCCTTCACGACTTCGTAGTATGAAAAGACTTTGGGAGAATGATCCTCAAACGGCCGGGGTAGCGACAAGGCGTGAAAAAGAAGCGGTTTTTTTTGAGGAGGCTTTAAAATGCAATTGCTGGAAGTGATTAATAAAATATTTGTTGTCTGTGTTTTGTCTGTTTCCGCGGGTAATGTACTGGCGGATGCTAATTGTAGCGCCACGAATTTAACTAACCCTGACATTATCAACTGTTCGCAGCAGTCGTTCGCAAAAATTGATAAACTTCTTAATGAACAATATAAAGCATTATCTTCCGAATTGGATCCATCATCTAGACCCGAATTGCTGAGTGCGCAAAAAAGCTGGATTAAACTGAAAGAAAGTTACTGTGCGGAAGAAGGAGATGGGGCTACTGGTGAAGAATTGCCGATAGATAAGCTTTCCTGCATTAAGCAGTTTACGAGCTTCCGCTTGAATGAACTCGTGTATCTGCGCACCGGTGTAATTGGTGATGGATTTTACAAAGCTGTCTCAGTGGTCAATGAGAAAACTACTGCTATGAATTACTCTAAGGCTGTTGAGTACGTAGGCGGAGACACAGATTTTGGACCGTCATGGAAGGAATATGCAGAAAAAAATTGCACCATGACTAAGAAGTTATATGGCGAAACTGCCGAGAGATGTATGGCGCGTATGCGGTTTCAAATCCCAATCTATTAAGTTGGCGTCAACAAAGGGGTTGATATATCCGTCCCCCGGCTCTGAAGATTGCTAATCTGATTGATGCATGACTTAAGAGCGAAAGGGGACGGATTTATTAATGGGTAGGCCGCACCATGATCTGTCTATAATAAATACGTGCCTTTTCTATTTTGATTTCTCTTCAGTGTTGTTGCCAATAGGCAGTTTAAATGTTTAAAAGATATCATGTGCTCGAATTACTCGTTTTGCTCTTCTCCCTACCCGGTCATGCAGATGAAGGCCAGCTTGATATCACTGGTTCCCCTGGAGATTTGCTGCAATTCAAAAATTGGCATCAGCATGGAGGATGGACCGATGTAGAATATTATGGGCCTAACAACGCATTTAGAATATATCACCTCCCGAGTCAGACTAGAGTCTGCACCTATAGGCAGGGTGATTTACTCAGATGCGCAATCGGTTTCCCCTGATAGGAAATTTATACTGGTATATCGAACTGATTTCGGCGATGTAATCGACGAACAGTGTAATGCGGTAAATTCCGAACAAGCGCACTGTGAGGCAATATCCTTAGAGAGCGGCTGTGTTAAGGACGTTGGTTCGGTGTCCCAATGTGACGTAGCCTGGGTGGATGGAAAGTGGAAAGTCACGACAGGCGAAATTTTTGATTTTTCTAAATAAGGAGAGTCGACCAAGCAGCTAATAGCCAATGTTGCCAACCTGTCTTCAAATAAGTTTCGTGCAGATGCATTGAAGAACCATATTTTTATGGGGGGTTCTTCATGTATGGCATGCTATCCTCCAGAGAAAACATCTCTGAATATAATGATATCGGATTCTATTTTTCCCAAGATGATGAGCATATTTTGGCGATGGAGATTTATAAGCAGTTATTAATTTTGGCTCCTGATAGAGTTCCACTTAAGCTCAATATCGCTGACTCTCTTTGGACTTTGGGAAGGAAAAATGAGGTCAAATCATTTTATGCTGCCTACCTGGATGCTATGTTGAAAAAAGGAGCTGCGAATAAAGTTCCAGCTCGAGTTGAGGCGCGCACGCATTAAGCGTGCAATTAGTTGGTTTGAGCGGCGAGGTGGCGGATTTGTTTGTCAACCTTTAATCTTAATATTGATATTCATCCAACATGAATAAAGGATTGAAGATGTTGAAGCGCTTTGTTTTAGGGTTAACCAACGCGCTAATCGCATTCGTGCTACTGCCGGTTTCGGCCGCCTTTGCTCAAGACGATTGCAGTGAAACCACCTCTAGCCTGGGGGTTTCCCCATGTTCCGAGGCTGCAAAAAATGCAACTGACTCGCAGCTGAATACGAGCTACCACCAACTGATGGGCAGGCTTGAATCTCAATACCTCGCCGATCCCAAATTGGGGGAAGAGTATTCGGCGATGTTAAACGAACCACAACGTGCGTGGATCAAGTTACGGGATACAAATTGCGCCGTGGAGGCCTTTGAGATTGATGTAGGTAAGCCCGCTTATTACCAAGAGTCGGTCGAGTTGTTGAACGCGGTGATTGCCCGGAACCCGGCTCGAACCGTGGCTTATCTGAACCTTGCGGACAGTTACTGGGGTCTGAAGGACAAGAAGCAGGCAGCCCAGGCGTATAAGCAATACGCCACGTTGATGAGCGGCGCGGGCAAGGCGTCGAAGATTCCTGCGCGGGTGGCTGAGCGCAGTGATTGAGCTGTGCAGTGATGGGAAGATCAAAAGCTCGCCGCCTTCGGCAGCTCCTACGCGAGGGTTTTTGTCTGACGATAAGTGTGACTTGGCAGTCATCAACGGCAAAAACCCCATCATCTTCTTCTAACACAACCCGATGGTGTCGCTATCACCCAAACTCGCTACACTCCTCCAGCCGTTCATTTTCCTTTGAGGCTTTGCGCATGAAATTTCGTTTTCTTCTGTGGATGCTGGGTTGGTTGATGGGTAAGGCCAGCCGGACCAATCCTGCATTTCAACAGCAGTTGGGTGACAAGGAGTTGGTGTTTCAGCTACAGACTCTGGACGGGAAAGTCGCGCGGCATTTTTTGGTGAAAGAGCAGCGCATCACCAGCAAGTCCGGCGTGTATGCCGAGGCGGCGTTTGCAATTGTCTTTAAAGACTCGGCGTATGGCTTTGCCACGATGCAGGCGAAGAACAAGCAATTGGCGTTTATGACGGGGATTCAGGACAAGTCGATTCAGATCAAGGGCAATCCGGCGCTGGTGATGTGGTTCCAGGGGTTGACCAAGTATTTGAAGCCGAGGAAGGCTAAGCCTAAGGCTTGATGTCTGTCAGGTGGGCCGAGTTGGAATCTTCGCGGGCGAGCCTCGCTCCTGCAGGATTTAGGTGATCCTTAGGAGCGGGGCTTGCCCTTGATGGTTTTAGCCTTGGCTGAATTGCGAAGCCAGTTCGCGCAGCAGCGTCTCCGCTTCGAGAACTTTGCTGACGACGTCGTTGGCTTTGTCGCGGCTCAGGCCCACGCGTTCCAGCAACGCATCCGGGATGTCTTCATCCGGCCCGGACCCGATCCCACGGCTGCGCAGCAAACGCACAGCCAGGCACACCAGGTTCGGGTATTCCGCGTAGGCGCCGTCATAACTCGGGTCGTGCTGGAAGCGCAGGGCCGTGGACAGCTCGTCGGGCATGTCCCAATAACGCATCAACCACGAGCCGATCTGTTCACGACTGATGCCCAGCAGATGTTGTTCGACATAGCTATGGCACAGGTGCGGGTTGACCTCCAGGTGGCGACAGATCAGCGAGAAGTGCGGCGGAAAGACGTGCGCCAGCAGCAAGTAGCCAAAGTTGTGCAGCAGGCCAGCGAGGTAGGTCAGGCCGGCTTCCGGGCGCTGGGCGCGCGGCATGGCACGGGTCAGGCCTTCGATCACAGCAGCGGTGTAGATAGATTGCTGCCAGTACGGCGTGGTGTGTTGCGGGTGATCCTTGGGCAGGCTCAGGGTTTTGCCCAGCGCCAGGCCCAGTGCGAGGTTGATGACCAGGTCGAAACCGAGCACGCGGACGATGGCGTCCTCCACCGAACGAATTTTGCCCGGCGACGCGTAGTACGGCGACGCGGCCCAGCTCACAACTTGTGCGGCCAGAGCCGGGTCGGTTTCGACGACGCCGGTGATGTCATCGATGGTGGCGTTCGGGTCGACGCGCAGTTTGATAATTTTCTGCGCGGTCTCGGCCAGCGGTGGAATCTCGATCGTCGCTTCCAGGCGTTGCTGGATGCGTCGTGCGGTGAACGCTTGAACGGCCTGGGTGATTTCCTCGCGGTCATCATCGGGGCGGTCGAGGTTTGGCCGGATGCTGCTCAGGGCCTCACCGAAGTGGGCGGCGCTGGCCTTGGTCAGCATAATCTTGAAGTCTTCGCTGGATACTTCCAACAGCAGGCCTGGCTCGCCCGAGTTGATCAGTAACTTCGGTTCGCGCAGCAGGCTTTCTTCGTACAGGCACGGTGAGCTGGTGAGCGCCGGCAGACCGGGCAACAGGCTCAGGTTGTGCTTGCCGAGCATTTTTTCCAGGCGCTCGGTGGACACCGCCGTCAGCCGGCGACCGGTGAGTTCGGCGAGGCGATTTAGGTCCAGTAACTGGCTTTGCGGGAACAGCACCATCAGTGCGCCGACTGCATCGTCCACCAATACGGCCTGCACTTTACGTGCAGCGTTGAGGCCGTGATGGTCGAGGACTTCTTCGTAGGCGATGCTCAATTTGCCGAGCAGCAGCCGAATAACAGACGGAGCGTGCGGGGTTTCGGAGGCGAGGGCAGCTTCGGTCATGATGCGTATCCGTTTTTGAAACAATGGCAGGAGTATAACCACCTTGTTCGACACGATGGCCCTGAAACTGAGACGGTGCTCACACTTGGCCGTATTGCTGCCCGTGGCGCAGCCAACGATCGAGCAATGGGCTGACGTGATCAGGCCAGCGCTCCAGCAACGCTTGCGCGGCATCACGCACGGCGGGCAGTAGATCGGCGTCGCGCATCAGGTCGGCGACCTTGAATTGCAGAAGGCCGGTCTGGCGAGTGCCAAGCATTTCGCCGGGGCCGCGCAGTTCGAGGTCTTTTTCGGCGATGACAAAACCATCGTTGGTCTCGCGCATGATCCCCAGTCGTTGCCGACCGATCTGTGACAGCGGCGGATGGTAGAGCAGCACACAATGGCTGGCGGCGCTGCCGCGACCAACTCGGCCGCGCAATTGGTGCAGCTGCGCCAAGCCCAGGCGTTCAGGGTTTTCGATGATCATCAGGCTGGCGTTCGGTACGTCAACGCCCACTTCGATCACGGTGGTCGCGACCAGCAGTTGCAGGTTGCCAGCCTTGAATTCGGCCATGACTGCTGCTTTTTCGGCAGGCTTCATGCGGCCGTGGATCAAGCCCACTTTTAGTTCGCCGAGGGCGGCGGTGAGGTCTTCGTAGGTTGTTTCGGCGGCCTGACAGGTCAGCTCTTCAGACTCTTCGATCAGCGTACACACCCAATAGGCTTGCCTGCCTTCGGCGCAGGCCCCTCGTACTCGCTCGATCACTTCTACGCGACGCGTGTCGGTAACCAACACGGTGTTGACCGGCGTGCGACCGGGCGGCAGTTCGTCGAGGATCGAGGTGTCGAGGTCGGCGTAGGCGCTCATGGCCAGTGTTCGGGGGATTGGCGTGGCGGTCATGATCAGTTGATGCGGGCACATCCGTCCGCCGACGCCTTTTTGGCGCAACGCCAGACGCTGCTGTACGCCGAAGCGGTGTTGTTCGTCGATGATCGCCAGTGCCAGGTTCTTGAACTTCACTTCTTCCTGGAACAATGCGTGGGTGCCGACCACCATGGGCGTGCCGCTGGCAATCTGTTCCAGGGCCGCGACGCGGTGCTTGCCCTTGAGCTTGCCGGCCAGCCACGCGACTTCAATGCCCAGCGGTTCGAGCCAGCGTTTGAAGGTGACGAAGTGCTGCTCAGCGAGAATTTCAGTGGGCGCCATCAACGCGACTTGGTAACCGGCCTCCAGCGCCTGTAAGGCAGCGAGGGCGGCGACCACGGTTTTACCTGCGCCGACGTCGCCCTGGATCAGCCGCAGCATGGGTTCGTGCTGACTGAGGTCGTAGGCGATTTCGTTGCCGACCCGTTGCTGGGCGCCGGTCGGCGCGAAGCCGAGGTTGGCCAGGTACTTGGGCGGCAGCCGGGTGGCTTTCGGCATCGCGGGCGCGCGCAAGGAACGCATGCTTTCGCGCAAGCGCTGCTGGGACAGTTGATGGGTCAGCAGCTCTTCGAAGGCCAAACGGTGCTGTGCCCAGTGATGGCCGAGGGCGAGTTCATCGACATCGGCATCGGCGGGCGGGTGATGCAGGTAGCGGATCGCGTCGGCCAGTGGCGCCAGTTGATAGTCGCGGGCCAGCTCGGTCGGTAGCCAGTCGGGCAGGCTGCTGGGGCCTAGCAAGGTCAGGGTTTGCATACACAGTTGGCGCAAGCGTTGTTGTGTCAGGCCTTCGGTGAGCGGGTAGACCGGGGTCAGTGTTTCGTCGACGGGCGGCGGCTCGTCGCCCGTGATCGCACGGTATTCCGGGTGATAGATTTCCAGGCCCGAGGCGCCGGGCCGCGCCTCACCGTAGCAACGGATGCGCGTCCCTCGTTTGAGGCTTTCTTTCTGGGCGTTACTGAAATGGTAGAAGCGCAGGCTTAGCCCGCCGGTGCCGTCCTGCAATCGCACGACGAGACTGCGGCGACGGCCCATGACCACGTCGGCGCCGCTGACGGTGCCTTCGATGACGGCATCCTGACCCGGTCGCAAATGACCGATCGGGACCACACGCGTGCGGTCCTGATAACGCAGCGGCAGGTGAAACAGCACGTCTTGAAGGTTTTCCAGGCCGACCTTGGCTAATTTCTCGGCCATGGCTTCACCGACACCCTTGAGTGCGGTCACCGACACTTGCGACAACTCGATCATGGCTGCGACTTAACCCGCAACCACTGGCGCTGCGGGCTTGGCCACCGAGCACAGGCGAATAGAGTCTGCGAGGATTTCAATCGCTTTCGGGCGCGGGAAGCTTGCGCGCCAGGCGATGGCCACGGTGCGGAACGGCACCGGTGGCGTCAGCGGACGCACTTCGATGATGCCTGGGGCGTAGTGATGGCTGTCCACGGCGGACATTGGCAGGATCGAGATGCCCAATCCGGAGGCGACCATGTGGCGAATGGTTTCCAGCGAGCTGGATTCCACTGTGGTGTGCTTGGCGCCGTCGTTGCCTTTGGCCAGCGTCGGGCAGGCTTCCAGCACCTGATCGCGGAAGCAGTGGCCTTCGCCCAGCAGCAGCAGGCTCTTGTCGTTCAGGAGGCTGGCGTCGATAGTTTCTTTTTGCGTCCACGGGTGCTGGGCCGGCATCAGGACGTAGAACGGCTCGTCGTAGAGTTGCAGGGTCAACACATCTGCTTCGTGGAACGGCAGGGCAATGATGATTGCGTCAAGCTCGCCGTTACGCAGTTTGTCGCGCAGCACGTGGGTGAAGTTTTCTTCGATGTACAACGGCATCTGCGGTGCGACCCGGTGCAGTTGTGGAATCAGATGCGGAAACAGATAGGGGCCAACGGTGTAGATCGCGCCGACTTTCAGTGGCGCGGTCAGTTGGTTTTTGCCAGCCTGGGCCAGTTCGCGGATGCCTTGAGCCTGCTCCAGCACCTTTTGCGCCTGGGCGACGATGCCTTCGCCGACCGGAGTCAGGCGCACGGCGCTCTTGCTGCGCTCGAAAATCAGCACACCGAGTTCGTCTTCAAGCTTTTTCACACCCACCGACAGGGTCGGCTGGCTGACGTGACAGCGCTCGGCCGCGTGGCCGAAATGCTGTTCTTGGGCGAGGGTAACGATGTAGCGTAATTCTGTAAGAGTCATAGCAAGCGTCCATGAAGTTGCGGGCCAAGCATACTGGCTGCAATCGATAGACGCACGTTATCAGACTGAGTGTGGTGAGTGACACCCGGCAATTCAGGTTTGCCGCAGGCGGATAGGTGAAAGGCACTTTTTATGGGGGCTTCACGGATTTCCGCGCTACCGAAAAACCCTGTGGGAGCAGTTTGCTCCCACAGGGTTCAGGCGTAGTGCTTACCGCCGGCGTCTTTCCAGCGAGTAAACAAACGGTGCAACGATTTCGATTGGGCCGTCTTTCAGCATGTCGGCCGGTGGTTTGGGTAGCGGCTGCGCTTCGCGGATCATTTGCAAGGTGGCATCGTCCAGATCGGCGTTGCCGGAACGGCCGACCAGTTCGAACGACAACACATTGCCTTGCGCATCCACCACGAAGCGCAGGCGGTTCAAACCTTCCTTGCCGCGCATCCGAGCAGCGGCCGGGTACTTTTTATGCTTGGCCAGGTGCGCGAGCAATTCGCTTTGCCAACTGGCCTTGGCCGCCTGTTGCGCGGGCGACGGTCCGGGTGCCGGTTGTGCGGATTTTTCCGTGGGTGCTTGCGTCGGTTGCGCGTCGCTGGGTTTTTCCTCGGACGGTTTTTCCTTCGGCGGCTCTGGTTTTTTCTCGACAGGCTTGGGTGGTTGAGGCTTTGGCTTGGGTTTGCCCGGTTTCGGCACGGAGATCGTCGGTTTCGGGGCCTCGGCGAGCTTGGGCAATGGTAATTCTTCGACCGGGGCGGGTGGCTGCTGCGGTGTGATGACCTTCGGCGGTGCGGGCGGTGGCGGGGCAGGAACCGGCGCCAACTCGACCATCATCGCCTGCGGCGGCAATGGGATAGGCGCACGTGCCGTCCAGTTCAGCGCGAGGGCAATGGCCAGCGCGTGGACGCCGAGTACCACGGCCAGGCTTGCGCCGTAACGCGTCAGTTTTTGGCGCGTCGTGATCATTTCTTGACTGCCGTCTCGAGTCCGACCAGGCCCACTTTCAGGTAACCGGCTGCGCGTAGCGCATCCATCACGCTCATCAGGTCGCCGTAGTCCACGCCTTTATCGGCCTGGAAGAAGATTGTCGTATCTTTCTTGCCTTGGGTCTTGGCGTCGAGGGTGGTGCCGAGTGCTTCGGCTTTTACTTCGTCTTCGCCCAAAAACAGGCGCTGATCAGCTTTTACGCTAAGAAACACCGGTTTCTCTGGTCGAGGCATTGGTTTGGCACTCGAAGCGGGCAGATCAACTTTGATGTCTACGGTGGCCAGCGGAGCAGCCACCATGAAAATGATCAAAAGCACCAGCATCACGTCGATGAACGGAGTGACGTTGATTTCGTGGTTCTCGGCCAGATCGTCGTCTGCGCCTTCTTTTAAATGCAGGCCCATGGCTGATTACCCCACTTTCACCATGTGCGGTTGCGAGACACGCTCGGGCGGCAGGTGATCCAGGTCGCGGCTGACCAACAGCAGGACTTCTGCCGACGCATCCGAAACCTGCGCTTTGTAACCCGCGATGGAACGGGCGAAGACGTTGTAAATCACGACTGCGGGAATCGCCGCAACCAGCCCCAGCGCTGTCGCCAGCAGGGCCTCGGCAATGCCGGGGGCCACAACGGCAAGGTTGGTGGTTTGGGTTTTGGCGATGCCGATGAAGCTGTTCATGATGCCCCACACGGTCCCGAACAGACCCACGAAAGGTGCGGTAGAACCGATGGTGGCGAGCACGCCGGTGCCGCTGCTCATGTTGCGACCGCAGGCCGCCACCAGGCGTTCGAGGCGGAAGCTGACGCGTTCCTTGATGCCTTCTTTCTCGCGACTGTTGGCCGACAGGCGCATTTCTTCGAGGGCGTCATGGACCAATAGATTGGCGAGGGTACCTTCCTTGTTCGCCGAGGTGCTGGCTTCTCGCAGTGTGGTGGCTTTTTTCAGATTGGCGATTTCGCTGCGCAGGCGGCGCTTGGCGCCCATCAACTCGAAGCCTTTGGCGATCCAGATGGTCCAGGTGATGATCGACGCGATAGCCAGGCCGATCATCACGATTTTCACGATGATGTCGGCGTTCTTGTACATGCCCCACGGCGACAGGTCGTGAGCCATGCCCAGAGAGTTGTCTTCTTCTGGTTGCGCGTCGATTTTCTTCGCGGCTTCACCGAATTCAGCCAAGGCTTTTTGTGCGCCCGGTGGCAGGGACAAAGTATCGACGCTGCCGTCAGCGTTTCTCGGTACTTCAGGTGTCGCGTGAGCCGCTGGCTCGTGGGCGGCGGATGCTGCGGTTTCATTGGCGAAAGTAGCGGTCGGCGTCAGCATCAAGCTGAACAGCAGAGCCGTCACCGCGCTCCAGGCAAGAGGTCGTTTGGTTGGCGAAGCGAAGAGTTGATTGGGTGTCATGCTGGCCGGACCTGAGAGGAAAAGAGGGTCAATGTTCTTCCAGGCCTCGTGGGGCCGAGAACAAAAGTGGCGTGCATTATTGCAAGTAATTCTCGTTAACAAAAGTAATAGAGTCTATTTTTTTCTACATTGCTAGCCGCTCGTCCTGTGCCGGCGCTAGGCTGTACCTTTCTGATGGGAGTTTTCTGATGTCCTCGCCTTCTGTTTTGATCGCCGGCTGCGGTGATGTTGGCAGTCGTCTGGCTACCCAATTGCTCGGTTCAGGGTGGGAGGTTCACGGCTTGCGGCGTGATGTCTCACGTCTGCCCGAAGGGGTGATCGGTGTTGCCGGCGACTTGTTCAATAAAGAGTGTCCAGAGACTTGGCCAATCGGTGCCGTGGATTATCTGGTGTATTGCGCGGCGGCTACCGATCACGATGAAGCCGGGTACCGCGCCGCCTATGTCCAGGGCTTGCAGTATGTACTTGAGTGGCTGAACGACTATGGGCAGGCACCTAAGCGCCTGTTGTTCGTTTCCAGTAGCAGTGTCTATGGCCAACAACGCGGGGAGTGGGTCGATGAAACCTCGCCGACGGTGGCAGACGGTTATTCGGGGCGGTTGATGCTGGAGGCTGAGCAGGTGGCGCTCAATAGCGGTATACCGGCCAGCATCGTGCGGTTGACCGGGATTTACGGTCCGGGCCGCGAGTGGCTCCTGACTCAGGTTCGCCGCGGTTATCGAGTGGCGGTGGATCCACCGCTGTATGGCAATCGCATTCATGCTGACGACGCAGCTGGGCTGATGGCGTATTTGCTTAAAGCGGATCATCAAGACGTGGCGCTGGATGACATCTACATCGGCGTCGACGATGCACCGGCGCCGCTGGCCGAGGTGGTGGGCTGGTTGCGTGATTACTTGGGCGTGACCGAGTGGGCCGAGGATGCGAGCGTGCGTCGCGCTGGCAGCAAGCGTTGCAGCAATGCACGGGCCAAGGCATTGGGCTGGACGCCGCGCTATTCAACGTACCGCGAAGGCTACGCGGCAATTCTTGAAGGGCGCTGCTGACGCTTAAACACTCACACAACTGTGGGAGCGAGCTGGCTCGCTCCCACATGGGCCTGCACTGACCTTAGCGACAGGTTACTGTTTCTCGAGCAACCACTGCCGCTGTCCCGGCGTAAACGAAGGCATTTCATCCGCCTGCGCCGTGTTCACGGTGTGGAGGATCTCCAGCTCTTTGCCCTTGCGCGCAAAGATCCAAGTGTTGCCTTGGCCGTTCAGTTGAAGCCAGATATTGTCGTTGCCGCCGCTCATCGACGCACAATCTCCGGCAAGACACAGTGCATAACGATCAGCGCCCGGCAGGCCGGATACTTGGCCATCCGCCTGGAATTGCACGGTGTTGCCTTCACCCGGGCCGCTGACGACTTTCCAGTTGCCACCCATGTAAGCCGAATACAGGGCCCGCTCGAAGCTCGCGCCAATCGGCGCGCCGTCCGGTACGGGGATCAACGCGCGATCGAAAACTTGTGCCGGCTCGTTGTCGTTTGCGGCTTGGCTCAGTTGCTTACCGTCGCGCTTGAGTTCGCTGGCGGAGCTGCCATAAAAATCGACTTTCCAGGCACCGGACTTTTCGCCGAGAAGCTTGCCTTCGACATTTTCAAAGCCATTGGAGTAGCGGGCCTGGCCGGCCTTGGTGTTGACGTCCCATTCCAGGTTGGGGCCATAAGCCTGGAGCGCTTCGCGCAGTGGGCCGCCCTTGGATGCCGCATCGATGGCGACCTGGTTAATCCAGATGCCGCTGATGTCTCGGTCGGCAGGGTTGCTGGCGCAGCCGCCAAGGAGCACGGCGAGCAGGGTGAGGGCAAGCGCTTTGCGCATGGTGGAATCCTTTCAAAACCTTTTTTACAACAGAACAGTCGGCGCAGCCCGGGAGGCTGCGCCGCCGGTATCACTCGATGACCAGAATGGCATCCATTTCAACTTGCGAACCCTTTGGCAGGGCTGCTACGCCGATGGCTGCGCGAGCCGGGTAGGGTTGGTCGAAGTATGTGCCCATGATCTCGTTGACCTTGGCAAAGTGGCTCAGGTCGGTGAGGAAAATGTTCAGTTTGACGATGTCCTTGAACGAACCGCCGGCGGCTTCAGCCACGGCCTTGAGGTTCTCAAAAACCTGGACGGTCTGGGCTTCGAAGCCTTCGACCAGTTCCATGGTTTTTGGATCAAGTGGGATTTGACCGGACATGTAGACGGTGTTGCCAGCCTTGATCGCCTGGGAGTACGTGCCGATGGCGGCGGGGGCCTTGTCGCTGGTGATAACAGTCTTGGTCATGAATGACTCCTTGTAATGGGTGGGCTACGCGCGCATTCGGGTGATGCGGATCACCCCGGTCAAGGCGCGCAGTTTTTTGATCACACGGGCCAGGTGTACACGGTCGTGAACGCTGACCACCAGTTGGACCACGCTGATGCGACCATCGCGTTCATCCATGCTGATTTTTTCAATATTGCCGTCCGCCGCGTTGACGCTGCTGGCCAGCAGAGCGATCAGGCCACGCTGGTGTTCCAGCTCGACGCGCAGCTCGACGTTAAATTCGCCGGTGACATCCTTGGCCCATGAGAGCTGGATGCATTTTTCCGGATTGTGGCGGATTTCACTGATGTTGCGGCAGTTGTCGAGGTGGACGACCATGCCTTTTCCAGCGGACAGGTGCCCGACAATCGGGTCGCCTGGGATCGGCGTACAGCACTTGGCGTAGCTGAGTACCAGGCCTTCGGTGCCGCGAATCGCCAGCGGGCCTTCTGCGCTCGGCAGCTGTTCGCCTTCGCCCAGCAGGCGGCGGGCGACGACGTAGGCCATGCGATTGCCAAGGCCGATGTCTTCGAGCAGGTCCTCGATCAGTTCCAGGCGGTACTCGGTGAGCATGGCCTTGACGCGCTCGGCCGCGACTTTTTCCAACGAGCTGTCGAAACCGTTCAGCACTTTGTTCAGCAGGCGTTCGCCAAGGCTGATGGACTCGGAGCGGCGTTGCAGTTTCAGTGCATGGCGGATGTGCGTTCGCGCCTTGCCGGTCACCACGAAGTTGAGCCATGCCGGGTTCGGCCGTGCGCCGGGTGCGCTGACGATCTCGACCGTGGAGCCACTTTGCAGCGGTTCTGACAGCGGCGCGAGACGGCGATTTATCCGGCAGGCAATACAGCTGTTACCAACGTCGGTATGCACCGCATAAGCGAAGTCGACCGCCGTGGAGCCTTTGGGCAGCTCCATGATCCGGCCTTTGGGCGTGAACACGTAGACCTCGTCCGGGAACAGGTCGATCTTCACGCTTTCTATGAATTCGAGGGAGTTGCCGGCACGCTGCTGCATTTCCAGCACGCCTTTGACCCACTGGCGGGCGCGGGCGTGAGTGCCTTTTGGCTGCTCATCGCCACTTGATTTGTACAGCCAATGGGCAGCGATGCCGTTGTTGGCCATCTCTTCCATTTCACGGGTGCGGATCTGGATCTCGATCGGTACGCCATGCATGCCGAACAGTGTGGTATGCAGCGACTGGTAGCCGTTGGCCTTGGGGATCGCGATGTAATCCTTGAAGCGTCCCGGCAACGGTTTGTACAAATTATGCACAGCACCTAGCACGCGATAGCAGGTGTCGACCTTGTCAACGATGATCCGGAACGCGTAGACGTCCATGATCTCGTTGAAGGCCCGACGCTTGCCGCGCATTTTTTTATAGATGCCGTAGAGGTGTTTCTGGCGTCCGCTGACTTCGCCCTGGATTTCATCAATCGCCAGGCAGTGGCTGAGGGACTCTTCGATCTTGTTGACGATTTCCTTACGGTTGCCCCGGGCGCGTTTGACTGCCTGGTAGATCCGCGCGGAACGCATCGGGTGCATCGCTTTGAAGCCGAGGTCTTCGAACTCTATGCGGATGGCGTGCATGCCCAGCCGGTTGGCGATGGGCGCATAGATTTCCAGCGTTTCCTTGGCGATGCGTCGGCGTTTCTCGCCGGACAGCACTTCCAGCGTGCGCATGTTGTGCAGGCGGTCTGCCAGCTTGACCAGGATCACGCGAATGTCGCGGGCCATGGCCATGGCCATTTTCTGGAAGTTTTCGGCTTGGGCTTCGGCTTTGGTCTCGAAATTCATCTGGGTCAGTTTGCTGACCCCATCGACCAGTTCGGCCACGGTTTCGCCGAACTGCGCTTGCAGCGCTTCCTTGGCAATACCGGTGTCTTCGATCACGTCATGCAGCATGGCCGCCATCAGGCTCTGATGATCCATATGCATGTCGGCAAGAATATTCGCCACCGCGAGAGGGTGCGTGACATAAGCCTCGCCGCTGCGGCGGCGTTGGCCATCGTGGGCTTGTTCGGCGTAGAAATACGCTCGGCGGACCAGGTTGACCTGGTCCTTGCCGAGGTAGGTCGATAAGCGATCGGCGAGGGCGTCTATGCTCGGCATGATGACTCCTGCCGTTCGCTGTGACCCCGCGCCGTGCTACGTCGACCAGGCATAGACTTAGACGGCCTCGTTGGACTCGTCCTCGAACGCTGCGAACAGCGGATCGTCTTCGATGATTTCAGCGTTGGCGATAACCTCGTAGCTCATCAGGCCTTCGGCGATTTCACGCAGGGCCACAACGGTAGGCTTGTCGTTTTCCCACTGAACCAGTGGCTCTTTGCCGCCTGTGGCCAGTTGACGGGCACGCTTGGTGGACAGCATGACCAGCTCAAAGCGGTTTTCCACGTGGTTTAGGCAATCTTCAACGGTTACGCGGGCCATGGTATTCCTCGGAGCGAATGCAATATGCGCGCTGCCCGGTTGGGCGAGCGGACTCAGCAGTTTAAAAAATCACCAGCGATTAGGGAAGCGCTGATTTTTTGACCAGGCCCTTCAAAGCGCTGTAAGTGCCAATTTAAAGCGCTTGCAGCGGTTTTTGGAAGCGCTGTTTAGCCTAGTAATTCGGCCAACAATTTGCCGTGGCGCTGCTGCTGACGCTTCTGATGCAACTGATTGGCGCGGAAAATCGCTTTCAGATCGTCCAGCGCGTGGGCGAAATCATCGTTGATGATCAGGTAGTCGTAATCGACATAGTGGCTCATCTCGCTGACGGCTTCGCGCATCCGGCCCTCGATGATTTCGTCGCTGTCCTGGCCGCGATTGGTCAGGCGCTGGCGCAGTGCCTGCTGACTCGGCGGCAGAATAAAGATCGAACGGGCCTGGGGCATTAATTTGCGCACTTGTTCGGCGCCTTGCCAGTCGATCTCCAAAATAAGGTCGTGGCCTTCATCCAGGGTCTGCTGCAAGTGGCTTTGCGAGGTGCCGTAGAGATTGCCGAACACTTCGGCGCGTTCCAGGAAGTCACCGTGTTCGCTCATTTTCACGAACACTTCGCGTTCGACAAAGTGATAGTTCACGCCGTTCACTTCGCCCGGGCGCATGGCGCGGGTGGTGTGCGACACAGAAACGCGAATCTGCGAATCGGCTTCGATTAGCGCCTTGACCAGGCTGGTCTTGCCCGCGCCAGAGGGCGCGGAAATGATGTAGAGAGTGCCGGTGCTGTGGTTCATGTCGGGGTTGCCTTACTCAATGTTCTGCACTTGTTCGCGCATTTGTTCGATCAACACTTTGAGGTTGACCGCCGCCGTGGTGCTGCGCGGATCGAAGGCTTTGGAGCCCAGTGTGTTGGCTTCGCGGTTGAGTTCCTGCATCAGGAAGTCCAGGCGCCGACCGGCTGCGCCACCGGACTTGAGTACCCGGCGTACTTCGATGATGTGAGTGCTCAGGCGATCCAGTTCTTCGGCGACGTCGCTCTTTTGGGCGAGCATGACCATTTCCTGTTCCAGGCGCTGCGGGTCCAGGTCCGCCTTCATGTCGGCAAAGCGGTCGAGCACTTTCTGGCGCTGGGTGGTCAGCATCTGCGGGACCAGTTCACGCAATGTGACTACGTCCTCCTCAATGGACGTCAGGCGATCACTGATCAGCCGTGCCAGCTCAGCGCCTTCACGTGCGCGGCCGTCCTTGAGGTCTTTCAGGCCTTGGTTAAACAGCGCCAGTGCTTCTGCATTCAACGCTTGCGGGTCGCTTGCATCGGCCACCAATACGCCGGGCCAGGCGAGGACTTCCAGCGGGTTCAGCGGCGCTGGGTTCTTGATCAGGCTGGCGATTGTTTCGGCGGCTGCGACCAATTGTGCGGCGCGCTCGCGATCGACTTGCAGTGCTTTGCCCGTACTTTCTTCAGTAAAGCGCAGTGTGCATTCCAGTTTGCCTCGAGAGATGCCCTGACGCAGTGCTTCACGGACGGCGCCCTCCAGGTCGCGAAACGATTCAGGCAGACGCAGGTGGGGTTCCAGGTAGCGGCTGTTGACCGAGCGCAGTTCCCAGCTCAGGGTGCCCTGGACGCCGGCTTTCTCGACCCGGGCGAAGGCGGTCATGCTATGCACCATGGAGGTACCTCGTAATTCAGGTCGTTGTGGCACCTAAAAGGTGTCATGGACCCGATTTCAATGAATTAAAGCCGACAGGCAGTAAAGGCGCAGGATTGTAGCGCAGTGCAGCGAATGCGCCCAAACACACGGTATGACAAAGGGCTGCAGGCCGTCGGCGAAGGCTTGCTCAGAGGCTTCACTGGTCGGGTTTTTTTTAGAAGTGCCCGTTCTTGGTCGGCGGCTCTATAATGGCCCGCAGTTTTCCGTCCCCGTACAGGTATCCCTTATGAAACGTCCAAGTGGTCGCGTTGCCGATCAGCTCCGCTCGATCCGCATTACCCGCAACTACACCAAACACGCCGAGGGATCTGTACTGGTCGAGTTCGGTGACACCAAGGTCATCTGCACTGTCAGCGTCGAAAACGGTGTGCCGCGCTTTCTCAAAGGTCAGGGCCAGGGTTGGTTGACGGCCGAATACGGCATGCTTCCGCGCGCTACCGGCGAGCGTAACCAGCGTGAAGCCAGTCGCGGCAAGCAAGGCGGCCGTACCCTCGAAATCCAGCGTCTGATCGGTCGTTCCCTGCGCGCTGCGCTGGACATGACCAAGCTTGGTGACATTACCTTGTACGTCGACTGTGATGTGATTCAGGCTGATGGCGGCACCCGCACGGCATCCATCACCGGCGCGATGGTCGCACTGGTCGATGCCTTGAAAGTCATCAAAAAGCGCGGTGGCCTGAAAGGTGGCGATCCGATCAAGCAAATGATCGCCGCTGTTTCGGTTGGCATGTATCAGGGCGAGCCTGTGCTTGACCTCGATTACCCGGAAGACTCGGCTGCCGAGACGGACTTGAACGTGGTGATGACCAGCACCGGCGGCTTCATTGAAGTCCAGGGCACTGCCGAAGGAGCGCCGTTCCAGCCTGAAGACTTGAACGCCATGCTCGAACTGGCAAAAAAGGGCATGAACGAAATTTTCGAACTGCAGAAAGCCGCGCTGGCGGACTGATTGTTCTGATGTCCAGTAAGGGAGCTCACGATGAGCAATGAACAACTTCCGGTACCGACGCCGAGTCGCGAGGTGCGTCAATGGGCGATGTTTTGCCACTTCTCGGCGTTTCTTGGGATGTGGTTTCCGTTCGGTAGCTTGATCGGGCCGCTCATTCTCTGGCAGGTGAAGCGTGAGACGGACCCGTTCATTGATGCTCAGGGCAAGGAAGCGCTGAACTTTCAGATTACCGTCGCCATTGCTTCGGCCGTCTGCTATCTGCTGATGTTCGTGCTGATCGGGTTTGCTTTGCTGGGTCTGGTCCTGATCGGTGCGCTGGTGTTGACCATCATTGCCGGGATCAAAGCCAACGAAGGGCTGCCGTATCGCTATCCCTTCACTTGGCGGTTGGTTAAGTAAGCACTGATGCCGATTCACGTGTGTGGATCGGCGTGTGCGTATCCCGTTGATCTGTAGCGGTCAGCGCCGCATTGACCCATCAGCCACAAAAAAGCCGACATCCAGTGTCGGCTTTTTTGCATCTGCGAAACGACGCTTAAATGGTCAGCGTCCAGTCGTAGTCCACGATCAGCGGGGCGTGTTGCGAGAACCGTGGCTGACGCGGCAGGCGTGCGCTGCGTACAAAGCGGCGCAGACCCGGCGTTAGCAACTGGTAGTCAAAACGCCAGCCAAGGTTGAGCATCTCAGCCTGTTCGTTGTCCGGCCACCAGCTGTACTGGTCGCCTTCACGGCTGACTTCACGCAGGGCATCGACATAGCCCATATTGCCGACAATCTCGTCCATCCAGGCCCTTTCAGGTGCCAGGAAGCCCGGAGATTGCTGGCTGTCGCGCCAGTTCTTGATATCCAGTTTCTGCTGCGCAACATAGAGCGAGCCACAATAAATGTACTCGCGCCGTTTGCGCCGCTGTTTATCCAGATAACGGGCGAAATCGTCCATTAGCTTGAACTTCTGGTTCAAATCTTCATCGCCGTTCTGCCCTGAAGGGAGCAGTAAGGTCGCGATGCTGACCTTGTCGAAATCGGCTTGCAGGTAGCGCCCGTAGCGGTCGGCCGTCTCGAAGCCGAGACCGCTGATGACTGCCTTCGGTTGCAACCGCGAGTACAAAGCCACGCCACCTTGGGCGGGAACTTCAGCTTCGCAGGCATAAAGGAAGTAGCCATCCAGTTGGAAGGCCGGATCGTCCAGTTCAAAGGCGGAGGCGCGGGTGTCCTGCAGGCAGATGACGTCGGCATTCTGTGCTTGCAGCCAACTGAGCAAACCACGCTCGACTGCAGCCTGAATACCATTGACGTTCACACTGATGATCCGCATAAATGGCCCCAAAAATCGCGTGCGTGTATGATACACGGCGTCTACCTAATTAGCTAAAGCCGTGGTATTTGGGGTTTTTTTCATGCAAGCGTATCAGCGCGATTTCATTCGTTTTGCCATCGATCGCGGCGTTTTGCGCTTCGGTGAGTTCACCCTGAAGTCCGGGCGTACCAGTCCCTACTTCTTCAATGCCGGCCTGTTCAACAGCGGTTCGGCACTGGCGCAATTGGGTCGTTTCTACGCGGCAGCGATCGTCGAGAGCGGCATTTCCTTCGATGTTCTGTTTGGCCCTGCCTACAAAGGCATCCCGTTGGCGGCGACAACCGCAGTCGCGCTGGCCGAACACCATGGTCTTGATCTGCCGTGGTGTTTCAATCGCAAGGAAGCCAAGGCTCACGGCGAAGGGGGTAGCCTGGTCGGCGCTCCGTTGACCGGCGACGTGTTGATCATCGACGACGTGATCACCGCTGGCACTGCAATCCGCGAGGTAATGGAGATCATCGCTTCTCAGGACGGCGCCAAGGCGGCCGGCGTGTTGATTGCCCTGAACCGTCAGGAGCGCGGCAATGGCGAGTTGTCGGCGATCCAGGAAGTGGAGCGTGACTTTGCTATTCCGGTGGTCAGCATCGTTTCGCTGACTCAGGTTCTGCAGTTCCTGGCCGATGATCCGCAGCTCAAACAGTACCTGCCCGCCGTTGAAGCCTATCGCACCCAGTTCGGTGTCTGACCGTAATTTCCTGTAGCCCCGAGGCATAAAAAAGCCCCCGCTCAGTCTGGCTGAGGGGGGCTTTTGGTGTGCGCTGCTTAGTGACGCTTGCGATTGCTGATCAGCGTACCCACACCGGTGTCGGTGAAGATTTCCAGCAGGATCGCATTGGGCACTCGACCGTCGATGATCAACGAGCTACCCACGCCGCCTTGAACTGCTTCCAGCGCGCAACGGATCTTCGGCAGCATGCCGCCGTAGATCGTGCCGTCGGCGATCAGCTCGTCGACCTGCTGGGTGCTCAGACCGGTCAGGACTTGGCCAGACTTGTCCATCAGGCCGGCGATGTTGGTCAGCAGCATCAACTTCTCGGCTTTCAGCGCTTCGGCGACTTTGCCGGCTACCAAGTCGGCGTTGATGTTGTACGACTCGCCGTTGGCGCCTACGCCGATGGGCGCGATCACCGGGATGAAATCGCCTTTGACCAGCAGGTTCAGCAGGTCGGTGTTAATGCCGACCACTTCGCCCACTTGGCCGATGTCGATGATTTCCGGCTGGGTCATCTCTGGTGTCTGCCGAGTGACAATGAGTTTTTTCGCGCGAATCAGCTCAGCGTCTTTACCGGTCAGACCGATGGCGCTGCCGCCATGACGGTTGATCAGGTTGACGATGTCCTTGTTGACTTGGCCGCCGAGGACCATTTCCACCACGTCCATGGTCTGCGCGTCGGTGACGCGCATGCCATCGATGAAGTGGCTCTCGATCGACAATCGCTTGAGCAGGTCGCCGATCTGCGGGCCGCCGCCGTGAACCACGACCGGGTTGATGCCCACGGCTTTCATCAGCACGATGTCGCGGGCGAAGCCGGTTTTCAGCTCCTCGCTTTCCATCGCGTTGCCGCCGTATTTGATCACCAGGGTCTTGCCGACGTAGCGTCGGATGTAAGGCAGCGCTTCGGACAGAACCTTGGCGGTATTGGCGGCGGCTTCGCGTTCGAGGGTCATTCAGGGCTCCGGCACTTCAAAAGAAGGCGCTTCAAAAAATCAAAACGGTAGAAGGAGATCAGGCGCAACGCGTTTCAGCTGGACGTGGAATACATCCTTGATGCGTTGCAGTTCAGTCGCGTCATCGGCCTCGAAACGCAATACCAGCACCGGTGTGGTGTTGGAGGCGCGAACCAGGCCCCAGCCTTTGGCATAGTCGACCCGCACGCCGTCGATGGTGGTCAGGTCGGCGCCTTCGCCCCATGTCGCATCGTGCAGTGCGTCAATGATGCTGAATTTGCTCTCTTCGGTCACATGGATATTGATCTCGGGTGTAGAAATATCGTTGGGGAACGTCGCAAACAGTTCCTCCGCGGTGGATTTCTCCTGGCTGAGGATCTCCAGCAGGCGCGCAGCGCTGTAAATGCCATCGTCGAAACCGAACCAGCGCTCCTTGAAGAAGATGTGCCCGCTCATTTCACCGGCCAACAGAGCGCCGGTCTGTTTCATTTTCTTCTTGATCAATGAGTGGCCGGTCTTCCACATGAGTGGACGACCGCCGTACTCCTGGATCAGTGGAGTCAGGCGGCGGGTGCATTTGACGTCGAAGATGATTTCCGCGTCCGGGTTGCGCGCGAGTACGTCACGGGCGAACAGCATCAGCAAGCGGTCCGGGAAGACGATGCTGCCGGTGTTAGTCACCACGCCAACACGGTCGCCGTCGCCATCGAAAGCCAGGCCCAGGTCGGCGTTGGTTTCCTTGACCTTGGCGATCAGGTCCACAAGGTTTTCAGGCTTGCCGGGGTCCGGGTGGTGGTTCGGGAAGTTGCCATCGACCTCGCAGAACAGCGGAATGACTTCGCAGTTCAGCGCTTCAATCAATTGCGGGGCGATCACGCCGGCGGCGCCGTTACCGCAATCGACCACCACCTTCAGGCGGCGGGCCAGTTTGATGTCCTGGACGATTTCGCGGTGGTAGCGATCAAGAATCTCGACTTGGGTAATGCTGCCCTGGCCGCTGCTCAAGTTGTTGGTCTTGAGGCGCTCGTGCAGGGCCTGAATCTGTTCGTTGGCCAGGGTGTCGCCAGCGATGACGATTTTGAAGCCGTTGTAGTTCGACGGGTTATGGCTGCCGGTCAGCATCACGCCGGACTTACCGGCCAAGACGTTAGCGGCGTAATACAGGGCTGGCGTTGGCACCAAGCCGACGTCGCTGACGTGGCAACCGCTATCGGCAAGGCCTTTGATCAGTTGTTCAACCAGTTCCGGGCCGGAGAGGCGACCATCGCGGCCAACGGAAATATTCGGTTCGTCCTGGGCCAGGCTTTGTGCGCCAATAGCGCGGCCGAGCCAATAAGCGGTTTCAGCGTTCAAGAATTCCGGGACGGTGCCGCGAATGTCGTAGGCGCGGAAGATGCTGTCGGGGAACTTCGGTGCAACGTGGGCTGGACTGCTCATCTGTAGGAATACTCCATTTCGAAAGTGGCTGGACCGGCCTGCGAGAATCGTATCGCCAGGCTCAAACTGAAGGGTATGACGGCGTTTTCCGCAGAGAGTTCGTGGTGCGAAAAGGCCATGACACCGCGAGCGGCGGGGCTTTGGCCAGCCAATGCCTTGATTTTCTGCGGTAAACCTTACAGATAACGTCGGTACAATTTCAGCCGCAAATCGGTGGGAGCGAGTTCGTTCCCACCCTGAAGCGTCGGGCCGCCATGTTTCGAATCAGTGGCTGCCGGAGTGACCAAAACCACCCGCGCCGCGCTCGGTTTCAACGAACGCGTCGACCATCTCGAAGTGTGCTTGAACGACCGGCACCAAAACCAGCTGCGCAAGCCGTTCGCCCACTTCAAGGGTGAACTCCTTGTCGCTGCGGTTCCAGCACGACACCATCAGTGGACCCTGGTAATCGGAGTCGATCAGGCCGACCAGATTGCCCAGCACGATGCCGTGCTTATGGCCTAGCCCGGACCGCGGCAGAATCAGCGCCGCAAGGCCTGGGTCGCCGATATAAACCGACAGGCCGGTCGGGATCAGCAGGGTTTCGCCCGGCTTGATCACCGTGTCTTTTTCCAGCATGGCGCGCAGGTCAAGGCCGGCGGAGCCGGGGGTGGCGTATTGCGGCAGCGGGAAGTCGGTGCCGATGCGGGGGTCGAGGATCTTGGCTTGCAAAGCGTGCATGTAAATTAAACCTGGTTCAGACGTTCGGCGATAAAAGTGATCAGTTGGCGAGCAATCTTGCTCTTGCTGGTCTGGGCGAAAAGCGTGGCGTGCAGCTTACGATCAATCACGCTGCAGGCGTTTTCTTCGCTGTTGAAGCCAATGCTCGGGTTGGCGACGTCGTTGGCGACGATCAAATCGAGGTTCTTGTCTTTCAACTTGCGTGCAGCGTAATCGAGCAGGTGTTCGGTTTCGGCGGCGAAACCGACACTGAACGGACGGTCAGGGCGGGTTGCAATGGTGGCCAGGATGTCTGGGTTACGCACCATTTGCAGCAACAAGCCGTCGCCGTTCGTAGGGTCTTTCTTGAGTTTTTGTGGGGCGACGACTTCCGGGCGGTAGTCCGCGACCGCTGCCGAGGCGATAAACAGGTCGCAAGGTATCGCGGCTTCGCAGGCAGCGAGCATGTCGCGGGCGCTGACGACGTCGATGCGGGTGACGCGATCCGGGGTCGGCAAATGCACTGGGCCGGTGATCAGCGTCACTCTGGCGCCGGCCTCGACGGCGGCTTCGGCCAGGGCAAAGCCCATTTTGCCGGAGCTGTGGTTGGTGATGTAGCGCACCGGATCGATGTTTTCCTGGGTCGGCCCGGCGGTAATCAGCACATGTTTGCCGGTCAAGGCATGGCGCTGGAAGCAGTCCGCCGCGCACTGGGCGAGGTCGGTGGCTTCGAGCATGCGGCCCATGCCGACGTCGCCACAGGCCTGGCTGCCGGAGGCGGGGCCGAAGGCTTTGAGACCGCGGCTTTCGAGAGTTTGCAGGTTGGCCTGGGTAGCCGGATCGCGCCACATCGCCTGATTCATCGCCGGGGCAACCGCGACCACGGCGTCGGTGGCCAGCACCAGCGTGGTCAGCAAGTCGTTGGCAATGCCTTGCGCCAGACGTGCGATCAGGTCAGCGGTGGCGGGGGCGATCAGCACCAGGTCGGCCCATTTGGCCAGCTCGATGTGGCCCATGGCGGCTTCGGCCGCTGGGTCCAGCAGGTCGAGGTGGACCGGGTGCCCGGATAAAGCCTGCAGGGTCAGCGGGGTAATGAACTCGCTGCCGCCACGGGTCATGACCACGCGTACTTCAGCGCCCTGGTCGATCAGGCGGCGAACCAGGTCGGCGCTCTTGTAGGCAGCAATGCCGCCGCCGACGCCCAGAACGATGCGTTTCCGATACAGCCGCTGCATAGGTCTGCCTTTCATTTCGTTGATGACTGCGTGGCGATACCCCCTCCCCAGGGGCGAAATCGCTCGCAAAAAAGATGGGCTACGATATCACAGCGACCGCTACGGAACAGCGGTGCCCACAGACAGGGAAGTGCTATGAGTATTCGTGATTGGCCCGCGGCGGAACGGCCGCGGGAGAAGCTGCTTGACCAGGGTTCGGCGAGTTTGTCCGACGCTGAGTTGCTGGCGATTTTTCTTCGCACTGGTGTGGCCGGAAAAAGCGCCGTCGACCTGGCGCGCCATCTGCTCCTGCAATTTGGCAGCCTGCGCACCTTGCTGGAGGCTGATTTGCGGACCTTCAGCGGCCATCTCGGCCTGGGGCCGGCAAAATTCGCTCAGTTGCAGGCGGTGCTGGAAATGGCGCGGCGCCATCTTGCCGAGCGATTACGTCGCCATTCGGTGCTGGAGAGTCCGGTGGCGGTACGCGACTACCTCAAGTCGATGTTGCGTCACGAACCTCACGAAGTGTTCGGCTGCCTGTTCCTGGACTCCAAGCACCGGGTATTGGCGTTTGAGGCGCTGTTTCGCGGCACCATCGACAGCACCAGCGTGTATCCACGGCAAGTGGTCAAGCGCGCTCTGGCTCACAACGCCGCAGCGTTGATCCTGTGCCACAACCATCCCTCGGGTAACACCAGCCCCAGCCAGGCCGACCGAACGCTGACCAAGCGCCTTCAGGAGGCGCTGGAGTTGATCGATGTTCGGGTGCTCGACCATTTCATCATTGGTGACGGCGATCCGCTGTCCATGGCTGAGTACGGCTGGATGTAGCGCGGCGACGCGGTTACTTGAGGCTGACCTTCGAATAATCCTGCCGGCCAAAGGGGCTGACCTGGTAGCCCTGTACCTCTTTGCGCGTCAGGGCGAAGGCGGTCGGGTGCGCCAGTGGCAGCCACAGCGCCTGTTGCTGGATCTGCGTTTGGGCCTGCTCGTAGAGTTTGGTGCGCACACCCTGCTCGCTGGTGGTCTTGCCGGCGCTGATCAACTTATCCAGATCCTGATTGCAGTAGCGGGCGAAGTTGGTGCCGGATTTGACTGCGGCGCAGGAAAACTGAGGCGTCAGGAAGTTGTCCGGGTCGCCGTTGTCGCCGGCCCAGCCCATGAACAGCAGGTCGTGTTCGCCGGCTTTCGCGCGGCGAATCAACTCGCCCCATTCGATCACGCGGATTTCGGCCTGAATGCCGATTTGCGCAAGGTCAGACTGCAACAGTTGGGCGCCAAGGCTTGGGTTGGGGTTCAGCAAACTGCCGGAAGGACGAGTCCAGATCGTGGTTTTGAAGCCGTTCTTGAGTCCTGCCTGGGTCATCAGTGCCTTGGCTTTTTCAATGTCATGGGCGTAGCCGGGCAAGTTCTTGGCGTAGCTCCAGGTATTGGGCGGATAAGGGCCATCAGCCGGCGTCGCGGTGTCTTCGAACACCGCTTTGATGTAGTTGCTCTTGTCGAACGCGAGGTTGATTGCCTGGCGAACTTCGGGCTTGTCCAGAGGTGGGTGTTGAGTATTGATGGCGACGAATGCCGTCATGAAGGCGTCGGTCTTTTCAACTTTCAGTTTCGGCTCATGCTGTACCGCCCGCACGTCCAGAGGCTTGGGCGACAGGGCGATCTGGCACTCGTTGCGGCGCAATTTCTGCAGACGCACGTTGGCATCGGGGGTAATCGCAAAAATCAGCGGGTCCACTGACGGCTTGCCGCCAAAATAGTCGGCGTTGGCCTTGTAGCGAATCGAGGCGTCTTTCTGGAAGCGGTTGAAGATGAAGGGGCCGCTGCCGATCGGCTGGCTGTTGAGCTTTTCCGGGGTGTCGGCCTTCATCAGCTTATCGGCGTATTCGGCCGAGTAAATCGAAGCGAAACCCATGCTCAAGGTGGCAAGAAACGTCGAGTCTGGGTGGTCGAGGGTAAAACGCACCGTCAGCGGGTCCAGCGCGTCGATCTTCGTGATCAACGCGGGTAATTGCATCGATTGCGCATGGGGGAACCCGCTTTGGGCGACAGCGTGCCAAGGATTGGCCGGGTCTAACATGCGGTCGAAGCTGAACTTGACGTCTTCGGCGCTCAGGTCTCGAGTGGGGCTGAAGTATTCGGTGTGGTGAAACTTCACACGTGGGTGCAATTTGAAGACATAGGTCAGGCCGTCGGGCGAGACGTCCCAGCTGTCTGCGAGACTGGCGACTACTTTCCCGCTGGCGGTGTCGAAGTCCACCAAGCGGTTCATCAGCACGTCGGCCGACGCGTTAGTGGTGGTCAGCGAATTGTATTGCACCACGTCGAACCCTTCGGGGCTGGCTTCCGTGCAGACGCTAAGGGCGGCGGCCTCTGCCAGTGGGCTAAGCAGCAGTGGGGCAAGCAGCAGCGGTAGGGCAGCGAGGCGCATATTGGATTTCCTTTGCAGAATCGAAGGCCATCTGCATGTGCAGTCTGGAAAAGGCTTACCCTAGAGCGCTCTTTTGCAAATGACTATCCCCTTTTTCATTTTGGGGGGAGTATGGGCGGCTAATTTCAGTGTGCGGTGATTGAAGAAAGCGTTGGAATGGGGTGACGATCGATTCTCTGCGACGAGCGGTCACTGGCCCCGATAGCCTTTGTTCAAGGCGCCTTGGGGTCGAAAAATAGGCTTTTCGTTAATTCAACGCACACCGAATGTTGTTGCTCTCCAGTCTTTCTGGTATAAAGCAGCGCTCTTTTCTAGGGGCCCGGTTCCTTCGTTTGTAGGTGTAGCCGGTAAGACCCCTAAAGAAACGCGGCGCCTGGCGCCAAATGACTGAGAGATTAAGCGGCCAACCCATGCCGGGTTGGGCATGTGGTTTTAGAGGGCTGAGGCATGTCGAGAGTATGTCAAGTTACCGGTAAGGGTCCGGTGACTGGGAATAACATTTCCCACGCAAACAACAAAACCCGTCGTCGTTTCCTGCCGAACCTGCAGCATCACCGCTTCTGGGTTGAAGAAGAGAAACGTTTCGTGCGTCTGCGCGTATCTGCCAAAGGCATGCGTATCATCGACAAGCGTGGCATCACTGTCGTGCTGGCCGAAATGCGCCGCGCTGGCAAGATCTAAGGGAGCTAATCATGCGTGAATTGATTCGTTTGATTTCGAGCGCCGGTACTGGTCACTTCTACACTACCGACAAAAACAAGCGTACTACTCCGGACAAAATCGAGATCAAGAAATATGATCCGGTTGTTCGTAAGCACGTGATCTACAAAGAAGGCAAAATCAAGTAATTGATTTTCCATCTTACGAAAAAGGCCCGTATCGCGAGATACGGGCCTTTTTTGTTGCTTGTGTGCGATGGTTTTTAACCGCAGATCAGTTCCAGAACCTCATTGCGGTCGTTGACCAGCACCCGCACGCGATCAGGCTTTGGCAATAGGTTAAACAGGTCATCTGGCCGTTCCAGGCGATGGTTCTGCACACCGGCAGCCAAGCGAATGGCGTCCAGTGTTGCCGGGGTGGCCACTTGGCCGATAGCGAAGTGTGCGGCGTTTATGTTGCAGTGAAGAGTCATGAGGCTTCCTTGCTTATTTAAGCGTTAGGGCGCGCGAGGGCCAAGACCTGGCAACACGTCCTGTGCTGCCATTTGCCTGGACGTTGAGTGACTCGGCGCTGCTGGCAAGCTTCGCTCAGGGCGATTGTTCGCGTCCTGTCTGTATCGTGACTGTCTGTTTCGACTCAAGCCTTCTGTTCAAACACCACATAGATTTTGCGACACGCCTCCAGGACTTCCCACGTCCCCCGGAACCCGGCCGGGATGACGAAGCGATCGCCCGCGCGCACGGTTTTGCTGTTGCCATCGCTATCGCGCAGCACTGAAACGCCTTGAACGATTTCGCAGTATTCATGCTCGGTATAGTTCACCAGCCACTGGCCAACTTCGCCTTCCCAAACGCCGGCGCTCATCTGGCCGCAGGGGCTGTTGTAATGGTTGTAAACCGTTTGCTCGGGGTCGCCCTTCATGACTTTCGCCGGGTCTGGCCGATAGCGATCGGGCTGGGTGGTGGCCTGGCTGAAATCGACGACGTCCTGGATGTTCATGCTGGTAATCCCCCGTGAATACGGCGCAAGTGGCTGGAAAGGCCAAAGTCTATGTTTATTAAAATGAACATCGCAAGGCCGTTTACGGCCTTGGTGTCAAATATATTGAAACATGAGGGGTGGCTGGTTTAGGGTGGCGGTTGCCTTGGCCGCAAGCAGGCTGGCGAGGCAGTATTCCTGAGAGCGCTTGCCATCAGCGTTCGTATTCAACAAGAGGAGGACACCCCAATGACCACCCTGACTCGTGCCGACTGGGAACAACGTGCTCGCGATCTGAAGATCGAAGGCCGCGCTTACATCAATGGCGAATACACCGATGCCGTCTCCAACGAGACCTTCGAGTGCATCAGCCCGGTCGATGGCCGTCTGCTGGGCAAGATTTCCAGCTGTGATGCCGCCGACGCCCAGCGCGCCGTGGAAAACGCTCGCGCTACCTTCAATTCCGGTGCCTGGTCGCGCTTGGCGCCGACCAAACGCAAAGCCACCATGATTCGTTTTGCCGGCCTGCTGAAACAGCACGCTGAAGAGCTGGCCCTGCTTGAAACCCTGGACATGGGCAAGCCGATCAGCGACTCCCTGAACATCGACGTCCCTGGCGCTGCGCAAGCCTTGAGCTGGAGCGGCGAAGCCATCGACAAGATCTACGATGAAGTGGCCGCTACACCGCACGACCAACTGGGTTTGGTGACTCGTGAGCCGGTCGGCGTGGTCGCTGCCATCGTGCCGTGGAACTTCCCGTTGATGATGGCCTGCTGGAAGCTCGGCCCGGCGTTGTCCACCGGTAATTCGGTGATCCTGAAACCGTCCGAAAAATCCCCGCTGACTGCCATCCGCATCGCCGCACTGGCCGTTGAAGCCGGTATTCCGAAAGGTGTGCTGAACGTGCTGCCGGGCTACGGACATACCGTCGGCAAGGCCTTGGCCCTGCATAACGACGTCGACACGCTGGTGTTCACCGGGTCGACCAAGATTGCCAAGCAACTGCTGATCTACTCCGGCGAGTCAAACATGAAGCGCGTCTGGCTCGAAGCCGGCGGCAAGAGCCCGAACATCGTGTTTGCCGATGCGCCGGACCTACAAGCGGCGGCGGAGTCGGCGGCCAGTGCTATCGCTTTCAACCAGGGCGAAGTCTGCACCGCTGGCTCGCGCCTGCTGGTCGAGCGCTCGATCAAGGACACCTTCTTGCCGCTGGTGATCGCTGCCCTGAAAACCTGGAAGCCAGGTAACCCCCTGGACCCGGCGACCAACGTCGGCGCCTTGGTGGACACTCAACAGATGAACACGGTGCTGTCCTACATTGAATCCGGTCACACCGACGGCGCCAAATTGGTCGCCGGTGGCAAGCGCATTCTTCAGGAAACCGGCGGGACTTACGTTGAACCGACGATTTTTGACGGCGTCAGTAATGCGATGAAAATCGCTCAGGAAGAGATCTTTGGCCCAGTGCTGTCGGTGCTTACGTTCGACACCGCCGAGGAAGCTATCCAGATCGCCAACGACACGCCTTACGGTCTCGCGGCGGCGGTGTGGACCAAGGACATCTCCAAGGCCCACCTGACGGCCAAAGCGTTGCGTGCGGGCAGCGTTTGGGTCAACCAGTACGACGGCGGTGACATGACCGCCCCGTTTGGTGGTTTCAAACAGTCCGGCAACGGTCGTGACAAATCGCTCCATGCATTTGACAAGTACACCGAGCTGAAGGCGACCTGGATCAAGTTGTAAGTCTGTTTTCTTAACGACGTCGCTCCAACCGTGTTTTGTGCCGTACATAAAAATATCCACAGGAGCGTGGAGCATGCGTTGGGCGACGTATTTTGCCGTTTTGGCCTCTGTCTTGAGCGTCGGCCTGGCGCTGGGCGTCAGCATGCCGCTGGTGTCTTTTCGTCTGGAAAGCTGGGGGTATGGCTCGTTTGCAATCGGCGTGATGGCGGCCATGCCGGCCATTGGCGTGTTGTTGGGGGCCAAAGTCTCTGGTCACCTAGCCGCACGCTTCGGTACGGCCAACCTGATGCGTCTGTGCTTGTGGGCCGGCGCACTGTCGATTGGATTGCTCGCGCTGTTGCCGAGCTACCCGGTCTGGCTGGTGCTGCGGCTGATGATCGGCGTGATCCTGACGATCGTTTTTATTCTCGGGGAAAGCTGGATCAACCAACTGGTGGTCGAGCAGTGGCGTGGGCGGCTGGTGGCGTTGTATGGCGCCAGCTATGCGTTGAGTCAGCTGTGCGGGCCATTGCTGCTGGGTGTGCTGGGCACTGAGGGCGATTACGGTTTCTGGGTCGGCGTCGGTCTACTGCTGGCCGCGCCCTTGCTGTTGTTGGGGCGTAGTGGCGCACCGACCAGTGATGCCTGCAGCGTGACCTTCAGCGACTTGCTGGCGTTTTGCCGAGGCCTGCCGGCGATTGCCTGGGCGGTGTCACTGTTCGCCGCGTTCGAGGCGATGATTCTGACGTTGCTGCCGGTTTATTGCCTGCGCCAGGGGTTCACCGCAGACATTGCACTGGCCATGGTCAGCACCGTGGTGGTTGGTGATGCCTTGCTGCAATTACCGATTGGCGCACTGGCGGATCGACTGCCGCGGCGGACTTTGTTTGCGGGCTGCGCGGTGGTTTTGTTGTTGTCGAGTTTGGCGATTCCGCTGCTGATCGATACGTTGCTGATCTGGCCGTTGTGGGTGTTGTTTGGCGCCAGTGCCGGTGGTTTATTCACCTTGTCGTTGATTCTGATCGGCGAGCGTTACCGTGATGACGCACTGGTGCGGGCCAATGCCCATGTCGCGCAGTTGTGGGGGATCGGTTGTTTGGTCGGGCCTTTGGCGGCGGGTGCCGGGAGTCAATGGATCAGCGGGCATGCGTTGCCGTTGCTGATGGCTGCGGGGGCGTTGGGACTGGTGATTCTGTTGTCACGACAAGGGGCATTTGGCGCTCAAGCCGCGCCTGCCTGAAACCTGTGGGAATGTGTTGTCGGTTAAAGCATCCGCTCCAGGCCAACGGTGGTGCTGAACCACGCATTGAAGCGTCGCCACCAGCTCCCCGGCTCCTGGGTCAGGGTGTGCAGTTTGCCGTTATCTTCGGTCACCCAGACAACGTTTCCGTTCTCCAGCTTCGCCTGATAACTCAGGGCCGGCGCCATGCCTTGCAGCGCCAGGTCGCGCACGTGCGCCGCGAGCTCGGGGCTTTCTACCAGCACCCCGACTTCGGTGTTCCATAGCACTGACCGTGGGTCGAAGTTGAACGAGCCAATGAACGATTTCTGCTGGTCGAAAATCATCGCTTTGCTGTGCAGGCTTGAGTCCGAGCCCTGATAGGGCCCCCGGCGGAACAAGCGCGGACCACTGCCGCCCCCGGCACCGGGCTGACGCCGCAGCTCGAACAATTGCACGCCATGTTCCAGTAACGCTTTGCGATACGGCGCGTAACCGCCATGCACCGCCGGGACGTCGGTGGCTTCCAGAGAGTTGGTCAGCAGGCTCACCGACACCCCGGCGTTGGCGCGGCCCGTGAGGTACACCAGTCCCGGTTGACCCGGCACGAAGTAGGCCGAAATCATGATCAGCTCTTTACTCACCCCGTTCAGCTCAGGCGCCAACTGCGTGGTCAGCAGCAACTGCGGGTCGGGTTCATCCTTGGCCAGGACTTTGCTGGGCGCGTCCCACAGGGCTTGGTTCCACGCCCAGATCAACTCCCGCCGCCAGATGTCCATGCGCGGATGGGTGGTGTAGGTCATCAGTTGTTTGTACAGCGCGTGGTTCTGTTTGCGGGTCTCTGCCAACGACTCCTCAAGCCGGGTACGGGTGTTTTGCAGGTCCTTGGGGGTGGGTGTGCTGGAAAGGAATTCGCCGATTGGCTTGCTCAGGGCGCTGTTCCAATACTGGTCAAAACTATGCCCCAACTGCTCGGCCACCGGCCCCACGCTGAGCATGTCGATGTCGGTGAAATTCAGATTGGGTTCGGCGTCGAAATACTCGTCTCCCAGATTACGTCCGCCCACGATGGCCACGCTGTTGTCCGCCAGCCATAACTTGTTGTGCATGCGTCGGTGTTGCAGTGACAGGTTGAGCAGCCGCCCCATGTTTCGTGTCACACCGGTGCTGCGGCCCAGGTGCAGCGGGTTGAACAGGCGAATCTGAATCTGTGGATGCGCCGCCAGGGTGGCGATGATCTGGTCGAGGCCGTCGCTGGTGGTGTCATCGAGCAGGATCCGCACCCGCACGCCGCGATCGGCAGCTTTGAGCAGTTCGTCCACCAGCATGCGGGTGCTGATACCGTCGTGGACGATGTAGTACTGCAAATCGAGGCTGGTTTGGGCGTGACGGATCAGTTCGGCGCGGGCCATGAAGGCCTCGGTGCTGTTGGACAACAGGCGAAAACCTGAGCGGCCCTGATACGGCGCAGCCTGGGCCTGGATCGAACGGCCGAACGCCGAGTTCATTGCCGGCAATGCCTGGCTGGGGTGTCGAGCGGTGTCCAGGCTCGCACAGCCGTTGAGCAGCAGGGCAATCAGCAGTGCGAAGGAAGGGGCCAGTGTGCATCTCAAATCGTATGTTCTCGGGTCAGGGCAAAGGCCCAATTGTGGCATTGGACATCAGCTTCCTTGAAAGGTATTGCGCTTGGACTTGTCAGAATTCCTGCTTTCGTTGTGATGGGACTACAGCAGTTTTAGCCAATACCACACCTAGATAACGAAATACCCTACATATAAACCCTACAAGAAACGGAATGATCGCTTGGCATTGATCACGTGAGAGGTGGTTTCCACCTCCTCTGATCGTTGTCTGATGTTTTATCCATTCCACAGGTAGGTATTTATGAACAAAATTATGCTGATCATGGCGATGTCGACGGCCCTGGTGCCTTTCACGGCGCAGGCCGCCAGTGTTGATCTGACCGTTACCGGTACGATTATTCCGACGTCTTGTATCCCGGCGTTTGCCAACGGCAGCACGGTTGACCTCGGCAAAATTTCTTCCGCCAGTCTGAGCGCGACTACTCAAAACAATCTGCCGCAACGAGATATCACCTTGCAGATCGCTTGTAATGCAGACGCCGCAATAGCCTTTGCGGTGACCGATAACCGTGGCGCCACCAAGGTGACGGGGCTGACTTTTAACGGCCAGGTCAGTAATACCCTCTATTACGGCTTGGGCAGCACTCAGGGCGTGGGCATCGGAGGTTTTGGCCTGCTGACCGGCAAGCCGCTGGCTGATGGCAAAGAACAGATTTTCCTGGTGCGCTCGCCAGCCAATCCGGTATGGCGGATTCCGACCTCCGGGCTGGTGACCAACGCACCGATCTCCTATTCCTGGGGACCCAGTGCTGTAGCCGGTCCTATCGCAGCCAGTTTGCACACGTTCCCTATGAGCGTGGCGGCCGTTATCCGTCCAACATCCGAACTGCCGCCAATAAGTGGTGAGGTCAAGCTGGATGGGTCGGTTACGTTCGACGTGATCTACCTCTGAGCTGCCTTCATACGTTTTTCTTGAGGACCTGACTCGGTCAAGCTGACGACGTGTGTCTAACACGACTTCAGTCAGGCAGGTCCATCGCGTCATGGGCACTGACCGGCGTTGCGCTCGCAACGTGGGTTTGTGCCTTTTGGAGATTTTCATGTCCCCCTCTCAATCTTTACAGGTGCTTGGCGCCTTTGTAGCGCTGTGCCTGCCGTTTGGTAGCCAGTGCGTTTTGGCGGCTGGAATGGTCCCGGAAACACCTGTGGTCGTGGTTGATCAGGCCACGGGCGAAGCCACCCTGAATGTACGCAACACCGACGACCACCCATCGTTGCTCTACAGCGTGATCGAACACATTGCCGAGGACGACGAGCCGCTGCTGATTTTGTCACCCCCCGTGGCTCGGGTTGAGCCAGGTCAGAGCCAGCAGGTACGGTTCATCCTGAATAGCGCCACCCCGCTGAAAACCGAACGACTCAAACGTGTAGTTTTCGAGGGCATCGCACCTCGCCAAGACGCTGAAGGTGCTCGGGTCACCTTGGGGTTGCGGCAGAACATTCCGGTGATTCTGCGTCCGGCTAACCTGGCGGTGGAGCGCACGCCCTGGAAGCTCTTGAATTGGGTCGTGACTGGCAAGCAGCTTCAGGTGAGTAATCCCAGCCCTTATGTGGTGCGGTTGGCCAAGTCGGTAAATCTGATTCCTGGCGGCGCCACCGTAGATCTCGGGCGCACGTATATTCTGCCTGGCGAAGTCTTGATGCTCGCTGCATCGTCGACGTTTGGCACTCATGTGCAGCTGTTTCCTGCCACCACTTACGGCTTTACTGTCGGCAGCTACGACGCGCCGTTGAGCACTCAGTAATGAGCCGTGACAAGCTTCGTTATGGCTGTTTGCTGCTGATGGGAGTGCTGCAAAAAGCCTGGAGCGAGACGCTGACCGAGTTCGATTACGAGGTGCTTGAAACCCGCGGAATCGACCCGAAAGTCGCTGAACACTTCCGCACTGCGCCACGTTTTCAAGCCGGAGCCAGTCGAGTCTCGCTGCTGGTCAACGGCGCGCCAGCGGGGCAAGTGCTGGTGACGTTTGATGGCGAGGGTCAGCTGTGTATCGATGCCAATCTGCTTGACCAAGCAGGCATTGCTGCGCCCTCCGGTTTGCTTGCCAACGCTGAAAAATCCCAGTGTCTACGCGTCATCGACGGTCTCGCCGGGGTCCAGGTGCGACTCGATCCTGGTCAGCAGCGCGTGGGGCTTTTAGTGCCCACCGATCAGTTGTTGGAGCAGGCGCTGCAACCACGTACTTGGGCCACGGGTGGTATGGCCGGGTTGTTCAACTATGACGCGTTGGTGGTGTCCAGTTCGAATCAGGGACAATCGAGCCAGTATCGAAGTCTTGGTAGCGAAGTTGGGTTTAACGCCGGTGGGTGGGTCATCCGCAGTCGGCAAAACTACACTTCATTTCAGGGCGTGGAGCGTTTCGAAACGCTCTACACCCAAGCTTCACGGACCTGGGAGCCTTATGCGGCGAATGTCCAACTGGGTCAGCTCAACATGAGCTCAACGCTGTTTGCCGGTGGGCCGTTCACTGGCCTCCAGATCACCCCCGAAACAGCGCTTGATAAGCGTAATGGCGAGGGACTCGGTGTCGGAACAGTCGTTGAGGGCTTGGCTTACTCGCCGTCGCGGATCGAGGTGCGTCAGAGTGGCGTGGTGATCTATACCACGCTGGTACCCGGTGGACCGTTCACGCTGCGTGATCTGCCACTCATCAGTCATCAATTGGACCTCGAGGTGACGATCTTCGAAGAGGGGGGCGAGCGTCGTCAGTGGCGGGTGTCACCGGGTAATTTTCGCCCTGCCAACCTTGGCGTGGCTGCGGGTTATGGGATTGCGGCCGGTACGATCCGCCGGTTTGCGGATGATCAGCGTGAGACACCCTCGTTCTTTGCGATCAGCAAGGATTGGCGGTGGTGGCCTCAGACGCAGGTGACCACCGGGTTGTTGGGCGCCAACGAGTACCAGTCTTTGGGTTGGGGTGTGCAACAGGCGTTGACGCAGACGACCGTAGTGGGTGTGCAACAGCTGAGTTCTCGCACGTCAGCCTTGGGCCAGGGGCGGGAGTTGCAGGTGAATTTCAGCACCTCGCTGGGACCGCGATTGTCCGCCAGCTTGACGGCCAGCCAGCGTAATCAGGCTTTTCGCACCCTGGCAGACACAGGCGCTACGCCCGACGATATCGACCTTTATGGTCGGGCTGAGCGTCAGTGGGGAGGTGCGATGAGCTACTCCGACAGAGAGTGGGGGGCGTTCACCGGCACGTTCACACGTTATGCCTCGGAGGGCGGTAAGGATCGCTCACGCATCGGCGCCTCTTGGTCGCGGGCGTTTAGCGAGGCCAACCTGTCATTGAGCATCGAACGTGAAGAGGGCGGCGATACCCGCGATGCAGCTGGCACTGGCGTCTATGCCTCATTGAGCGTGCCATTGGGGCGCAGCAGGAGTCTCAATACCTACGTGCGCCATGATGACCGACGCGGTCAGCGATCCGGCGCTCGCTACAACGAGCAGGTCAGCGAAACGCTGGGCTACAGCCTCGCCGCAGAAAGGAACACCGCTGGCCAGACAGATTTCAACGGACGGATCAGCGCATTGCCCCGATACACCCGCGTTGACGTGGGTTACGCACGCACGGGCGCCGGCTCCTCGAGTCACGACCTCACATTACGCGGCGGCGTGGCGCTGCATGAAGGGGGGCTGACGGCTTCGCCTTACGCGTTACGTGACACCTTTGGTGTGCTCAAGGCGGGCCAGCAGGCGGGCATTAAATTGAGCACGCCTCAAGGGCCGGTCTGGACCGATGCCGCTGGCCAAGCCGTGGCCGCCAGTTTGCCGGCCTATCAGGTCAGTCGGCTGGAAATCGACACGCTGAGCCTGCCGCGCAATACCGCGGTGCTCAACGGGTATCAAGAGATCGAAGCCGGACGCGGTGCGGTGCCGCGCATTGATTTCGCGCTGAGCACGGCGCGTCAGGTGATGTTGCGTGTCCGTACCGTCGACGGCAAATGGGTGCCCAAAGGCGTGTCTGTGTATGACAACCAAGGCCAGTACCTGACCACCGTGGTCGATGCTGGCGTGACCTACCTGGCCGACGCCCCCCGGCAGCTTGAACTGCTGCTGGCGTTGCCCGGTGAACGCCGTTGCCTGCTTGAACTCCAGCTTCTGGACCCTCCGGCAACCACCGCGCCCTACGAGACGGTCGATGCCGTTTGCAGGTGAGGTAACTTTTGATCCAGAGGATGACATGAACAATTTTTCAAAAAGCTGTTGGATGTTGCTGTTGATCGGGGCCTCCGAAGCCCACGGGCAGACGGAATGTTCGCTGCAACTGAGTCCCTCTACGCTGGATTACGGCAACTATACCCGCGACAGGTTGCAGGCCTCGCGTACTGGAACCGATTTGAGTTTTGGTCCGCGACGAGTCCACTTGCAGGTGCGGTGCCCGCACCCTCAATCGATGGCCGTGCGCTTCGACGCGCCGGCGGCTGATCTGCAGCGCTATCGCTTTGGTCCGGGTACGTTGCACCTGCGGCTGATGTCTGCGCAACTCGACGGCCGTAAGGTCAGTTGGCTAAGTGACACCGAGGGCGCACCAGGCGAGACGCGGTTGCGACCTGGAGAGCGTATCCGGCCGTGGGTCGAGGGCCATATTTTGCAAGGACAACACTGGCAGTTGGAGTTGGAGGTCGACGCCGACCTCGATCACTCGTCAGCGCGAGTTAGCGACATTAGCCTGTTCCAGGCCTCAGGCCGGTTTCAACTCGACTGACCGTTCAGCCCCGCTCGGGAGTGTCTGCCAGCAACTTGATGGCGGCCGCGCCCACTTTGCGTACCGCGTCCTCAATCTGCGCAGTCGGTTTGGCGGCGTAGTTCATCCGCAAGCAATTGCGGTACTTGCCCGAGGCCGAAAAAATGCTGCCGACAGCAATCTGTACGCCTTGATCGTGCAGTGCTCGATTCAGTTTCAAGGTGTCGAATTCTTCCGGCAGCTCGACCCACAGCATAAAGCTGCCCTGTGGGCGACTGGCGCGGGTGCCGGCAGGGAAATAACGGGTGATCCAGTCGATCATCACGTCGCGATTGCGCTGGTATTGTGTGCGCACCCGCCGCAAATGAGGTTCGAAGTGCCCGGCTTTGAGAAATTCGGCGATAGCGATCTGTGGTTGTGGCGCGGTGGAGCCGGTGCTGATGTATTTCATGTGCAGCACCCGTTCCAGATAGCGGCCCGGTGCTACCCAGCCAATGCGCAGCCCCGGCGCCAGTGTTTTGGAAAAAGAACTGCACAGCAGGACGCGGCCGTCCTCATCGAAGGATTTGATCGTGCGGGGGCGCGGGTACGTGTAGGCCAGTTCGCCATACACATCGTCCTCGATAATCGCCACGTCGAATCGCTGTGCGAGGCTCAGCAAGGCTCGTTTGCGCGCCTGCGGCATGATGTAGCCCAAAGGATTGTTGCAGTTGGGGGTCAACTGTATGGCCTTGATTGGCCATTGTTCCAGGGCCAGTTCCAGCGCATCAAGGCTGATGCCGGTGATCGGGTCAGTTGGGATTTCCAGGGCTTTCATGCCCAGGCCCTTAAGGGTTTGCATGGCGCCGTGAAAGCTCGGCGAATCCACCGCGACAATGTCGCCGGGCTCGCAAATGGAGCGGATGCTGGTGGACAGCGCCTCGTGGCAACCGGTGGTTATCACCAAATCGTTGGCGCTCAACTGGCAGCCGGAGTCGAGCATCAGGCGAGCGATCTGTTCGCGCAGTTCCAGGGTGCCGTGGATATTGTCGTAATACAGCCCCGGCATGTCCTGGCGTCGGCTGATCTGTGCCAGCCCGCGCAGCAACGGCTTCAGGGTCGGCGTCGTGATGTCCGGCATGCCGCGTCCCAGTTGCACCACGTCTTTGCGCGGCACCGCGCGAATCAGTTCCAGGACCTGGTCCCACTGGGAAATGTCCACCGGACGTTGCGCAGGACGGCCAATCGCTGGCAGTTCAGGCAGTTCACGACCCACCGGTACGAAATAGCCTGACTTGGGTTTGGGGATCGCCAATCCGCCGTCTTCCAGCACCCGATAGGCCTGTTGCACCGTGCTCAGGCTGACCCCGTGTTCAACGCTCAATGCTCGTACCGAGGGCAACCGGTCGCCAGGGCGATAGAAGCCTTGTTCGATACGTGTGCCGAGCAATTCGGCGAGATTGACGTAAAGGGTCATGGGACTGCCTCTATGAGGTTGATTGTTTAAACCAGTACAGATCAGGCAAAAATACGTGATTAAAAGATCGAAAGATCAATCTGTATGGATTTAATACAGCTGTTTTGAATCTGTAATGATTTTTAGCGTCCGCGCATCATGAAAGCTCTGGCTACCCAAGTAAACAGGAGCAATGAAAATGAACGGCTTTAGCGACGTGCGTCTGACGTTACACAGTCAAGAACTGGCGGCAGGGCAAATTAACGGCACGCGAGAAGTCATGCGTAACGCGCCTCCTTGCCTCGGTCGTTGGGGCATGTTCTGGCTACGTCTGCGCACGCGTAGAGCCCTGCTGGATTTGACGCCGCAAGCGCTCGAGGACATTGGCCTGAGCCGTGAGCAGGCCCGGCAGGAGGCGCTGAAGCCATTTTGGCGGGTTTAGCCAGGCTCGACCCCAGGCCGGGCGGGGGTGCGGTATCAAACCAACTCTTTAAGTCGATGCCACAGCATCCCCAGCGCCAGCAAGGGTGAGCGCAAATGTTTGCCGCCCGGGAACGTCCTATGTGGCACTTTGGCAAACAGATCGAAGCCGCCGCTGTGTTGACCACAAATGGCTTCGGCCAGTAACTGGCCGGCCAAGTGAGTGACGTTCACCCCGTGGCCGGAATAGGCCTGGGCGTAGTACACGTTTGGCTGGTCCTTGAGACGACCGATCTGCGGCAAACGGTTGGCACCGATACCAATCATCCCGCCCCATTGATAGTCGATGTTTGCCCCGGCCAACTGCGGAAAAACCGCCAGCATTTTGGGGCGCATATAAGCCGCAATGTCTTGTGGGTCGCGGCCCGAATAATGACAGGCACCGCCGAACAAGAGACGCCGGTCCGCCGAGAGCCGGTAATAGTCCAGCGCTACTCGCTGATCACAGACCGCCATGTTCTGCGGCAGCAAGGCGTGGGCCTGTGCTTCGCTCAAGGGCTGGGTGGCAATGATGTAGCTGCCGGCCGGCAGCACTTTGCCACTGAGCGCGGGGTTGAGGTCATTCAAGTAAGCGTTGCAGCCCAGCACCAGGGTTTTGGCGCGAACCCAGCCGTTGGCGGTATGAACCTTGACCTCAGTGCCGTAATCAATGCGCGTGACCACTGATTGTTCGAACAGCTTCACGCCCAATTGCTGCGCGGCGGCGGCTTCGCCCAAGGCCAGGTTCAGCGGATGCAAATGCCCGGAGCCCATGTCGATCAAGCCGCCGATATAGCGCTCGGAACCGACCACGCTGTGCATCTCGTGGGCTTGCAGCAGGCGAGTTGCGTAACGGTAGCCGAGGTGGCGCAAGGCTTCTGCCTCTTGGGCAAAGCCGTCCAGGTCTTGGGGGGTGTTGGCGAGGTGGCAGTAGCCCCAGGTCAGGTCGCAGGGGATCTGAAAACGCTTCACGCGCTGTCGGACGATTTCCACGGCTTCCAGGCCCATGAGTTTCATCTGACGCACGCCGTCGGCACCGATCAGGGAGGTGAACTGATCCAGGCCATGACCGACACCGCGAATCAGTTGTCCGCCGTTACGGCCGCTCGCGCCCCAGCCGATTTTGTGCGCCTCAAGCAACACGACGCTGAGGCCGCGTTCAGCCAGTTCGAGCGCGGTGTTCAGCCCGGAAAAACCGCCACCGACCACGCACACGTCCGCGACGATTTCACCGCTCAGTGCCGGATGATCGGGTTGCGGCAGGCTGCTGGCGGCGTAGTAAGAGGCGGGGTGCTGAGCACGGGCAATCATGTGCGCGATCCTGATACGTGTGTTTAGAAAATTTGACGGAGCATAAGCCGGACCTTCCGGCAGGGGCAACACTGGTCGGCTGGTGCTATATGGAATGGGGCTTTTGCGTCAGAATCCCGCTCTATTCCGCTTTTGGTCACCGTTTCGATGAGCTGCAACAGCCAGAAAATTCGCTCCCTGCGCCAGCAGATTCCTACGTTCGAGTGTGTTCCCGGCTGTCATGACTGCTGCGGGCCGGTGACGACTTCGCCGGAAGAAATGTCCCGTCTACCCCGCAAGACCCGGGCCGAGCAGGATGCAGCGATGGATGAACTCAACTGCGTTCACTTGGGCCCCAACGGCTGCACCGTGTATGACGAGCGTCCGCTGATTTGCCGGTTGTTCGGCACCACCCAGACGTTGCCATGCCCCAACGGGCGGCGGCCGGTTGAGCTGATTCATCCGCGGGTCGAGAAGCAGATTCATGAATACATGGCTGCTACTCGGCAGGTGCTGGTGTAAGCGCGGTATTCATTCAGCCAGGCCGAGTTGTGGCCTTGTAAGGGCCTGCTCGCGAAAGCGACCTGACAGGCGCTGCACAGCTCAATCTGGAATCGGCAAACTTAAACTCTCTTTAACCTCTTCCATCACGATGTAGCTCTTGGATTCGCGCACATGCGGCAGTTTGAGCAGGATGTCGCCCAGCAGTTTGCGGTACGAGGCCATCTCGGAAATTCGCGCCTTCACCAGGTAGTCAAAGTCGCCCGACACCAAATGGCACTCCAGCACGTGAGGCAATTTCAGCACCGCACGTCGGAACTCTTCGAAAGTATCGCCGGATTTGTAGTCGAGGCTGATCTCGACGAACACCAGCAGACTACCCTTGAGGTGCTGCGGATTGAGGCGGGCGTTGTAGCCCATGATGATTCCCTCGCGTTCCAGCCGCCGCACGCGTTCCGTGCAGGGCGTGGTCGAAAGGCCGACCTTTTCCCCCAGCTCAGTGAAGGAGATGCGTCCGTCCGCTTGCAGGATCCGCAGAATGTTGCGGTCTATCTTGTCCAGCTCACGTTTAGTCTGAGTGTTGGTACGCATAGGGGATGCACCTCCGTGAAAAGGGTTTTTGCCGAGAATTGTCGCCAAATATAGGCATTTATATAGTGAAAAGCACTGGCTAATCTTTCTTAAACTGCCCACATCTTCGGTCTGAACAACTTACGTCAGCGGCACGCCGCGATGAGGGATTAAAAATGCGCGTTATGGTCTTGGGGAGCGGCGTGATCGGTACAGCCAGTGCTTACTATCTGGCGCGTGCCGGGTTTGAAGTAGTGGTCGTGGACCGTCAGCCGGCTGCCGCGATGGAGACCAGTTTCGCCAACGCCGGCCAGGTTTCGCCGGGTTATGCCTCGCCGTGGGCCGCGCCGGGTGTGCCGCTCAAAGCCATCAAGTGGCTGTTGCAGCGCCACGCGCCGCTGGCGATCAAGGCCACCGCCGACATCGGGCAATACCTGTGGATGGCGCAAATGCTGCGCAATTGCACAGCCAGTCGTTACGCGGTGAACAAGGAGCGCATGGTGCGTCTGTCCGAGTACAGCCGTGACTGCCTCGACGAATTGCGCGCTGAAACCGGCATTGCCTACGAAGGTCGCAGCTTGGGTACGACCCAACTGTTTCGCACCCAGGCGCAACTGGATGGCGCGGCTAAAGACATCGCCGTGCTGAAAGAGTCCGGCGTGCCATTCGAGCTGCTCGACCGCGCCGGCATTGCCCGGGTTGAGCCGGCACTCGCCAACGTGACCGACATTCTCGCCGGTGCGCTGCGTCTGCCCAATGACCAGACCGGCGACTGCCAGATGTTCACCACGCGCCTGGCCGATATGGCCGTGCAGCTGGGTGTTGAGTTCCGTTTTGGCCAGGATATTCAGCGTCTCGACTATGCCGGTGATCGTATCAATGGCGTATGGATCGACGGCAAGCTGGAAACCGCAGATCGCTACGTCCTCGCACTCGGCAGCTACTCGCCGCACTTGCTCAAGCCGCTGGGCATCAAGGCCCCGGTGTACCCACTCAAGGGTTACTCCCTGACCGTGCCGATCACCAACCCGGCGATGGCCCCGACGTCGACTATTCTTGACGAGACCTACAAGGTTGCAATCACCCGTTTCGACAACCGTATTCGTGTCGGCGGCATGGCTGAAATAGCCGGTTTTGACTTGTCGCTTAACCCTCGTCGGCGCGAAACCCTGGAGATGATCGTCAACGACCTTTATCCTCTGGGCGGTGACCTGGCCCAAGCGAGTTTCTGGACTGGCCTGCGTCCGACCACCCCGGACGGTACGCCGATCGTGGGCGCCACACCGTTCAGCAACCTGTTCTTGAACACGGGTCACGGTACGCTCGGCTGGACCATGGCGTGTGGTTCCGGCCGCTTGCTGGCTGACCTGATGGCGAAAAAAACGCCGCAGATCAGCGCAGAAGGTCTCGATATTTCCCGTTATGGCCACACACCTCAGGAGTCCGCAAAACATGGCAATCCAGCGCCAGCTCACCAATGAACGCATGAGTCAGATCGTCGCTCACAATGGCACCGTGTATCTGTCAGGGCAGGTCGGCGACGACATGAGCGCCGGGATTGAACAGCAAACCCGCGAAACCCTCGCCAACATCGAGCGTTTGCTCGACCTGGCCGGCACCGACAAGAGCCACCTGCTGTCGGTAACGATTTACCTCAAAGACATCGATGCGCACTTCGAAGGCATGAACGCCGTATGGGACAAGTGGCTACCCAAAGGCGTTGCGCCAACCCGTGCCACCGTTGAGTCGAAGCTGTGCGAGCCGGAAATCCTGGTTGAGCTGTCGGTGGTTGCGGCGCTGCCATAGGTCGCTGGTAACGATCCCTCTCCCGGCGCTGTTGGCGGTTAACGCCGCCGACCTGTGCCGGTTTTTCTTCCTCCCATGACCGTCTAGAAGTCTGCCGCCATGCGTCCTGCCCGTGCCCTGATCGACCTCCAAGCCCTGCGTCACAATTACCAAATCGCCCGTGAAGTCAGCGGTGCCCGTGCTCTTGCGGTGATCAAGGCCGACGCTTATGGCCACGGTGCGGTGCGGTGCGCGCAGGCGCTGGAAGCGGAGGCGGACGGGTTCGCCGTGGCTTGCATCGAAGAGGCGTTGGAGCTGCGGGCGGCGGGCATCCGGGCGCCGATATTGTTGCTGGAGGGTTTTTTCGAGGCCGATGAGCTGGCGCTGATCGTCGAGCATGACTTGTGGTGCGTGGTGCATTCGTTGTGGCAACTGGACGCCATCGAGCGCGTGACACTGGGCAAGCCGATCACGGTGTGGCTCAAGCTCGACTCGGGCATGCACCGGGTCGGCCTGCATCCTGCGGATTATCAGGCAGGCTATCAGCGGCTGCTGGCCAGCGGCAACGTGGCGAAGATCGTACTGATGAGCCACTTCGCCAGGGCCGATGAGTTGCAGTGCCAGGCCAGCCTCGAGCAGGTCGCGGTGTTTGAGGCCGCCCGCCAGGGGTTGACCGCCGAAGTCAGCCTGCGCAATTCACCCGCCGTGCTCGGTTGGCCGCAGGTTCCCAGTGACTGGGTGCGGCCGGGCATCATGCTCTACGGCGCCACGCCATTTGAGGAGGTCGATGCTCTGGCATCGCGCTTGATACCGGTCATGACCCTGGAGTCGAAAGTGATCTGCGTGCGTGAACTGCCGGCCGGCGAGCCCATCGGCTACGGCGCCCACTTCATCACTCAAAAGCCGATGCGCATTGGTGTGGTCGCGCTGGGTTATGCCGATGGCTATCCGCGTCATGCACCCACCGGTACGCCGGTGATGGTAGCCGGGCAGCGCAGCCAGTTGCTGGGCCGGGTCTCGATGGACATGCTCTGCATCGATCTGACCGATGTGCCACATGCGGGCCTGGGGTCCACCGTGGAACTGTGGGGTAAAAACATCCTTGCCAGTGACGTGGCCATGGCCGCCGACACCATCCCTTATCAGATCTTCTGCAACCTGCGCCGGGTGCCGCTGCTCTATGGCGGGCGCTAGCGTCGAGGTGATCACGAATCGACGTTGACCCGGCCAATAGGATTCAGGCCCAAGTGTTGTAAATACTGAACGCTGTCGCCATGATAACGCCCAATATTCCAACAACCTGAATCCCTGGAGGCGCAAGCATTGGACGTCGGTGAACGACTGCAATCGATCCGTAAGCTCAAAGGACTTTCCCAGCGTGAGCTCGCCAAACGCGCGGGTGTCACCAACAGCACCATTTCGATGATCGAGAAGAACAGCGTCAGCCCTTCGATCAGTTCGCTGAGGAAGGTCCTGGGCGGGATTCCCATGTCCATGGTCGAGTTCTTTTCCGAAGAGATTCAGCAGGAAAAACCGACTCAGATCGTTTACAAAGCCAACGAGCTGATCGATATCTCCGATGGTGCAGTGACCATGAAACTAGTGGGTCGGGCGCACCCCAGCCGGGCCATCGCATTCCTCAACGAAATCTACCCGCCAGGCGCCGACACCGGGGAGGAGATGCTCACCCATGAGGGCGAGGAAACCGGGATTTTGTTGGAAGGACGGTTGGAGCTGGTGGTCGGGCTGGAAACTTTTGTGCTCGAAGCCGGCGATAGCTACTACTTTGAAAGTACCAAGCCGCATCGCTTCCGCAATCCGTTCGACGTTCCGGCGCGACTAATCAGCGCAGCCACGCCCGCGAACTTTTAGCAAAGAGGCGTCCTGCCAGCATGGCGGAGGTGCCCGAACGGTTTTTCTACTGGGCAACAAGACCCCATCGACTCTAGGGTTGTTTCAGTGCGGCGACCTTACCGTTATACTTGCGCCCGCCTGCGAACCGTGGCCGCAGGCGTGAATAGCCACCATTGAGGGTGAACGCGTGAATCTAATTATGAAAATGCTGGCTGTACCAGCAACCGTATTGACTCTATGGGCAGTGAGCGCACAAGCGGCGACCAACGATGACATCGCTAAACGCCTCGAACCGGTCGGGCAAGTCTGTGTACAAGGTCAAGAGTGCAAGGGGATGGAAGTCGCTGCCTCGGTTGGTGGCGGTGGCGGGGCCAAAACTCCTGACGAGGTGATTGCAAAACATTGCAACGCTTGCCACGGTACGGGTCTGCTGGGCGCCCCGAAAATTGGTGACACCGCTGCCTGGAAAGACCGTGCCGATCATCAAGGTGGCCTCGACGGTATCCTCGCCAAAGCCATCACTGGCATTAACTCCATGCCGCCAAAAGGCACCTGTGCCGACTGCTCGGATGCTGAGTTGAAAGGCGCGATCGAGAAGATGTCCGGCCTGAAATAAGCCGCTATCTTCAGAAAAAAACCGCTTTCGAGCGGTTTTTTTGTACGTGCGATTTACCCGCTGCGACTGTTCATTGCAGTAAAGACCCGGCAAGCTCGGTCCAACCCCAATTACGGAACGTGCGGGAGGATCAGATGGTGCAGTTGTGCTCAATCGAACAGGCGGTCGATGACGTGTTGGCCAGGTTGCCAGCGCATATCCACATGGGCATGCCCTTGGGGTTGGGTAAACCCAATCACTTCGCCAACGCGCTGTACCGCCGTATCGCGCAGTTGCCCGAACGCCAACTGACGGTCTACACGGCCCTGAGCCTCGGCCGTCCAGCCTTGGGTGACGGTTTGCAGAAACGCTTCCTCGAACCGTTCATCGAGCGCGTTTTTGGCGACTATCCGGAGTTGGATTTTCTCGCCGATCTGCATCACGACAGCCTGCCTGCCAACATCCGCGTCCAGCAGTTCTTCATGCAGCCCGGCAGCCTGCTCAACAGTGCGCCGGCCCAGCAGGACTACGTCAGCAGCAACTACAGCCACGCCGCTCGGGACATCAATGCGGCGGGGCTGAACCTGGTGGCGCAACTGGTGGCCAGTCACGCCGAACACCCGGATCGCCTCAGCTTGAGCTGCAACCCGGACATCACCCTTGACCTGTTGCCGATGATCGCCAAACGCCGGGCCGCCGGTGAAACCATTCTGCTGCTCGGCCAAGTGCATAACGACTTGCCCTACATGCCCGGTGATGCCGAAGTGGGCATCGACACCTTCGACCTGCTGATCGATGAGAAGGACAACAGCACGCTATTTTCCACGCCGAACATGCCCGTGAGTTTGCAGGATCACTTCATCGGTTTACATGCCAGCACCTTGGTGCGCGATGGCGGCACGTTGCAGATCGGTATCGGTTCCATGGGCGATGCGTTGACCGCCGCGTTGTTGGCGCGACAGGCCGATAGCGCCGGTTACAAGGCTGTGCTGGCAGATGTGAATCTCAGCCAGTGGGCGCAATTGATTGCTCGTGAAGGTGGCGTCGAACCTTTTGCCACGGGCCTGTACGGTTGCAGCGAAATGTTCGTCAACGGTTTGCTGGTGTTGGCGGATGCCGGGATTGTGCGGCGCAAGGTCTACCCGGAAGTAGCGACCCAGGAGCAGGCTAACGCCGGGACTCTGGATGAAGCCGCACAAACCGATGGCATCTCTGTGCATGGCGGCTTTTTCCTCGGGCCACGCAGTTTTTATGAGCGCCTGCGCGACTTGCCTCAGAGCAAGCGTCGCGAATTCAACATGACCCGCATTAGCTACATCAACGAGCTGTACGGCCAGGAAACGCTCAAGCGGTTACAGCGCCTTGATGCGCGGTTCATCAACACCGCGTTCACCGTGACCCTGCTCGGCGCCGGTGTAGCGGATCAGCTAGAAGACGGCCGAGTGCTCAGCGGCGTCGGAGGGCAGTATAACTTCGTCGCTCAGGGCCATGCGTTGCAGGGCGCGCGTTCGATTTTGGTGTTGCGCAGTTGGCGGGAATCGGGGGGCGACGTCAGTTCGAATATCGTCTGGGAGTATGGCCACTGCACCATCCCACGACACCTGCGCGACATCGTGGTCACCGAATACGGCATCGCCGACTTGCGAGGCAAGACCGATTCGGCGGTGATCGAGGCGTTGCTGAACATCAGCGATTCACGCTTTCAGGCGGGGCTGATCGAGCAGGCCCAGAACGTTGGCAAATTGCCCAAGGATTTTCGCCTCGATCCGCGTTTTGCTGACAACAGTGTGCAGCGTTTGCAGGCCATCGAAGCCCGGCACCCACATCTGTTTGCGGAGTACCCGCTAGGCTGCGATTTCATCGAGGTGGAGCGCGATCTGCTGCGGGCGCTGAACTGGTTGAAGAGTAAGTTCAAGCTCACGCAGATTCTGGAATTGGGTAAGGCCGCACTGGATGCGCCCGAGCCGTCGCAGTTCCCGGAACACTTGGCGCGAATGCAGTTGACGAACCCGGACGGGCTGAAAGAGGATTTGTTTCAGCGACTGTTGCTCGCCGGCCTGAAGGCCACCGGACAATAACCGCCGCCGCCAAACCAATGTGTGAGCGGGAGTGCTCGCGATGGCAGCCTGACAGCCAACAGCGGTGTTGAATGTCAGGGACTCATCGCAGGCAAGCCCGCTCCCACAAGGGATAGGCGGTGTGGCTGTTACTCGATGAAGGTCACGACACCATCGGCCAGGGATTTGACCCGTGCCAGCGATTCAACGCGATAGCCTTGCGCGTCCAGCTCGGCACGGCCGCCCTGGAACGACTTCTCGATCACGATTCCCACGCCGGCAACGGTGGCGCCGGCCTGTTTGATGATCGAAATCAGCGCCTGGGACGCCTTACCGTTGGCCAAAAAGTCATCAATGATCAGCACGCGGTCGCTGCTGGTCAGGTGGCGGGGGGAAATCGCCACGGTGCTTTCGGTCTGCTTGGTGAACGAGTAAACGGTCGCCGACAACAGGTTTTCAGTCAGGGTCAGGGACTGATGCTTACGGGCGAAGATCACTGGCACGCCGAGGTTCAACCCGGTCATGATTGCCGGGGCAATGCCTGAGGCTTCGATGGTGACGATCTTGGTGATGCCAGAATCCTTGAACAGCATGGCGAACTCGTCGCCGATCAGCTTCATCAGGGCGGGGTCGATCTGGTGGTTCAAAAAGGCGTCGACTTTCAGGACCTGGTCGGAAAGCACGATGCCTTCGTCGCGAATTTTCTGGTGCAGTGCTTCCACGAAAGCTTCCTCTGTTGGCGCTCCGGGCGCCGAAAGTAGATTAAAAAGTGTTCGATTCTAGCGCTTTAACATCGCGCGTATATCCGCCAGTGCGGTGTTGCCGCGAACGGCTTTGACTTCAACCGGTGTGTCGTCGGTGCCTTCCCAGGCCAGGTCGTCTGGCGGCAGCTCATCAAGGAAGCGGCTGGGTGCGCAGTCGATGATTTCGCCGTACTGCTTGCGCTTGGCGGCGAAGGTGAAGGCCAGCGTCTGACGCGCACGGGTAATCCCGACGTAGGCCAGACGGCGTTCTTCTTCGATGGTGTCGGCTTCGATGCTGGAGCGGTGCGGGAGGATTTCCTCTTCCATGCCCATGATGAACACATAAGGAAACTCCAAACCTTTGGAGGCATGCAAGGTCATCATCTGCACGCCTTCGGCCCCGTCTTCCTCTTCTTGCTGGCGCTCCAGCATGTCCCGCAGAACGAGTTTGCCGATGGCGTCCTCGACGGTCATCTCGCCTTCTTCGTCTTTCTCCAGCGTGTTCTTCAGCGCTTCGATCAGGAACCAGACGTTACCCATACGGTAGTCGGCAGCTTTGTCGCTGGAGCTGTTGGTGCGCAGCCAGTTCTCGTAGTCGATGTCCATGACCATGCTGCGCAGAGCCGAGATCGGATCTTCGCCAGCGCACTGCTCGCGGACTTTGTCCATGAATCGCTTGAAGCGTGACAGGCGATCGGTGAAGCGCGTATCCAAGTGTTCGCCGAGACCGATTTCGTCGGTGGCGGCGTACATCGAGATTTTGCGCTCGGTGGCGTAGTTACCTAGTTTTTCCAGCGTGGTCGAACCGATCTCTCGACGTGGGACGTTGATCACCCGCAGGAAGGCGTTGTCGTCGTCCGGGTTCACGATCAAGCGGAAGTAGGCCATCAGGTCTTTCACTTCCTGGCGTCCGAAAAAGCTGTTGCCACCGGACAGTCGATACGGAATCTGGTGGTGTTGCAGCTTCAGTTCGATCAGCTTGGCCTGGTAGTTCCCACGGTACAAAATCGCGAAATCGCTGTAGGGCCGGTCGGTGCGCAAGTGCAGGGTCAGCAGCTCAACGGCCACGCGCTCGGCTTCAGCGTCTTCATTGCGGCAGCGGATCACGCGGATTTCGTCGCCGTGGCCCATTTCGCTCCACAGTTGTTTTTCAAACTCATGGGGGTTGTTGGCGATCAGCACGTTGGCGCAACGCAGGATGCGGCTGGTGGAGCGGTAGTTTTGCTCCAGCATGACCACTTTCAGGGACGGATAATCGTCCTTGAGCAGCATCAGGTTTTCCGGGCGGGCGCCGCGCCAAGCGTAGATCGACTGGTCATCGTCGCCCACCACAGTGAATTGATTGCGCGTGCCTATCAGCAATTTCACCAGCAAATACTGGCTGGCGTTAGTGTCCTGGTATTCGTCCACCAGCAGGTAACGGACTTTGTTCTGCCATTTTTCGAGGATGTCGGCGTGTTCCTGGAACAGCTTGACCGGCAGCAGGATCAAGTCATCGAAGTCCACCGCGTTAAACGCCTTGAGCGTGCGCTGATAGTGGGTGTAGACGATGGCAGCGGTCTGTTCCTTGGGGTTGCGCGCTTTTTCCAGGGCTTCGGGCGGGAGGATAAGGTCGTTTTTCCAGGAGCCGATCATGTTCTTGATCTCGTCGACGCCGTCGTCGCCCGAGTATTCCTTTTGCATGATGTCGGTCATCAGGGCTTTTACGTCGGCTTCATCGAAGATCGAGAAGCCCGGTTTGTAGCCCAGTCGCGTGTGCTCCTTGCGGATGATGTTCAAGCCAAGGTTGTGGAAGGTGCAGACTGTCAGACCGCGGCCTTCACCGCCCTTGAGCAGGGTGCCGACTCGCTCCTTCATCTCCCGCGCGGCCTTGTTGGTAAAGGTCATTGCGACGATGTACTGGGCGCGGATGCCGCAGTTCTGGATCAGGTGCGCGATCTTGCGGGTGATCACGCTGGTCTTGCCGGAGCCTGCGCCGGCGAGCACCAAAAGAGGGCCGCCGACGTAGCTCACGGCTTCTTGCTGCCGGGGATTGAGTCGGGACATAAGGTATCAAGGAGTCGTTTAAGAAATGGGTCGGCATTTTAACAGGCTCAGCGATTTGTGCTGCTCTCTCCGACTTGTGACGTAGCACGCGATCTCTATTTGCCGGTTTTGATACTTTCACGCAGGATGCGCGCTGGATTTACGTCTAATGTTCGTATTCTGGATACAAAGCCGAATTTGATAACCGAGGTCAGTTGGTCATTGGTTATCGGCGCGGCATAATGCCCGCCGCCTACATCATTGCAGAGTCTAGGGAGCTAGCTTGTCTACGCCTGTCCAACCCTTGCGTTTGCTGTTACTGGCTGAAGAGCCAGCGTGGGCAGCGTTGTTACGCGAGTGCCTGGCTCCGATGGGGAATTCGGCAGTGCTTGTCTGCGCGCCAAATTGGGAGTCGGTCAGCAGTCTGTTCGATGACAACCGCAGCGCGGTGTTGCTAACGATTGCTGCACTTCAGCCAGCACCGGGTCGGTGTAATCTGCCGACCGTGTTGCTGCTTGAACACGAACCGCTGGTGCCGCCTGATGGAGTGAGCGACTGGCTGGTACGGGGCCTGCTCGATGCCGGCATGCTGCGCCGTTGCCTGCGCCATGTGCGGGAGCGCGGTTTGCTGGAAAACACCCTGCATAGCCTCGCCGAGCAAGATCCGCTGACCGGCATCGCCAATCGCCAGGGGTTTCATACCCTGCTGGCGGCACGTTTGGCTGAAAACGAAGGCCGTGGCCTGGCGCTCGGTCACCTCGACCTCGACAACTTTCGCCACGCCAACGACGCCCTTGGTCATCAGGCCGGCGACCGGTTGATCCTGCAAGTGGTCGCACGGCTCAAAAGCCAGCTCGAAGCCGGCGATCAACTGGCGCGACTGGGCAGTGATGAATTCGCCTTGCTGATTGACACCCGTCGAGCGCCTCAGCGCGCGGAATGGATGGCTGAACGCATTACCGAAGCACTGTCGGAGCCGTACTGGGTCGATGGCGAAAGCTTGTTGATAGGCTCCAGCCTAGGCGTTGCCCACGCAAGGGCGCAGGCCGGTGCCGACCCTCTGATGTGGCACGCACACATCGCCATGCAGCAGGCCAAGAGCACTCAGGGTTGTACCTTCCATATCTTCAACGAACGCATCAATCGTAACGCTCGCAGCATGGCCGACCTGGAAAGTGAACTGCGTCGGGCGTTGCGTCGTGATGAGCTGGAACTTCACTATCAGCCACGATTGAACCTTGAGGACGGGCAGATCGTCGGCCTCGAAGCTTTGGTGCGCTGGCGTCATGCCGAGCGTGGCTTGTTGCCGCCGAGCGAATTCGTGCCTCTCGCCGAGCAAAGTGGGCTGATCGTGCCGCTCGGCTACTGGGTGATTTCCCGGGCCCTGCGCGACATGCAGGCCTTGCGTGAGCGGGGTGTGCCGGCGTTGCACATGGCGATCAACCTGTCGTTCCGGCAGTTTCAGGACAGTCAATTGCTCTCGACGCTCAGTCGTTTGATTACCGAACGTGGTGTCGAGGCGCAATGGCTGGAGTTCGAGCTGACCGAAACCGCGGTGATGCGTCGCAGTGATCTGGTTAAGCAGACGATGGATGCGCTTGGCCGACTCGGCGTGCGTTTTTCCCTCGACGATTTCGGCACCGGGTTTTCATCGTTCGTTCACCTCAACAGCTTGCCGATCACCTTACTGAAAATCGACAAGAGCTTCGTCGGCGGCATGGAGCAGCGGGAAGAGAACCGTAAATTGGTTCACGCGATGATCAACCTGGCCCACAACCTCAACCTTGAAGTGGTGGCCGAAGGCGTGGAAACGTCTGAGCAGCTCGACCTGTTGCGTGGGTTTGGTTGCGATCAGGTGCAGGGTTACTTGATCAGCAAGCCCTTGCCGTTGGCGGAGTTGGTTGAGTATTTGACCTTTGGCAGCACCCAGCAGCCCGCACTGGAGTTCGTCAGCTAACCACAACAACTGTGAGAGGGCGCGAGCGCGCTCCCTCCCACAGGGCGAACTCAGTCTGGCTGAGGGATCTCGAAACGTTGTTGTGATGAAGGCTCCCGTCGAATCATGCGCTTCATTTTCCATTCAAACGCCAGCGTCAGGCTCACGGCTGCGCAAGCCAGCCCCAGCGCCAGGCCCCACCAGACGCCCGTCGGCCCCCAGTTCAAGTTGAAGGCCATGACCCAGGCGGCCGGCGCACCGATCAGCCAGTAACACGCCAGGCCGACCAGGAACGTGGTCTTGGCATCCTTGAGCCCGCGAATGCAGCCCATGGCGATAGTTTGCGTGCCATCGAACAGCTCGAACCACGCCGCCACTGCCAGCAGGCTCACAGCGAGTTCGATGACGGGGCGGAAGGCCGGGTCGTTATGATCCAGGAATAACCCGATCAACTGATTGGGCAGTAGCCAGAACACCATGGCGAAGGCGAGCATCGAGGCACCGCCGAACGCGATCCCGACCCGTCCCGCCAGCCGTGCATCCAGCAACTGTCCGGCGCCATAGTGCTGGCCGATACGCATGGTGATCGCATAGGAAAGCCCCGCCGGAACCATGAAGGCCACCGAAACGATTTGCAGAGCGATCTGGTGCGCCGCCAGTTGGGTGCTGCCCATGGTGCCCATGCACAGTGCTGCGAAGGCAAAGAGCCCGACTTCTACCGCGTAGGTGCCGCCAATGGGCAAGCCCAGACGCCACAGTTCCTTCAGGTACTGCCGATTTGGGCGTGACAGGCCCTGGCGCAGTGGATAAGCGTCGTAGGCCGGGTGCCGCCGGATGTGCAGCGCCAGCGCCACGGCCATCAAATTGGCGACAATTGCGGTGACCAGGCCGATCCCCACCAAGCCCATTTTCGGCAAGCCAAACATCCCGGTAATGAAGGCGTAGTTGAGGACGAAGTTGGCGACCGTGCCGCACAGACTGATCACCATCACGGGCGTCGCCCGACCGATGGCGCTGGTGAAACCGCGCAGGGCCATGAAGCTCAGATAACCGGGCAGGGCGAAGGGCAGGATCAGTAAAAACTGCCCTGCAGCGTGAACGTTGGCGTCGGTCTGACCGAACAGCAGCAGGACCGGCTTGAGGTTCCACAGCAGCAGACCCGCCACCAGCGCCATCAACCACGCCAGCCACAGGCCTGCCTGGGTTAGTCGTGCGGCTCCGACGATGTCCCCGGCACCCTGACGGATTGCCACCAGCGTGCCGACGGCCGCGATTACGCCAATACAGAAAATCGATACGAAGGAGTAAGTCGCCGCGCCCAAGCCGCCACCGGCCAGTGCCTCGGGGCTCAGGCGCGCCATCATCAACGTATCAGTGAGGACCATCAGCATGTGCGCCAACTGCGAGGCAATCAACGGCCCCGCCAGCCGCAGGATGGCCCAGAGTTCAGTACGTGCTGGATGCTGCATGATCATCACGCTCGATTATTGAAAAGTGCTGGAGAGTGACGATTCTCGGCGCTCTGCGGGCTTTGCACAAAGGGATAAATAGGATGGATCGCATGATTAAAACTCATGCAAAAGAGTTTCTGCTAAGTTGGCCCGATCTTGCTGTAGGAGCGTTCCTGATGTCTCGTCGTCTTCCTCCCTTATATGCGTTGCGCGCATTCGAAGCGGCCGCGCGGCATCGCTCATTTACTCGTGCCGCCGAAGAACTGTCGATTACCCAAAGTGCGGTCAGCCGGCATATCCGCACGCTCGAAGAGCACTTTGCCTGTCGGTTGTTTCATCGCAGTGGACGCAACCTGCAATTGACCGAGTCGGCGCGACTGATCCTCCCCGGCATTCGCGAGGGCTTCACCGCGCTCGAACGCGCGTGTAATACCTTGCGCGCCGAGGACGATATTCTGCGTATGAAAGCGCCATCTACTCTGACCATGCGCTGGCTGCTGGCGCGACTCAGTCGCTTCCGGCATATGCAGCCGGGGAATGAAGTGCAATTGACCAGTGCCTGGATGGACATCGACACGGTGGACTTCAACCACGAGCCGTTCGACTGTGCGGTGATCCTCAGCAACGGGAATTTTCCACCGGACTGGGAGGCGACTTTCCTGTTCTGCGAAGAGCTGATTCCTGTCGGTGCGCCGAATCTGCTGAAGGACCCGCCGTGGGATGTTGCGCGCTTGACCAGCACCGAGCTGCTGCACCCGACGCCGGATCGTCGCGATTGGCGTAACTGGCTGGAGCGTATGGGCCTGGCCGATCAGGTCTCGCTCAAGGGTGGACAGGTATTCGATACTCTGGAACTGGGCATGATCGCGGCGGCTCGCGGTTACGGCGTGTCGATGGGCGACCTGCTGATGGTCGCGGAAGATGTGGCTCAGGGACGTCTGAGTTTGCCGTGGCCGACGGCCGTTGCCAGCGGTGAGCATTATTACCTGGTCTGGCCGAAAACCCGTCCGGGGGGTGAACGCCTGCGTCGTCTCAGCGATTTCCTGCAAGGCGAGGTCCGCACCATGGAGCTGCCGGTTGTCGAGCACCTGAACTGAATCGAAGAGGGCGCTACACTAGCGGCTTTGAGCCATATCCCTATTCATTACTCAAGTATTCAGCTTTGCCGCCGAAAGTCTGCAGGTGGAACCTTCGTGCAGGCTCTGCGTTATTCCCCTTATTAGAAATTTTGCTGAACGCAGCGTGTGATCACGGAGGATCTGCTCGTTCAGCCAGGAGCTGTCATGTCTCAACCCCGTGCCCGGATCGCCTCACAGCTTGGTCTTGCGCTTGCCGTGATACTGGCGACTGTTATCAGCGGCAGTACCGTGTTCGCCCTGCGTTCGCTGGACACCGCCAACCTCGCCACCCGCGAAGAGCACCTCGCCAGTGAGGCGCGGTTGCTGGCCGATCAACTGAGCACGTTCCACGGCAGCCTGCGGGAAAGTACCCAGCGCCTGAGTGGTCTTTTCGAGAAGCGCTTCACCGCCGGTTTAAGTGTGCATCCGGACGAACCAGTGACCATGGCGGGCTTGCAGACCCCAGGTCTGCACCTGGGCAGCGACGTGCTGAACAACAACTTCAAGGAAGTGGATGAATTCAAAGCGATGACCGCCGGTGTGGCGACATTGTTTGTCCGCAGTGGTGAGGATTTTATCCGCGTCAGCACCTCCCTGAGCAAACAGGACGGTACTCGTGCCATCGGCACGCTCCTCGATCACGCCCACCCGGCCTATGCGCGCCTGATCGCCGGGCAGGGTTACGTCGGCCGAGCGCTACTGTTTGATCGTTTCTACATGACGCAATACACCCCCGTGCGAGATGCCGGCGGTAAGGTGATCGCCGTGTTGTTTGTAGGATTCGATTACACCGACGCGCAGAACGCTCAGTTCGAAAACCTCAAACGCTTCCGTATCGGTAAGACCGGCTCACTGGCGCTGATGGACGAACAGAAAAAATGGCTGGTGCCAATTGCCGGTGTGCAGGCGTTGGATCAAGCGGTTCCGGCCATCGTTGCGCTGGCAAAAACGCCGGGTAAGGGTGATTTTTGGAGCGACAAGTCCGAAGGCTTCTACAGCGTAGCCGTGCCGTTTGACGGTGGGCCGTGGTCGGTTGTCGCGAGCATGCCGCAATCGGAAATCAACGCCTTGACCTGGAGCGTTGGTATTCAATTGGCGATTGGCAGTCTGCTGGCGATGTTGATCGCCGTTGGTTCGGCAGTCTGGTTGCTGCGCAGCAAACTCGCGCCGCTGGGCGACCTGGTGCGTCAGGCGGAAGCCTTGGGCGCCGGTGATTTGAGCGTGCGCCTGAACGTGTCGAGCAACGACGAAATTGGTCAGTTGGCCCGCGCCTTCAACCAGATGAGCCAAGCCCTGTCGACCATGGTCGAGCACATCCGCAAAGCCTCGCAAGAGGTCAACAGTCGTGCCCAGGCGTTGTCCGGTCTGTCCGGCGGGGCATATGAAGGGATGGAGCAGCAGTCCGGCGAAATTACCAGCATGGCGGGTGCCGTGGAAGAATTCAGTGCCACGTCTCTGGACATTGCCGACAACATGGGCAGCACCCAGCGACTGGCTCAGGAAAACGCACAGCAAACTCAGATTGGTCGCACGTCCATGGACGAAGCGTCTTCCTCTCTGGAGCAAATCGCCAGTGCGTTGAATAGCACTGCAACGGTGATCAATACCTTGGGTCAGCGTTCTCAGGAAATCGGCGGCATCGTCGGGGTGATTAAGTCGATTGCCGATCAGACCAACCTGTTGGCGTTAAACGCTGCCATCGAAGCGGCCCGTGCCGGTGAGCAGGGCCGTGGTTTTGCGGTGGTGGCCGATGAGGTGCGTAACCTGGCCTCACGCACGCGTCAGGCGACGGACGAAATTTCTAGCATGATCCAGAGCATCCAGCAGGAAACCGGCCACGCCATCAGCACCATGGAGCAGGGCAATGTCCTGATGCAAGAAGGCTTGTCGCGTAATGCCAATGTGGCTTCGGCCTTGGCGCGGATCGATGAGCAAAGCCGCTCGGCCGGTCAGCAGTTTGCAGCGATCACCACTGCGACGCAGGAACAAAGCAGCACCGCGACGTTGCTCAGCAGTAATTTGCAAAGCATTGCATTGGCCAACAGTGAGCAGCGGGAAGTGGTGTCGAACCTGGCGATTACCGCCAAGGAACTTGAGTCACTGGCGGCGGAATTACGCCAAGAGGTTGACCGGTTTCGTTGAAGTGCCTTTGAAATAGCTTTCGCGAGCTGACTCCCCCCAGGGGTTGTTTGGTGTTCACACTCAACGTGTGATCACCGCCAATCCAATGTAGGAGCGAGCCTGTTCGCGATGGAATCGCCTCATTTTTCAGACTTATCCCCACGTCTCGGATCAACCCGCTTGCCGATATCGCGCAGGTGCGCCCACTGATTCACCATCGATGGTGCCCTGAGCGTCCTCGCGCAGTGGCCGGTGATGCTGGCCGAGCCCATTGAACAAGGCGTGGCGATTGAGCGTGCGGCGTGAGTTTTCCGGTTGTTGTCGAGCTTTTGAGCTTGCTGAAACGTTTCTTCAAGTCTATAAAAACGGCACAACTCCAAGAAAGGCTCCTCTCATGATCCCGCTCAAACTCATCGTTGCTCTTGGCGCGCTGTCCGCTGCCTCCCATGCCATGGCCTGGGATTACGTCCTGCTCGATACCGACAAAGCAGCCCAGAACTGGCAAATCACCAGTCAGCAACTGGGCGTAAAAACCGACAAACCCTTTTCTGTGACCCTGCGCACGCTGCACGGTGGTCGCCAGGAGGGTGTCAGCATCGTTGATATCGATAACGGCACCCTGAAACTCTCGGTGGTGCCGACACGAGGGATGAACGTCCTGCACGCCTCGGTAGGCAACGTGCGTATGGGATGGGATTCGCCAGTCAAGGACGTAGTCAACCCGTCGTTTATCGAACTCAACGGTCGCGGCGGCCTGGGCTGGCTCGAAGGCTTCAACGAGCTCGTCGCCCGCTGTGGCTACGAATGGGTTGGGCACCCTGGGATGGACAACGGCGAACTGCTGACGCTGCATGGGCGTGCGGCTAACATCCCGGCCAGTAAAGTGACCCTGCACATCGACGAGAAAGCGCCTTACGCCATCAGTCTGCGCGGTGAGTTGAAGGAGCAGGCGTTCAAAAAAGTCGACTTCTCCGTACAGACCGAACTGGTCACCGAACCCGGCAGCGTGGCGTTCTCCCTCAACGACACCCTGACCAACAACGGCGACTACCCGAAGGAATACCAAGCGTTGTATCACAGCAACTTCAGCACTCCGTTCCTGGAACAGGGGGCCCGCTTCGCCGCGCCGGTGAAGCAGGTGTCGCCGTTTAACGATAAGGCCAAGGGCGACTTGCCGGACTGGCAAACCTATCGCGCTCCGACCAAGGATTACGATGAAACGGTTTACAACGTGGTCCCTTACGGCGATGCGAAGGGCGATACGTTGACCGTATTGCACAACAAGGCAGGCAGTCTTGGGGTTTCGGTGGGTTTCAATACCCAACAGTTACCGGTGTTTTCCCTGTGGAAAAACACCGATACCCAAGGGCAGGGTTATGTCACCGGGTTGGAACCAGGAACGAGTTTTTCCTACAATCGCCGTTATCAACGGCCACTGAACCTGGTGCCGTCCATTGCGGCGAAACAGCAGAAGCAGTTTCAGATTCGCTATAGCTTGTTAGCCGATAAAAGCGCTGTGGATAACGCGTTGAAACGGGTGAGCGAGATTCAGGCTGGACGTGAGACTGAGGTGCGCCAGACGCCGTTGGTGGACTTGACCAAGGAGTAATCCTGGTCAGTTGGCGGTGGGTCGATATTGCAACGCTTCGGCCAGATGTTTACGGGTTATCCCATCGACTTGCTCAAGGTCAGCCAGGGTACGTGCCACCTTGAGCAGTCGATGGGCGGCGCGTAATGACAGTGTCAGTCGCTCGCAAGCGGATTCCAGCCAGCGCTCATCGACTGTGGATAACGTGCAGTGGCGACGCAGGCCGGGAAGGTCAAGAAACGCATTGGCGCAACCCTGGCGTTGGTGTTGCCGCTCTCGGGCGTTGGCGACCAGTAGCGAGGCGGTGGCAGTGTCGTCGCCGGGCTTGGATGTCGGATTTAATGCCGTTGCCTCGCGGGCAACGGTCAAGTGCAAATCTATTCGATCGAGCAGGGGCCCTGACAGTTTGTTGCGGTAACGCTGGACCATGTCCGACGAACAACTGCAGCGGCCACTCGGCTCACCAAGATATCCACAGGGGCATGGGTTCATTGCAGCCACCAACTGGAAGCGTGCCGGGAATTTTACGCGGTCCCTGGCTCTGGCTATCACGATGTGGCCAGACTCCAAAGGCTCTCTTAAAACCTCCAGAACTTTACGATCAAACTCGGGGAGTTCGTCCAGGAACAGGACGCCATGATGGGCCAGGGTAATTTCGCCGGGTTGCGGTTTTGAGCCGCCGCCCACCAGTGCCGGGCCAGAGGCAGAATGGTGTGGGTGCCGAAACGGTCGCTGCGGCCAATGGCTCAGAGGCACACAACTGGCGACCGATTGAATCGCCGCAACTTCCAGTGCTTCATTCTCGGCCAACGGCGGCAATAGCCCCGGTAAACGACTGGCCAGCAGGGTTTTACCCGTCCCCGGCGGCCCGCTGAACAGCAAGTTATGCGCCCCGGCTGCTGCGATCAACAAGGCCCGTTTTGCCGCAGGTTGGCCCTGCACTTCGCTTAGGTCGGGATAAGGTTTGCTGGCGTAGAGCAAGCCGTTGGACACATAGGGTTCGACGGGCGTATGGCCGTTGAAGTGTGCGACCGCCTCCAGCAAGTGATCCACTGCGATCACCTTCAGCCCCGACGCCAGGCACGCTTCTTCGGCATTGGCGCGTGGCACCATCAATGAGCGCCCGGCCTCGCGCGCGGCCAGCGCGGCCGGCAATACCCCTCGGACTGCCCGCACTGCGCCTGAGAGCGCCAACTCTCCCAAACACTCCACATCGTCCAGGGTCAATGTCGGCACCTGCACACTGGCCGACAAAATCCCCAGGGCAATCGCCAGATCAAACCGCCCACCATCCTTGGGCAAGTCCGCCGGGGCGAGATTCAACGTGATGCGCCGCGCCGGAAATTGCAGACCAGAATTGATGATTGCGCTGCGTACCCGGTCCTTGCTTTCCTTCACGGCTGCTTCAGGCAAGCCGACCATCGTCAGTGACGGCAGCCCGTTCGCCAGATGGACTTCTACGGTAACGGCGGGCGCATCCACGCCAATCTGTGCGCGACTATGGACAATGGCGAGAGACATGGTCGTTCCTTGAGCTGACGTGAACCGCTTCCTGCGGTTTTTTTGAAGGGTAGTCGAGCAGCAATGATGCGTTCGAGTAGAGGTTTACAAGACGTATCTACGATGGGGGCGACGCGCAGGATGAAGACTTGGCCTGCCCCTCACATTAATCGTAGGGGCCCGAATGAGCAGTCGTGGCCCAGACCGCACGCCTGAATAACGTCCCGCAGGGGCGGTTTACTCGGATGCAGCCGATGGGCTCAGCCTGGTTTCAAGCTCAGCTACCTTCGCCTCAAGACTCTCCAATCGTGCCCGAGTGCGTGCGAGCACAACCATTTGGCTATCGAACTCTTCCCTGCTCACCAGATCCAGCTTGCTGAAGCCGCTTTGCAGCAGGGCTTTGAACTGACTTTCGATTTCGCTTTTCGGCAGCGGGGTTTCGCCGCTGAAGAGGCGGGAGGCGGTGCCGCTCAGGGCGTCGAGGAAGTCTTTGGGCGCGAGCATGGGAAAAGTCCTGGAAACAATGGCGCGCAGTGTATCACGCAGTGTCTATAGTCAATCCCGCAGGCAGCGATGCACGCTTTTCGCGCAGAGGGACGGACGGTAATGCACTGTTGTTGTGCGCAAAGGGCCCCCGAAGTGTGAGAAGTGGCCTGCGCTAGCGATCAAAGGACTGAAATCACTGGTTTTTGGCGAGATGGCAAGCTTTCTGCTTAGTCGCTAGTGACCCATGCACTGATGCAGTCGCTGTGACGAATGCAGTGCGCCATACGGAACGAGGAAGTTTCGCACGGAGGTTAGCTGGCGTCGGACGGGCAGGTAGGGCCGACGATGCGTTACAAAGCCAGGCACTGCGCTTAGACTTGAGTCGGGTTTGTTTTCCTGGGGCAAGTCCACCAATTCGGGAGAGAGTTTTCATGAAGCTAGTCACTGCCATCATCAAGCCGTTCAAACTGGACGACGTGCGCGAGTCGCTGTCCGAGATCGGCGTGCAGGGCATTACCGTCACTGAAGTCAAAGGCTTCGGTCGGCAGAAGGGTCACACCGAGCTGTATCGCGGCGCGGAGTACGTGGTCGATTTTCTGCCCAAGGTGAAGATCGATGTCGCCATTGACGACAAGGATCTTGATCGGGTTATCGAGGCGATAACCAAGGCGGCCAACACTGGCAAGATCGGTGACGGCAAGATTTTCGTGGTCAATTTGGAACAGGCGATTCGCATCCGTACCGGCGAAACCGATACCGACGCAATCTAAGCCGCCACAAACCCAACGCCCCAGGAGAAAACAATATGACTCTGCGTAAATTCGCAGGGCTCGGAGCCCTGTTGTCCATCGTAATGCCCGGCCTGGCTATGGCGGCAGATCCGGTGGCGCCTCCAGTCCTCAACTCCGGCGACACCGCCTGGATGATGACCTCTACTGCCCTCGTCCTGTTCATGACGATCCCGGGCCTCGCGCTGTTCTACGGCGGTATGGTTCGGTCGAAAAACATTCTTTCCGTGATGATGCAGTGCTTCGCCATTACCGGTCTGGTCACCATCCTGTGGTTCATTTATGGCTACAGCATGGCGTTCGACACCACGGGGATGGAAGTCAACGTCGTCAACCTCAACTCCTTTGTCGGCAGCTTTGCCAAGGCCTTCCTGGCCGGCATCACGCCTGCCAGCATTACCGGGCCGACGGCGCTGTTCCCTGAAGCGGTGTTTGTCACCTATCAGATGACCTTTGCCATCATCACCCCGGCGTTGATCGTCGGTGCGTTTGCTGAACGGATGAAGTTCTCCGCGATGCTGGTGTTCATGGGTGTCTGGTTCACCCTGGTTTACGCACCGATTGCGCACATGGTCTGGAGCGGTCCAGGTTCGCTGTTGGGCGACTGGGGTGTACTCGATTTCGCCGGCGGCACCGTGGTTCACATCAACGCCGGTGTGGCTGGCCTGATTGCCTGCCTGGTATTGGGCAAGCGCAAAGGCTTCCCGACAACTCCGATGGCCCCTCATAACCTCGGTTACACCCTGATGGGCGCTGCGATGTTGTGGGTCGGCTGGTTCGGTTTCAACGCCGGTTCCGCCGCAGCGGCCAACGGCACGGCCGGTATGGCGATGCTGGTGACTCAAATCGCTACCGCCGCCGCGGCATTGGGCTGGATGTTTGCCGAGTGGATCACCCACGGCAAGCCAAGTGCTTTGGGCATCGCGTCGGGTGTGGTGGCCGGTCTGGTGGCAATCACTCCAGCGGCAGGCACCGTGGGCCCAATGGGCTCGCTGATCATTGGCTTGGCGGCGGGCGTCGTCTGCTTCTTCTGCGCGACGACCTTGAAACGCAAACTCGGCTATGACGACTCCCTGGACGCCTTTGGTGTACATGGTATCGGCGGTATCCTCGGTGCGATCCTGACAGGTGTGTTCGCAGCGCCAGCCCTCGGCGGCTTCGGTACTGTTACCGACATCGCTGCACAAGTCTGGATTCAGTGCAAAGGCGTAGGCTTCACGATTATCTACACCGCAATCGTCACCTTCATCATTCTCAAGGTCCTGGACGCTGTCATGGGTCTGCGTGTGACCGATGAGGAAGAAGCGGTCGGTCTGGATCTGGCACAGCACAACGAGCGCGGCTACAACTTGTAATACGCTCACTAAAAAAATTGCCCGGCTTGCCGGGCATTTTTTTGTCTGGGATTTGTCATTGAAAGAGGTGGCTGAAAGGTTTTTTCTTACGCCTTATGTCGTGTTTACACTCAGCGTTTTTTTGAGGCGAAAGACTTACAGCAGTGCAGGAATATTAGGGCCTTTGTTTTTTTCCTGAGCGCGCTAGAATGCGCCCCGAACGTGCGGAGAACTGTATGTGGCAACAGACGCTGATAACCCTGAGGGCACGGCCACGGGGCTTTCATCTGGTAACGGACGAGTTACTCGCCGGGCTGCCTGAACTCAAGGTGTGTCGGGTCGGTCTGTTGCATTTGTGGCTGCAGCATACCTCGGCGTCGTTGACCATCAACGAGAACGCCGATCCGGCGGTACGTCGCGACTTCGAACGATTTTTCAATCGTCTGATCCCACAAGGAACAGATGGCTATGAGCATAACGACGAAGGCTTGGACGACCTCCCGGCGCACTTCAAGGCCAGCGTGCTTGGCTGTCAGCTCAGTTTGCCGATTTCGGCAGGCCGACTGGCGTTGGGAACCTGGCAGGGCGTTTATCTGGGCGAGCACCGTGATCACGGCGGTGCCCGTAAAGTCCTCGCCACCTTTCACGGTGAAGGGGCATAAACCGCTGGTTACCAGCGGTTGTTGAATTTTTTCCGGCGGCCGTCGACAGATGGCGAAGCTGGGCTATAACTAATCTGCTTTTCGCAAGTCATGAGGTAGAACATGAGCGACGATGATCTGGAAAACGACGACCTGGAAGTAGGCGACGAAGACGAGGCTGAAGAAGGCCTCGAAGCTGCAGCGGAAGACGTTGCTGACGACGACGGTGGTGATGCGCCGGTTCCTACTGCCAAGGGCAAAGCCAAGGCCGCGGTGTCGGTTGATGAGCTGCCGAGCGTTGAAGCCAAGAATAAAGAGCGTGATGCTCTGGCCCGCGCCATGGAGGAGTTCCTCTCCAAAGGCGGCAAGGTTCAGGAAGTGGAGGCCAATGTGGTCGCCGATCCGCCCAAGAAGCCTGACAACAAGTACGGCAGCCGGCCTATCTAAGCGTCTGCGACTTTGCTTGCTGAAAAAGCCCGCCGTCGCTGCGGGCTTTTTCATGGGCGAAACAACAGCCCCAGTTTTCGTGCGCTCCACTGCACGAGTCTGCTCGCGACGAGGCTGTCATATTCACAAGCGAGGTTGCCTGGCACTCCTTAATCGTGGGCAAACCCGCTCCTGCAGGCGGTGTGTCAGGTCGAAGCGGCGTTCCAGTGCGCCAGCAGCGCCGGTAATTCGGTCAAGCTGCGAACCTCGGCATCGGGTGCCTTTTCGGCGTCCCATGGCTTGCCGGCCGGGTTAAACCAGATCGCTCGCAACCCTGCTTGCTGGGCTCCGGCAATGTCATCGCCGGGGTGATCGCCAATATGCACCGCCGTTGCGGCTGTTGCCCCGCCACGTCGCAAGGCCTCATGAAACAGCCGCGCATCTGGCTTGGCGATGCCAATGTCTTCGGCGCACAACGCAAATTTGAAGTAATCCGCCAGACCCAGTCGGCGCACATCGGCATTGCCGTTAGTGACCACGCCGAGTGCATAGTGGCTGGCTAGAACTTCGAGTGTTGGCTCAACCTCGGGAAACACCTCTATCTGATGCCGAGCCTGCAGGAACACCTCAAAACTCTGATCCGCCAGCGCTGAAGCGTTGCCATGGTCGTAGCCGGCCTCTTCCAGTGCGTGGAACAGAACCTGGCGCCGCAACGCGCTGATTCGATGCTTGAGGCTCGGATCATTGCTCAAAACCCGCTCACGAATCGACCAAAGGTGCTCCACCGGCACGGCTCCCAGTTTCGGCGCATGGTCGGTCAGCCATTCGCGCAAGGTAGCTTCGGCACTGATGATCACCGGTGCGGTGTCCCACAGGGTGTCGTCGAGGTCGAAGGTGATCAGTTGGAGGGTCATGAGTCATCGCCTTTAACGCGTTTAGCCCGTGGATGGGCGCTGTCGTACACCGTCGCCAAATGCTGGAAATCCAGGTGGGTGTAGATCTGTGTGGTCTTGATGTCCGAGTGACCGAGCAACTCCTGCACTGCACGCAGGTCTTGCGAGGATTCGAGCAAGTGGCTGGCAAACGAGTGCCGCAGCATGTGCGGGTGCAGGTTTTGCCCTAATTCGCGGGCGCCAGCGGCCTTGACTCGAAGCTGAATTGCCCGAGAACCCAAGCGCCGGCCTTGCTGGCTGACGAAGACTGCATCGTCTGCCGGGTTGGCCATGGCCCGCAGCGGTAGCCACAGTTCCAGCGCTTCGCAGGCCTTTTTGCCGACAGGCAGCAGGCGGGTCTTGCTGCCCTTGCCGAGGACCTGAATCATGCCGTCAGCCAGATCGAGTTGGTCAAGATTGAGCCCTGTCAGCTCGGAAAGCCGCAGGCCGGAGGAATAGAACAGTTCCAGAATCGCCTGATCCCGGCGGGCCAGAAAATCGTCCTCGACCGCGCCTTCCAGCAGTTGCAGCGCGCGATCGGTGTCGAGGGTTTTCGGCAGTCGTCGTTCACCTTTGGGCGGCGCCAGGCCGTTGGCCGGATCGTGATCGCACAGGCCTTCGCGGTTCAGATAGTGATAGAGCCCGCGCACCGCCGACAACAGCCGCGCGAGGCTGCGCGACGATTGGCCTTGTGAGTGCAGGCGGGCTATCAGGCTGCGCAAGCGCTGGATATCCAGGCTGGCCCAACTGCTGATGTTCTGTTTGACGCACCAGCCGAGCACTTTATCGAGGTCGTGGCGGTAGGCGTACAAGGTGTGGGGTGACACCTGCCGCTCACTGCGCAGGTGTTCGCAGTAAGCGTTCAGTTGTCGTTCCACGATCAGCGTACCGGGCGTGGGGCGTTGTTGACCCGTGGCAACACGCGGCCCATGACTTCGGCGATGTAGCTCAAAAACAGCGTACCGACCGAACTTTTATAGTGCTGCGGATCGCGGCTGGCGATCGCCAGGACGCCGTGAATGCCTTGATGGCTGATAGCGACGACGGCGGTGGAACCGATCTGTTTGCGTTGTTCCTCGCCGAACAGGAAATCCAGCTCGTGTTCGCGCAGGCTGCCGCTGACGCTTTTGTCTTCCGAGAGCAGGCCGCCAATGGCGGTTTGCGCTTCGGCGTGGGTCGCCCAGCGGCCCACAGGCATGGCGTTGTCGCCCAGCAGGATCAGGCTGACAAAGGGCACCTGAAAGTCCTGGCGCAGACTGTCTTCAACACTGATGACCACGTCTTCCAGGCTGGTGGCGTCCATCAGCGCAAGAATCAGGCGGCGGGTTTTGTCGAAGAGACGGTCGTTGTCACGAGCCACGTCCATCAAATGCGAGAGGCGATGACGCAACTCTATGTTGCGTTCACGCAGAATAGCCATCTGGCGCTCCACCAACGACACGGTGTCACCGCGTTGGTGCGGGATGCGCAGGGCCGGAAGCAGTTCTTCGTGCTCGACGAAGAAATCCGGATGAGCCTCCAGGTACGCAGCAATCGCCGCCGCCTCCAGGCTTTCGGACGCTGATTCTTCGGGCTGTCGGGCGGGTACCAGAGGCTTATCGGTCATGGGTTTGGCTCACTCAAAGACGCACTTGTCCTTCGTATACGCGCACTGCCGGGCCGGTCATCATCACCGGTTCGCCAGGGCCCGCCCATTCAATGCACAGGCGCCCGCCGGGCAGGTCGATCAATAGGGGCGAATCCATCCACCCCTGGCTGATCGCGGCCACTGCAGCAGCACAAGCGCCCGTACCGCAAGCCTGGGTTTCCCCGGCCCCGCGTTCCCAGACGCGCAACTGCGCACGGTTACGGTCGATCACTTGGAGAAAACCGACGTTAACCCGCGCCGGGAAGCGCGGATGGTGTTCGATTTTCGGCCCCAGTTCATGCACCGGTGCGTTGTTGATGTCGCTGACCCGCAGCACGGCATGGGGATTACCCATGGACACCGCTGCCAGTTCGACGACAGAGCCCTCGACGTCCACCTGATAGCTCAGGGCCTGGGCTGGGGCTTCAAATGGAATGTCCGCCGGCACCACGCGCGGCGCGCCCATGTTGACACTGATCTGACCGTCGCTGCGGATGTCCAGTTCGATGATGCCGCTTTTGGTCTCGACGCGTATCTGCCGTTTTGCGGTCAGGCGCTTATCGAGCACAAAACGCGCGAAGCAGCGGGCACCGTTGCCGCACTGTTCCACTTCGGAGCCGTCGGAGTTGAAGATCCGGTAACGGAAATCCACCTCCGGGTTACTTGGCGCTTCGACAATCAGCAATTGGTCGAAACCGATACCGGTGTGCCGATCGCCCCATTGCTTGGCGTGCTTGGGCAGAATATGCGCGTGCTGGCTGACCAGGTCGAGGACCATGAAGTCATTGCCCAGGCCATGCATCTTGGTAAAACGCAGCAGCATGGGTTTACTCCGGCAGCAGGCTTTCGCCAGCAAACAACTCGGCTACCGTCTCACGGCGACGCACTTCAACTGCCTGATCACCATCCACCAACACTTCGGCGGCACGGCCGCGGGTGTTGTAGTTGGAACTCATGACAAACCCATAGGCGCCGGCAGAATGCACCGCCAGCAAATCGCCTTCTTCCAATGCCAGTTGACGATCCTTGGCCAGGAAATCGCCGGTCTCGCAGATCGGGCCGACGATGTCGTAGGCGCGCGCGGCGGTATCGCGAGGGCGCACGGCGGTGACGTTCATCCAGGCTTGGTACAGCGCCGGGCGAATCAGGTCGTTCATGGCCGCATCGACGATGGCGAAGTCTTTGTGTTCGGTGTGCTTGAGGTACTCGACCTGGGTCAGCAGCACGCCGGCATTGGCGACGATGAAGCGGCCCGGTTCGAACACCAGCGCCAAGTCGCGACCGTCGCAACGTTCGCGCACGGCTTTGATGTAGTCGGCCACCAGCGGCGGCTCTTCATCGCGATAACGCACACCGACGCCGCCACCGAGGTCGATGTGGCGCAGGTAAATGCCGCACTCGCCCAGACGATCAATCAAGCCCAGCAGGCGATCGAGCGCATCAAGGAAGGGAGGCAGGCTGGTCAGTTGCGAACCGATGTGGCAATCGACGCCGAGCACTTCCAGGTTCGGCAGTTGTGCGGCGCGGATGTACACGTCTTCGGCGTCGGCGATGGCGATGCCGAACTTGTTCTCTTTAAGACCGGTGGAAATGTATGGGTGGGTGCCGGCATCGACGTCCGGGTTCACGCGAAGCGAGATCGGTGCGCGAACGCCCAACTCGGCGGCGACCACTTGCAGGCGTTCCAGCTCATCGGTGGACTCGACGTTGAAGCAATGCACACCCACTTCCAGTGCGCGACGCATGTCTTCACGGGTCTTGCCGACGCCGGAGAAAACAATCTTGTCGGCGCTTCCGCCAGCGGCCAGTACGCGTTCCAGTTCACCGCGGGAGACGATGTCGAAACCGGCGCCAAGACGGGCCAAGACATTCAGAACACCCAGGTTGGAGTTGGCCTTGACCGCAAAGCAAACCAGGTGCGGCACGCCGGCCAGCGCATCGGCATACGCCAGGTACTGGGCTTCGATGTGGGCGCGGGAATAGACGTAGGTCGGTGTCCCAAAGCGTTCGGCGATGGCGGACAGGGCCACGCCTTCCGCGAACAGCTCACCGTCACGGTAGTTAAAAGCGTCCATGGCGTTCCCTTATTGGTAGACGTCGTGCTTGTGTGCTTTGGAAACAGGCGCTTGCTGCGACGACTTGGCCTGTTCGGCGGGGTCTTGAGTGTCGTCAGGCAGGTACAGCGGGCCTTTTTGACCACAGGCCGAAACGAGGCAGGCAAAAGCGACGAGCGTAGCGAGCGCAGCAAAGGAAGAGATCAGGCGCTTCATGGCGAAATCCTTGAAAATGCGTTAATTGCGCCGGAGTATACCGGCCACCCGGCAGCTTGCCTATGCGACGGAACTCCCGTCTGGCGGGCCTTCGCCTGATGCCCGTCAGTTATATGCAATCTACTGTGGAAGTGAGCCTGCTCGCGAAAGCAGTGTGTCAGCCAACAATGGTGTTGAATGTGCCGGCCTCTTTGCCAGAGGCTCGCTCCTACAGACACAGCGCTCACCGTATCGATATCGACGCTTGGTCGTTATCCTTTGCAATCACTGGGGCTCGCCCGTATCTTGCGGCGCTTGAGCGTGATCAGACATTTTTTGAGGTGCCTGCAATGAGTTTGACCGAAGCCCGTTTCCACGACCTGGTCGATGCTACCCAGCAAATGCTGGAGGATATTTTCGACGAGAGCGGCCTGGATATCGATCTTGAAAGCTCGGCCGGTGTTCTTACCGTCAAGTTCGAAAACGGCAGCCAGCTGATCTTCAGCCGTCAGGAGCCGCTGCGTCAGCTGTGGCTGGCGGCCGTGTCCGGTGGTTTTCACTTCGACTACGACGCAGAAAGCGAGCGCTGGATGTGCGACAAGAGCGAGGAGCAACTGGGCGAAATGCTTGAGCGCATCGTCGAGCAGCAAGCCTCGGTCAAACTCGATTTCGAAGGTTTGTAACAGCGTGACTCAGACTGTTCGCCCTCCCAAGCCGCTGTTCAGCAACGTCAGCCCGGCGGTCCCGTCGCCGTGTAGCGGCGTGTGCCGGCTGGATGAGCACAAGGTCTGCCAAGGGTGTTTTCGCCATGTCGAAGACATTCGTGAATGGCGCTCGGCCGACGATGATCGTCGCCGGGTTATTTGTGCTGCCGCCGCGCAACGCAAAGTCTCGGCATAACGGCTTCTGTAGCCAGGGCAGGCGTGGGTGGCCTGGCTTGTATATTTATTGAGCTGTGATAGTGTCCGCGAACGCCTCAAATCATCGAGGCTCGTGAAAACCCCGCCTTTTTCTGGCGGGGTTTTGCTTTTTTTGTGCAGAAGAAAGGAGTCTGCCTGAATCATGACCGCACCTTCCATCACCCTTACCCGTCTGGACGTACAACGTCTGGAACGCCTGATCGACAGCTTGGATGACTCGCTGCCGGGCGTGATCGCGCTGCAAACCGAATTGGATCGCGCCGATACCCTGGTCGGTCACGATGAAGTCCCTGCCGATGTAGTAACCATGAATTCCCGTGTGCATTGCCGAGAAGAAAGCAGTGGCAAGGACTATCACTTGACGTTGGTGTACCCGAAGGATGCCAACGCCGACGAAGGGAAAATCTCGATTCTGGCGCCAGTCGGCAGCGCCTTGTTGGGCCTCAAGGTTGGTCAGCACATCGACTGGCCAGCACCGGGCGGTAAAACCCTCAAGTTGACATTGCTGGAAGTTGAATCGCAGCCGGCCAACGGCGGCGACTGCTCATTCTGATGCGTCCTCAGACCTGTTCGAGTGCCTCGTTCAAGGCGCGCTCCAGTTCGGTCTTGTAGCGCAGGTACACATTGCTTGAACTCTGAGCGTCACCGAGCAGGCCCGACAGGTCCAGATCGGTGATGTAACAGCGATAGCGTTCCGTCTCGCTGCGCTGATGGACGATTTCCCGGGCGACCACGCTGAATAGCTGGTCGCCATGCTCCAACTCTGAAAACTCCTGCTGATTGCAATACAACGTGACCTGCACCTGTCCCGGTGCGGCTTTGCCGATGATCGCCTGAACATCGTAAAAAGGTTTGTCGACCGGTGTTTGCGGCGCTGGCCGGGATTCGATCCGACGCGGCCGCCCAGTGCCAGATGGCAACAACTGGTAATACAACGTCTCCAGGCTCAGGGGCTGTGCCGCGTTCATCGGCAGCAAGGCGTCGCGCCGGTATTGGATCGATTGCAGGAAACGTTGCAGTGGCACCAGCAGGCTTTGCTCATCGTGATAAGGCAGGCGCTGCTGCCAGAGGGCGCCGAACTCATCCAGCACGTAAATATCTGCCTGGTGCTCGTTGATCCGGTAGAACACCTGAATGCACTCGGGCTGGCCCATGGGCAGAATCAGCGCCAGATCGTGCTCCTCAAGGGCCATTGGGTCCAGGTGCAGCGGGCTGTAACTGCCAAGTTCTTCGCCCAGGTAATCCAACAGCGCCGTCAGCGTGGCGAGGGCGACATGCTTGACCTGGCCATGCACCAGCTCCAGCACGTGGTAGTGCTGTTGCACCTGAATCAGGTAGCGATGGTTGAGCTGGCTGAGCAACAGGTTTTGCGCGGTATCAATAATCTCTTCGACCCGCCGAGCGATGAACTGCGCGCGATTGTGGCAGAAGCAACGGACTCGCAAACGCGGCGATTGCGGGCCTTTTGGCAGGTTGCTGAGGTAATCGCGCAGGCAGTCGAGCAGGGCGTTGGGACCGTCGAAACGACTGACCAACACTTCATTCCAGCTATTGAGCGTGACCTGGTCCAGGGTCAATACCAGGTTTTCCCGAACGCCTGCGTAACTCAATGAGTCGGTACGCTCGGTGGTCATCAGGATGTTCAGGTCGCGATGGTGCTTGAGCGGATCGATGCCAACGTTCACCAGAATCAGCACTTCACTGGGCACACTGGCGCGCAGCAGCGGATCCTCGGCCACCGTGGTCAGGGGCAGGGCGATGCTCTGTTGCAGGCTGCCGAGTAGGTTGAACAGCTCGAACTCGCTCAAGTCGCTGGTGCCGGGGTGCAAGGCGAGTCGCGTGCTGCTGTCGATCACACCATTGCGATGGCACCACGTCAGCAGTTCCAGCAACGCGCGGCTGCGTTTGATCGGGGCGAAGTGCTCCCACTCATGGGCGGCCAAGCTGCCGTTGTACAACCCCCATTGCGTGTGGCCCGGCTCTTTTTTGTTGGGCGCCTGGACCAAGGTCAAGGTGTCTTCGGCCAGGTCCGGCGCGATGCCAGGGTTGATGAATTCGATCTTGTCGGCCTTGCGTTCGAACGCTGCATATAACCGACGTCCAAGTACATTGAGGTCGCGTTTGTTGATCAGGCTGACGGTTTGTTCGCTACGGGCGAACTGGGTCAGGAAGCGGTAGCTGTAGTTCAGCTCATTGACCAAGGCCCGGCGTTCAGCGCTGACCTGGCGGACTTTCCACTGGCTGCGACTGTCGAGCAGCGCCAATTGTCGTGGGTCCCAATGCCATTCATTGGTGAGGCGTTCCAGCAGCGTGCGCTGCCAGCTCTGAGTGCGACTGCTGGTGCCGGTCAGCTTGCGATTGATCTTCAGGTACAGCGCGCGGCGTACCAACTCCAGGCGTCCCGGCTCGCCACGGGCGGTGAGGTACTCCTCGATGCGGCGATAGACCACGATGTAAGGGTCCAGCTCGTCGAGGTCCAGGCGATTGGCGAACACCGCGTGTTTAAAGCGTAGGCTCAGGCAATGGACCTTGGGGTGTTCGCTGGCGTAGACCTCAATCAGTAACAGCTTGAGCACTGACTTGTAGGGCGACTCGATGCCCTTGAACAACTGCCACAGCCCAGCACCGACGAATTCGCCCGGAGGAATGTAGGCTAGGTGTCCAAGGTCGAGGGTTTCATCGGCGCGTATGAAACGCTTGGAAATCAGCGTGTGGGTGTACCGGTCGTAGGCCGATTCTTCGTAGACCGGCACTAGCCACCAGATCGGCGTGCGTCCGGCCAGCCAGATCGCCGTGCGGTAGAACTCGTCCAGCAGCAGATAGTGTTGAGTGGTGCCGCAGTCTTCCGAACTCAGTTGCGTATCCCGTTCGCCGCGGACGAAACGGGTCGGCTCAATCAGGAAAAAATGCGCCTCGGCGCCCTGGCTAGCGGCCCAAATTTCGAGGAGCTGGCACTTTTTGCGCAACTCCGCGAGTTCGCTTTCGTTCAAGTCAGGGGCGTGGCAGACCCACACGTCCATGTCGCTCTGATCGGCTTGGGCGAGTGTGCCGAGGCTACCCATGAGGAACAAGCCGTGAATCGGTCGCGAAGGATTGCTGCCATGGCGGGGTTTGTAGGAAAAAGAACGAGTCAGTCGCTGGGCTTCCGCGAGGGCGTTGGCCGTTGGCTCGAAATTCGACAGCCCCGCGGGCGTACTGCCGGACACGTAGCCGGGCAATAGCGGGTGATTGACGTGGAAAAACAGCGGTAGCAGGGTCAGAACGCCCTGCTGGCGGGTCGACAACCCTTCCATCGCCCTGGCCATGCGCCCTTCGTTGAGCTTCAGAAAGCGTGCGCGCAGTTGGCTGAGAACCTTTCGGTCGATTCCCTCATCCAGGTCGGGGCGTATTTCATGGGTGCGGGTCATTTCAGCTCAAACCGGCTCGCGAAGCTCGGACAGGGTAGGGTCTACAGGTGAGGGGCAGTTTAGCGCCTCGTCCCGCCGATTTTTAAGCTGAATTTGTATTTGTAACGTCAGATTTCTATGGCGAGTCGACAGCAGGTAAGGAAGTGTGCCCGCGGAAATCCCGTAGCAGGGGTTCCCGAGGGCGATGCGCTGCTACTTTCAGGCTGTTTCCTGAATGCTGAGAATGGTCAGTACGGTTTGTACATTTTGCGCGGCGTCACGCCCCAGGCTGGTCAGATAACCGCCATCGGGCTGATCGATCAGTTCTTTTTCGTAAAGACGTTGGGTGGCGGCGATGGCTTTAGGGGCAGCGGTCTGATGAATTTTCAAACCTTCCTGGGAACTGTCCAGGTTGAAGAGGGCAAGGATTTCCAGTTCGGCAACCAACTCAGGGGTAAGCGACATAAGGACTCCAGACTTTCTAGGAATTGGACGACAGCGCCCCTAAGGTGAGCCCACTCGTGCGGCATGTCCAGTGCTCGCGACAGGGTTTTTCGCCTCGGGCAGTATTCCCCGGCGAGTGCTGTGGCTGCGGGGTGATTAGGAGTGTAGTCAGGGGCTGGAGGAAAGCAGAAAGGATTGGTGACAATCTGTAAGAAGGCAGGCTTCTGTGGCGAGAGGGCTTGCGACAGGAGCCTGCGTCTTTCGAATCAGGCTTATTTCTTTTCTGGCGGCAACTCTGGCAATGCGCGCAACGCGGTTTCGTACCAATCGGTATTGAACGCTCGATCTTCTTCGAGGATCGCGTCGATTTCCACTGCCAGTACATGGGCCATCAAGTTGAGGATTTCTTCACGCTCGTAACCCACCAGGGTCAGTTTGTTGAAGGTTGCCTTGGCCGCCGGGGGGTTGTCGCTTTCGATCTGGTTTTCAATCGCTTCGACCAAGGTGTTTTCGGCGAACTCTTCTTCGTCGATTTCGTCGTGTTCATTGATGCCGGGGGTTGGCTCGCTCATGGCAGGCTCCTCAAGTTAAGGCGGCCAGTTTACCTGCATTCAGTCTTGCGATGCGGTTGGCAAGAAACGACGGTTCATTCTATAAACAGGTACTGCCAACCCCGCACGGCCCGGAGGCTTTGTGATGCTTAAGCTTTATGGATTTTCGGTCAGCAACTACTACAACATGGTCAAGCTGGCGTTGCTGGAGAAGGGATTACCGTTCGAAGAGGTTCCATTTTTTGCCGGCCAAACCCCCGAGGCGCTGGCGATAAGCCCGCGCGGCAAGGTGCCGGTGTTGAGTGTGGAACAGGGTTTTATTAACGAGACCAGCGTGATCCTCGAGTACCTGGAACAGTGCGAGAAAGGCACGTCGCTGCTGCCGAGTGAGCCGTTCGAACGGGCACAGGTGTTGGCGCTGGCCAGGGAAATCGAGCTGTACATCGAGTTGCCGGGCCGCGCCTGTTATCCCGAAGCATTTTTCGGCATGCCGGTGCCGGATGCGATCAAGGATAAAACCAAGGCCGAATTGTTGGCCGGTATTGCTTCACTGGGTAGGCACGGTAAGTTCGCACCTTACGTAGCCGGCGAGCGTCTGAGCCTTGCGGATGTTTATTTTTTGTACAGCGTACCGCTGGCGTGTGGTGTTGCTCAGAAGTTGTTCGGGATCGATCTGCTCGCCGAGCTGCCGGCCGCCAAGGCGTTGCTCGACCATCTGGGGCAGAACCCGAATGTGCAGCGGATCGCGAAAGACAAGGAAGCGGCGATGCCGGGATTTATGGCGATGGTCGCATCCAGGAAATGAATTTCGTCGCATTCTGAAGTCAGCTGTCGCGGGCCTGCGCGCTTCCACAATTGAGTCTGTTGAACACACGTGACTCTGTGGAGGCGGGCTTGCCCGCGAAGCTTTTAGCGGCTGGCGAGTAAAGCCTGTCCGCGCGCCACGGCTTTTTTGACCTGCGCTGGCGCGGTCCCGCCGATATGGTCACGGGCGTTCACCGAGCCTTCAAGGGTCAGCACGGCAAACACATCCTGATCAATCTGATCGCTGAACTTACGCAGCTCTTCCAGGCTCATTTCCGCCAGGTCCTTGCCGCTTTCCACGCCGTATTTAACGGCATGGCCAACGATTTCGTGGCAATCACGGAACGGCAAGCCACGACGTACCAGATAGTCAGCCAGGTCAGTAGCGGTGGAGAAGCCGCGCAGCGCCGCTTCGCGCATGATTGCGTGCTTGGGTTTGATCGCCGGGACCATATCGGCAAACGCCCGTAATGAATCACGCAACGTATCGGCGGCATCGAACAGGGGTTCCTTGTCTTCCTGGTTGTCCTTGTTGTAGGCCAATGGCTGGCCTTTCATCAGGGTCAGCAGGCCCATCAGGGCACCGAACACGCGGCCGGTCTTGCCGCGAACCAACTCCGGAACGTCCGGGTTTTTCTTTTGCGGCATGATCGAACTGCCCGTGCAAAAACGGTCTGGCAGATCGATGAACTGGAATTGCGCGCTGGTCCACAGCACCAACTCTTCGGAGAAACGTGACAAGTGCATCATCGCGATGCTGGCGGCTGAGCAGAACTCGATGGCGAAGTCGCGATCGGAGACGTTGTCCAGCGAGTTACCACCGACGGCATCAAAGCCCAGCAGTTGAGCCGTGAATTCGCGGTCGATCGGGTAGGTGGTGCCGGCGAGCGCGGCGCTGCCCAAGGGCATGCGGTTAGTGCGTTTGCGGCAGTCGACGAGGCGCTCGTAGTCGCGGCTGAGCATTTCGAACCAGGCCAGCATGTGGTGCCCGAACGTCACCGGCTGTGCGGTTTGCAGGTGGGTGAAGCCTGGCATGATACTGCCGGCTTCGCGCTCTGCCTGCTCCAGCAAACCTTGTTGCAGGCGGGTGATCTCGGCCAGGATCAGGTCGATCTCGTCACGCAGCCACAGGCGGATATCGGTGGCGACCTGGTCGTTGCGGCTGCGACCGGTGTGCAGCTTTTTACCGGTTACGCCGATGCGGTCAGTCAGCCGCGCCTCGATGTTCATGTGTACGTCTTCAAGGTCGATGCGCCAGTCGAATTGGCCGGCCTCGATTTCACCCTGGATGGTCTTCAGGCCATCAGCGATGCTGTCGCGTTCGGCATCAGTCAGCACGCCGACTTTGGCCAGCATCGTGGCGTGGGCGATCGAGCCCATGATGTCGTGGCGATACAGGCGCTGGTCGAAAGTGACGGAGGCGGTGAAGCGGGCGACGAAGGCGTCGACGGGTTCACTGAAGCGGCCGCCCCAGGACTGATTGGTCTTGTCAGTGCTCATGAATTCGCTCGTATCGGCTGAAGAAAGATGGCGTTGAAAGCTGTCGCGGATAATAACAGGGTTGCCAATCCTGTCGGTGACACTGGTCGATACGTTTTTTTCTCATCTCAAGGGCCATACTCGAGATGCGCCTTGTGGAAATTGCGCAACGATATTTTTCAATTGGGCAATATCGTCTCGGCAACCGTCTACAGTTGGACGTAGGATCAGCGCACATGTTGTGGCTACGGCTGACTATAAGAAGAGGGGGTGTTCGTGTTGTGTATCAGCAAACCCTACGGCGATGCCTCGCCAATGCGGGCCCGGGCTGCCCATCGCCCGGCAGATGAAAATTTAGCCGCCGGTCTCGCGGCACTTTTTGGCCCTCACGCCAGTCTTAGCGTGGATCGCGGTGACGGATGTCACTTCACCTGTCTACGCTATCCTTGTGCGAGACTCACGCAGGAATCCAGCGCAATATGAATGTCCTGATCGTTGATGACGAACCCCTTGCCCGCGAGCGCCTGAGCCGTATGGTCGGTGAACTCGAGGGATACAGTGTCCTGGAGCCCAGCGCCACGAACGGCGAAGAGGCGTTGGCGCTGATCGAAAGCCACAAGCCGGATATCGTATTGCTTGATACCCGTATGCCAGGCCTCGATGGCCTGCAAGTGGCTGCACGATTGTGCGAACGCGATGCGCCGCCCGCCTTGGTGTTTTGCATCGGATCCGATGAATTCGCCGTAGAGGCCTTGCAGGCCAGCGGCGTCGGCTATTTGGTGAAGCCAGTGCGAACCGAACTGCTGCACGAAGCCTTGAAGAAAGCCGAGCGCCCCAATCGCGTTCAGCTTGCAGCCCTGACTCGCCCCGCCGCCGAAAGCGGCAGCGGTCCGCGCAGCCACATCAGCGCCCGTACCCGCAAAGGGATTGAGTTGATCCCGCTCGGGCAGGTGGTCTATTTCATTGCTGACCACAAGTACGTCACCTTGCGCCATGAGGGCGGCGAAGTGCTGCTCGACGAGCCACTCAAGGCTTTGGAGGACGAGTTTGGCGATCGCTTCGTGCGTATCCACCGCAATGCCCTGGTCGCCCGTGAACGCATTGAACGCCTGCAGCGCACGCCGCTGGGGCATTTTCAGTTGTTCCTCAAAGGCCTCGACGGCGATGCTCTGATTGTCAGTCGCCGACACGTGGCTGGCGTTCGAAAAATGATGCAACAGCTTTAAACCGGGCTTATTGAGCGGGATGCACACCTACTTGCCGGGCGTTGAAGGCCAGGGAGGCCATTGAGTTTCTGATACAAGTCAAAGTGGATTTGGCTGAGCTGTTATTATCCGCCGTATCTATTCAGTACGGATTGATCCATGTCCTCTCGCGAAATCCGCATCGCCACCCGCAAAAGTGCCCTGGCTTTATGGCAGGCCGAATACGTCAAAGCTCGCCTGGAAGAAGCCCACCCGGGTCTGCTGGTGACGCTGGTGCCCATGGTCAGTCGCGGCGACAAACTGCTCGACTCGCCATTGTCGAAAATCGGTGGCAAGGGCTTGTTCGTCAAGGAGCTGGAAACCGCGCTGCTGGAAAACCAGGCCGACATCGCTGTGCATTCGATGAAAGACGTGCCAATGGACTTCCCCGAAGGCCTGGGGCTGTTCTGCATCTGTGAACGCGAAGACCCGCGCGATGCGTTCGTTTCCAATACCTACGCCAGCCTTGATGCGTTGCCGCAAGGCAGCATCGTTGGCACGTCCAGTCTGCGCCGACAGGCTCAGTTGCTGACGCGTCGTCCGGACCTTGAGATCCGCTTTCTGCGCGGTAACGTCAATACGCGTCTGGCCAAGCTTGATGCGGGCGAATACGACGCCATCATTCTCGCGGCGGCGGGGCTGATTCGACTGGGCTTTGAGGCGCGCATTACGTCGGCCATCAGCGTCGACGACAGCCTGCCGGCCGGTGGTCAGGGCGCTGTCGGCATCGAGTGTCGCAGCATCGACAACGAAATCCATGCCTTGCTCGCGCCGCTGCATCACCTGGACACTGCTACCCGTGTCACCGCCGAACGTGCCCTTAACAAACATTTGAATGGCGGCTGCCAGGTGCCCATCGCCTGCTACGCCGTGCTTGAAGGCGAGCACATCTGGTTGCGCGGTCTGGTGGGCGATCCGAGTGGTGGTCTCCTGCTCAGTGCCGACGCCCGCGCACCGCGTGGCGCCGCCGAGTCGCTGGGTGTGCAGGTGGCTGAAGACCTGTTGAGTCAAGGCGCCGCCGACATTCTCAAAGCGGTTTACGGCGAGGCAGGTCACGAGTGACGGGCTGGCGTCTGCTGCTGACGCGCCCGGCGGATGAGTCGGCGGCGCTGAGTAGCACGTTGGCCGAAAGTGGGATTTTCAGCCGCTGTCTGCCGCTTTTGGACATAGAGCCGGTTCCGGCTACAGACACGATGCGCGAGCTGATTCGGCGGCTGGATAGCTATTGCGCCGTCATCGTGGTCAGCAAACCGGCAGCTCGCATCGGCGTCGAGCTGCTTAGTGATTGCTGGCCACAGTCACCGTGCTTAAAGTGGTTCACCGTCGGTGCCGCGACGGCGCAGATCCTCTCCGCTCATGGCTTGAACGTCAGTTATCCGGTCAATGGCGACGACAGCGAAGCGTTGCTTGAACTTGCCGATTTACGCGAGGCTATCGCTCGGCCCGATCCTCGGGTACTGATCATGCGCGGGGAAGGCGGACGCGAGCGGCTGGCTGAGCGTTTGCGTGAGCTTGGTGCTAGTGTCGAGTACCTGGAGTTATACCGTCGCGGCCTGCCCCAGTACCCACCGGGAGCGCTGCCTTCTCTGTTCGAAGTGGAACGCTTGAACGGGCTGGTGGTCAGCAGTGGACAGGGTTTCGAGCACCTGCGCCAATTGGCCGGTGAGACTTGGCCCGCGCTTGCGCAGTGGCCATTGTTTGTTCCAAGCCCCAGGGTTGCCGAACTGGCACGTGCCGCCGGGGCTCATACAGTTGTGGATTGTCGTGGCGCCAGTGCCGCGGCTTTGCTGACGGCGTTACGGGAGCATCCCGTGCCCGTTCTCTAATGCAAAGGATGGATACGTGAGCGAAACAGTCTTGCCTAAAGATGATGTCCAGCCTGTGCTTGATGCACAGGTTGAAACCGCGCCACCGGCCGCCGCGCCGCGCCGGGGCAATGGACTGGCAATCGTCGCCTTGCTGCTGGGCGCTGCGGGTGTTGCAGTCGGCGGGTGGGGGGTCTGGCAGGTGCGTCACCTGCAAGCCGATAACCAGCAGCAGTTGAGCCAGGTCCAGGCGCTGAACGATCAAACTCAGGGAATGAAGCTCAATGAGCAGCGTTTGAGCGCACGTCTGGAGCAACTGCCAGGCGCTGATGAACTGGAAGATCGCCGCCGTCTGGTGACCCAGCTTCAAGGCGATCAACAACGTTTGAATCAACGTCTGGAGACCGTCCTTGGCGCCAGCCGCAAGGATTGGCGTCTGGCCGAGGCCGAGCACCTGCTGCGTCTGGCCAGCCTGCGTCTTTCGGCGTTGCAGGACATCAGCAGCGCCCAGGCGCTGGTGCAGGGCGCCGATGACATTCTGCGCGAACAGAACGACCCCGGTGCCTTTGCCGCACGCGAACAGGTAGCTAGAACCTTGATGGCGCTGCGCAGCACTGAGCAACCGGATCGCACCGGGCTGTTCCTGCAACTGGGTGCGGTGCGCGATCAGGTGGTCAACCTCACTGAACTCGCGCCAGAGTACAAGGACCATGGCGAATCGCTGCTGGGCCTGACCGCCGGTGGCGACGGTGCCAGCCTTTGGGCGCAGTGGTGGGACAAAATTTCACGCTACGTGCGCATTGATTTCAACGCTGACAAAAATGTTCGTCCATTGCTGGCCGGTCAGAGTCTGAGCCAGGTCCGTCTGGCCCTGAGCTTGGCGCTTGAGCAGGCGCAGTGGGCGGCGCTTAACGGTCAGGCGCCGGTGTATACCCAAGCGCTGGTCGAAGCGCGTGACGTACTCAGGGGCAACTTCAATCTGGACAACCCTCAGAGCAAAGTGATGCTTGAGCGGGTGGGCGAGTTGAGCAAGCAGCCGGTTACGGTGGTCACGCCGGACCTGACGGGCACCCTCAGCGCGGTTCAGGCTTATCTCGAGCGCCGTAACGTCAACGCCGAAGACTCGGTCAAGCCTCTGGCCAAACCTGCCACCAATGCCGTGCAGGAGGCAACGCCATGAAGCGGCTCTATGTGATCGTGTTTTTGGTGATCGCTGCGGCTGCTGCGTTGGGGTTGGCGATTGCCGAGCATTCTGGCTACGTGTTGGTGGCCTACAAAAGCTTTCGTTATGAGTCGAGTCTCTGGGCCACCCTGGCCTTGGTGGCCGCACTCTGGCTGTTGTTCTGGGGTATCAAGGCGTTGATTGGCCTGGTCATGACGTCCAGCGGCGTGGTCAATCCGTGGTCGCGGCGCAATCGCAGTCGCCGGGTACAGGTGGCCATTGAGCATGGTCAACTGGATTTGGCCGAGGGCCGTTGGGCCAGTGCTCAGCGTCATCTGCATCGAGCCGCCGAAGCCGAACGTCAGCCGTTGCTGTATTACCTGGGTGCCGCCCGCGCGGCAAACGAGCAGGGTCACTACGAGGAGAGCGACAATCTGTTAGAGCGCGCCCTCGAACGCCAGCCTCAGGCGGAGTTGGCCATTGCCTTGAGTCACGCGCAGTTGCAGACCGATCGCGGTGATACCGAGGGCGCTTTGGCGACCTTGCAAGCGATGCATGAACGGCATCCGCATAACACGCAAACCCTGCGTCAGTTGCAACGCCTGCATCAGCAGCGCGGCGATTGGTCGGCGGTCATTCGCCTGTTACCGGAATTGCGCAAGGACAAAGTGCTGCCTCCCGCCGAACTGGCTGAGCTGGAGCGTCGGGCCTGGGGTGAGAATCTCAGTCTGGCCGCGCATCGTGGAGAAGACGCAAGCGTCGGATTGCAGACGCTCAATCGCGCCTGGCAGCAGCTTTCAACGGCTCAGCGCCTGGAGCCGCAACTGGTGCTGGCCTATGCCGAGCAACTGCGGCAGTTGGGCGCGCAAGTCGAAGCCGAGGAAGTGTTGCGTGCGGCGCTCAAGCGCAACTACGACAGCCATCTTGCGCGTTTGTACGGGCTGGTTCGCGGCAGTGATTCGGCGCGGCAACTGCGCTCCGCCGAAGGCTGGCTCAAGGATCATCCCGCGGATGCCAGCCTGCTGCTGACACTGGGGCGCCTGTGCCTGCAAAGTAGTTTGTGGGGCAAAGCTCGGGACTATCTGGAAAGTAGCCTGCGTGTGCAACGCAACCCGGAAGCCTGCGCGGAACTCGCACGGTTGCTGGCGCAATTGGGTGATACCGAACGCAGTAATCAGTTGTTCCAGGAAGGCTTGGGCCTACTGGATGAGCGCCTGCTGGCAGCACCACTGCCTGTGCCGGCTCGCGGCTGACGGTTCATTGCCTGCTTGGCGAGGGCGCGTGCTCTCGCCGGGCACTTTAGCAGTCCCCAAACTCGGGCCGCGATGACCGGTTTTGCGTGGGCTGCGCATTCGAATAGCGAGTCGTTTGTGCGGGCCCAAGGGTAGTTTTCGCCCCCGAATCTTTTCTTTGTAGTCCTTGATCGGAAGAATCCTACAAGGGACTACATCGTATCCTCTCGCTCCTGTCGGGAATTCCCTACACCTCTGGTGAACTGTCCGTGCCAGCTTGCCTTGAAAGGCTGACGTCCTTTCCTCTACCGTAACCCTCTGTCTCTACTGTTACGGAAAAGCCATGTCTTTGGCCTGCTCACGCTCCTTGTTTTTCATGGCTTTCACTGCAGTTGCCCTGGCGTTGGGCATTTCCTATTACCTGGAATATTCAGTCGGGCTCAAGCCCTGCGGATTGTGTTTATTGCAGCGCGCGTGTCTGGTGGTGCTCATGGGTGTGTACCTGGTGGCATCAGTGCATGGGCCTCGGCGCTTCGCGTCTGTCCTGTACTGGCTGCTGGGTGTGTTCTGCAGTCTGGCCGGGACCATTACCGCCTGGCGCCAGGTGTTGTTGCAGAGCGAGCCGCTGCAACAGTTTTCGGCCTGTTCGCCTACTCTGGATGAGCTGTTTGTCAGCATGCCCTGGACGTGCGTGGTCACACGCATGTTTCAAGGGACTGCCGACTGCTCGGAGATTTCCTGGACGTTGTTTGATTTGAGCATCCCGGAATGGAGTTTGTTGTTCTTTGTCGCGATGCTGATCTTGGGGGTTTATCAGTTGTTGCGCCTGGTCTGGATCGCTTGCCGGCAACCGCCCAGCGGCGAGTCGTCGCACCGCGATGGCAGCGGCGATTAAACACTTGTATGAACTTTATCTCCTGCGTACCTTGAAGCCATTGTCGTGCGGGCATAATCTGGCCCGCATGTGTCATTGGAATTATGTTGCTCGATGACGCTTTGTCTGGCCGATTCTTGACCTTCAAGAGTGCGCAGATGTAGAGCAGCATGCCCACAAGGGAAGAGAGATCACCATGCTCGAAAGTTGTCAGAATGCTCAGGAACGCTGGGGTGGAGTGCATCTGCTGATCGATCGCTGGTTGCAGGAGCGTCACGAACTGGTTCGGGCTTATGATGCTCTCGGCGCCAAGCCCGAGGCTTTGAGCGCGGACCGTAAACCGTTGCAGGAATTCTGCGCGGTGCTGGTCGATTACGTGTCGGCGGGGCATTTCGAGATCTACGAACAGCTGACCGGCGAAGCCAAGGCATTTGGCGACACCCGTGGTCTTGAGCTGGCCGAGACGATCTACCCGCGTATCGACGTCATCACTGAGAAGCTGCTCGCGTTCAATGACCTGTGCGATGCAGGCCAATGCGTAGCAGAGAAATTCAAGGAGCTGGGTGGTCTGTTGCACGAACGCTTCGAGCTGGAAGACTGCCTGATCGAAGTGCTGCACACCGCTCACAAGGAAGAGGATCCGGTTCAGGCCTGAGCCCCTTCGAGCGAGTAGCAAAAAAACGGTGCGCTTTGCGCACCGTTTTTCGTTTCTGGTCTTTCAGCTGGTGGCGCCGCGCAATTGGACTTCGAAGACCAGCGGCGTGAAGGGTGCGATCAAGTCGCCAGCGCCATCTGCGCCATAGGCTTGGGCCGATGGAATCACCAAGCGCCATTTTGCACCCACCGGCATGTTTTGCAGCGCAGTGCGCCAGCCAGCGATCACGCTGTCGAGACTAAACCATTGCGGTTGGCTGTTTTGATCGAACACCGTGCCATCTGGCAAGCGACCGATATACAGCACCTGAACCTTGCCGTTCGGGCCAGCCTTGGCGCCGGTGCCTGGCAACAGTTCCGTCAGCAATATTCCGTCGTCCAGTTCGCGAACGCCAGGTTTGGCTTTTTCTTCAGTGAGAAATCGCTGCTCTTTGGCCATGGCCACTTCACTTTGCGGCACCGCCGGTTGCTCGGCAACCTGAGCTTCGTGCTCCGCCAAAATCTGCTCGATCTGCTCGTCCTTCAGCGCCAGAGGTTTGCCTTGATAGGCTTGCTGCAAGCCCTCGACCAACGCCTGGAGTTGCAAGTCGGGAACCTCTTGGCGCAGGCGTTCGCCCAAGCTTGCGCCCAGGCTGTAGGCGAGATCGTGAGCATCATTTTCAGTGGTTTTTTCCGCAGCCTGTAGCATGGAAAAAACCATGCACAGCGATAAAAAAAGGTAACGCGACATGGGCACTCTCCGACCTCAGATGCGGCCGATTATGCCAGTGTGAATGCGTTGAACGGTGAACTGGTTTTGCGCGTAGGCAGAACATTTTCAATCCGTTGCAACGCAACGCTTTGGATACTGTCAACATCACCTAGCGGCGGTAGCAGCAGAGGTCTAGTATGAGCCGCACCCACGTCAGCCAGGAGGTAAACCATGTCGGCCACCAAGAAGCCTGTAAATACTCCGTTGCACTTACTCCAACAGCTTTCGGGCAGCCTGCTCGAACATTTGGAAAACGCTTGTTCCCAAGCCTTGGCTGATGCTGAAAAACTGCTCGCCAAACTGGAAAAGCAGCGCGGAAAAGCACAGGAAAAATTGCACAAATCCCGTACCAAATTGCAGGACGCTGCGGCGGCCGGTAAAGCCAAGGCGCAGACCAAGGCGAAGGACGCGGTGAAGGAACTTGAAGACCTGCTCGATGCCCTCAAGGATCGTCAGTCCGAGACTCGCGGCTACATTCTGCAACTCAAACGCGATGCTCAAGAAAGCTTGAAACTGGCCCAAGGCGTCGGTCGCGTACAAGAGGCTGTCGGCAAGGCGTTGTCGCTGCGTTCGACCAAGCCTGCTGCCGCCCCCGCCAAGAAAGCGGCTGCCAAACCGGCTGCTGCAAAAGCACCGGCCAAACCTGCCGCCAAGGCTCCGGTCAAAGCCGCCGCCAAGCCTGCCGCCAAAAAACCAGTCGCTGCCAGCGCTGCGAAACCAGCGGCTAAAAGCACTGCTGCCAAGCCCGCAACGGCCGCCAAGCCTGCTGCTGCAAAAGCGCCTGCCGCTAAACCTGCGGCTAAAGTAGCGGCCAAACCCGCTGCAAAATCGGCTGCAAAGCCTGCCGCCAAAACAGCAGCAGCGAAGCCAGTTGCGAAGCCGGCCGTCAAACCGATCGCGGCCAAACCTGCCGCTAAACCCGTGACTAAACCTGCGGCTAAAGTAGCGGCCAAACCCGCCGCCAAGCTCGTCGCTGCGAAGCCGGCGGTTAAAGCCGCTGCCAAACCCGCGGTGAAAAAGCCGGCTGCCGCCAAACCGGCTACCGCCGCCGTCGCCAAGCCAGCCGCTGCGGCTCCAGCCGCAGGCACTGCTCACTCGACAGCGGCTTCTGCGCCTACTCCTGCCGCTGCTTCGAACACGGCAACCTCCCCAACCAGCGCTTCTTAAGTGCCGGTAACTGCGACGCGCAGCTGATGCAGCGCGTCGTGGTTCAGGTTGGCGGCGCCTGCCGCCATACCTTCCAGCCAGGCCGATGGATCGGTCACCTCATCTTGCGGCCAACTCTGCGCCGCGCGCTCCAGTTGCAACAGCAGGTGCCGTTCGGCTTCCAGCTCCAGTGCCTTGATTTGTTCGCGTAACGTATTGAGTTCGACGTCGTCAGCGGCTGCGGCTTTCCATTGTGTGCGCAAGGTCCGGAGAGGATGCACGACATTCACCTCCCACGGCCCGGCCACTTGAAAAAGCGCCTGCAATCGCTGTTCGTTGCACGCCACGCCTCGTTGTTCCAGCCACAGCCCACACAGCAACAAACACACATTCGCCCCCGCCGATTGCAATTGCAGGCACGCTTGCTCCGTGCCGGGGCTTGCATAAACGTTGAGGGAAAAGCTCCACAGGTCAGAGGACATAGTGCTACTCGCGCCAGTTGCGAGCGAAGCTGGTAGACTCCGCCGCCATTATGATTCGACTTCAGAACCTGACTTTACAGCGTGGCCCGCAACGTCTGCTAGAAGACGCCGAGCTGACCCTGCACGCCGGCCACAAAGCCGGCCTCATCGGTGCCAACGGCGCCGGCAAATCGAGCCTGTTCGCCTTGCTTCTGGGTGATCTGCACCCCGACTCGGGTGACTGCTTCCTGCCGGCTGACTGGCGCATCGCCCACATGCGTCAAGAGATCGACACCCTCGATCGCGTGGCGGTTGACTACGTGCTCGATGGTGACCTGCGCCTGCGCGAGGTGCAACGCAACCTCGCCGCAGCCGAAGCGGCGCATGACGGTGCTGCTCAGGCCCGCCTGCACTCAGAACTCGATAGCGCCGACGGTTACACCGCCGATGCCCGGGCGCGCAAGCTGCTCGCCGGTCTTGGCTTCACCAATGATCAGATGGATCGTCCGGTAGGAGATTTCTCTGGTGGCTGGCGGATGCGTCTGAACCTGGCGCAGGCTTTGATGTGCCCCTCGGACTTGCTGCTGCTTGACGAACCGACCAACCACTTGGACCTCGACGCCATCATCTGGCTCGAAGAGTGGCTAAAAAACTACCCCGGCACCTTGATGCTGATTTCCCACGACCGGGATTTCCTCGATGCCGTGGTCGATCATGTGGCCCACGTCGATCAGCGCAAAATCACCCTGTATCGCGGTGGTTATAGCGCTTTCGAGCGCGCCCGAGCCGAACGTCTGGCCCAGCAGCAACAGGCCTACGAGAAGCAGCAGGTGCAACGTGCGCACATGGAAAGCTACATCGCGCGCTTCAAGGCCCAGGCCACCAAAGCCCGTCAGGCCCAGAGCCGGATCAAGGCGCTGGAGCGGATGGAAGAGCTGTCAGCTGCCCACGTCGATTCGCCGTTTGATTTCGTCTTCCGTGAGTCGGTGAAAATATCCAGCCCGTTGATCGACATCTCCGACGCCCGGCTGGGTTACGGCGAGCGCGCGGTGCTCGAGAAGGTCAAGTTGCAACTGACCCCCGGCGCACGGATCGGTTTACTCGGCCCCAACGGTGCTGGTAAATCGACCCTGATCAAAAACCTCGCCGGTGAACTCGAGCCGTTGTCTGGCCGACTGACCCGTGGCGAGAACACCGTGGTCGGTTATTTTGCCCAGCATCAATTGGACTCTCTCGACTCCAAGGCCAGTCCGCTACTGCACATGCAGCGCCTGGCGCCGGGTGAGCGTGAACAGACCTTGCGTGATTTTCTCGGTGGCTTTGACTTCCGTGGTGCGCGCATCGATGAACCGGTGCTGAATTTCTCCGGTGGCGAGAAGGCCCGACTGGCACTGGCGTTGATCGCTTGGGGGCGGCCGAACCTGTTGCTGCTTGACGAACCGACCAACCATCTGGACCTGGAAATGCGCTTGGCACTGACCATGGCCTTGCAGGAATTCAGCGGCGCGGTACTGGTGGTCTCCCACGATCGTCATTTGCTCAAAAGCACCACGGATAACTTCTATCTAGTGGCGGACGGCAAGGTCGAAGAGTTCGACGGCGATCTTGAAGACTACACCCGCTGGCTGGTGGACTACCGTCAGCGCAACGCGCCGGTCAGCAACAACCCGGCAAACCCGGACAAGACTGACAAGAAAGCTCAGCGTCAGGCTGCGGCCGCGTTGCGTCAGCAACTGGCACCGCACAAGCGCGAGGCCGACAAGCTCGAAGCCGAGCTGGGTAAGCTGCACGAGAAACTGGCGAAAATCGATGCCAGCCTCGGCGACAGTGAAATCTACGAGCCGGCGCGCAAGAACGATCTGCGTGATGCGCTGGCCGAGCAGGCCAAGCTGAAGGTGCGTGAAGCCGAGTTGGAAGAAGCCTGGATGGAAGCGCTGGAATTGCTCGAAAGCATGCAAGCGGAGCTGGAGGCGCTGTCTTGATGGACGCCTTCAAGCTGCCGCTGCCAGCGATGTGGGTCGAGCCGATCTGGCTCGGCGTGCAAATCCTGCTGATCCTGTTGGCCGGTTATGTTGCCCAGCGTTTCGTTGCCAAGGGCCTGACCCGTCTGGGTGAGCGCTACCCGTTTCCGCCGCAATTGCTAATGCCGCTGCGCGGCGGTTTGCGTTGGCTGATCATGGGCAGCGCACTGATTTTCGTGCTGGAGCGTCTCGGCGTGTCGGCCACAGTGCTCTGGACCGCGTTATCCGGGTTCGTCGCGGTTGCCGCCGTCGCGTTCTTCGCCATGTGGAGCGTGCTCTCCAATTTGCTGTGCGCGATCCTGATCTTCACCGTCGGCCCGTTCCGCATCGGTGATGTCGTCGAACTGGTCGATACCCTCGACAAGCCTGGCGTCAAAGGCCGAGTGGTGGCAATCAATCTGCTGTTCACGACTTTGATCGAAGCCGAAGCACTCGGCACCGGCAGCGCTATGGTGCAAGTGCCCAACAGCCTGTTCTTCCAGCGCTCGGTCCGCCGCTGGCGCGGGAGTGATGTGTTTCCCTCGGGTGGTTTCGAAAAGTAGGCCTTGCGCCCGCAAACACAAGGTGGCGGTCGCGCTGTCCTACAAAAATCGGTAGTCATTACACCAAAGCCGCATTAGCTTAGACGCCTGTCACGAGTCTGAGTCGAGGTGTGCGATGGTGCTTGAAACATGGCTGGCGTTTTTTGCTGCCTGCTGGGTGATCAGCCTTTCCCCCGGTGCCGGCGCCATTGCGTCGATGTCCAGTGGCCTGCGCTACGGTTTTTGGCGTGGATACTGGAACGCGCTCGGGCTGCAACTGGGCCTGGCGTTGCAGATTGCGATCGTTGCCGCGGGTGTCGGTGCGATCCTTACCGCGTCGGCCACGGCTTTTTACGCGATCAAATGGTTTGGTGTGGCCTATCTGGTCTACCTCGCGGTCAAACAATGGCGTGCGCTGCCTACCGACATGAGCGACAACGCGGCCGTGCGACAGATCGGCAAGCCGCTGGCTCTGGTGTTTCGAGGGTTTTTGGTGAACATCAGCAATCCCAAGGCGTTGGTGTTCATGCTGGCAGTGTTGCCGCAGTTCATCGATCCCCATGCACCGCTGGTGGCTCAGTACCTGATTCTCGGTGCAACGATGATCTGTGTTGATCTGATCGTCATGGCCGGTTACACCGGGCTAGCGTCCAAAGTGCTACGGCTGTTACGCACGCCCAAGCAGCAAAAACGCATGAACCGCACGTTTGCCGGATTGTTCATCGGTGCGGCGGCGTTCATGGCGACGCTTCGCAAAGCGGTGATGTAAATCCTCGGGCATAAAAAAGGCGACCTCTTCAGGTCGCCTTATCGTTCCCACGGATGGGCGCGATCAGAGCCTACTCAGCGCAAAATGACCGGCGCCGTATCCTGTGGCAAGTTGTTGCGCAGCGGCGCTTGCACCGGCTGCCCGTAACCGCCGCCACCGAGCTGTTGACGCAATTGCGCGGCCACGTCCTCACCCAAGGCCTTGGACACGTCACGCACCACCCGAGGGCGGTTCAGCGAAATTTTGATGTCCCGGCCATTCACCAGTTTGGTGTCCTGGCCTTCGCCCATCGCCGTGAACGCCGAAGTGATTTCGAAGGTTCTGGTGTTGATCAGGCTGAAATCCGCCACCAGGGTCAATGCCAGCACTGCCGAATAGCTGTCGGTGTTGGCCAGTTCGTTCATGTCGCGGGTGAAATCGATGTCCGACACGGTGCCGAACAGCACATAGTCCGCACCCTTGAAGCTGCCACCCTTGATTCGCTTGATGACATCGTAAATGTCACCTTTGGACGACGCGGTGTACGGCGTGCCTTGAATCAGCTGGAACATGCCGGTACGCAAAATCTCGCCCTTGATGTCACCGGTGAATTTACGCAGTTCGCCTTGCTCGATGTAGCTGCTGGTCGCTTCGATTTCGTTGTAGCTCGAAGAACCGCTGGCGCCGTAGTAACTCTGGTTGTAGCTGCTCTTGGCCGAAACGATGTGGATGTACTGCTCCACTCGTTCCTGATACGCCAGGTCCGCTACGGCCACTTTCGGGGCTGCTTGCACGCTGAACGCGCAAGCGAGGGCCATCATGCCAATCCATGTGCGCATTGCTTAACGCTCCGTGGTTTTGCGGATCTCTTTTTCGTCCATCCACTCGGCCAGACCGCTTTCAACGTCGATCAATTGCAGGCTGAATTTGTAGAAGACGTCTTTGTAGTCGCTGCTGCGCTTGACGATCGAGCTGATCGAGCCTTCAAGACGATATTGCGCGGCCACCATGTTGCCGGTCTTGGCCACGGTGCTCTTTTTATACAGGCCGCTCTGGTTTTGCAGCTTGAGCTGGTCGACCTGGCTCTGCATGGCGGTGTTGTCGCTGGCGAAGCGGGCGGTGCCGCTCTTCATCAACTGAGTCTTGATGCTGGTGGTGATTTCACGGGTATCGATGTACTCGCTGGTCTTGTTCTTCACGTCGTAGACCTGAACCACCGGGCGGCCCTGCAGAATGCCGGACTGGGCCAGGGAGCGGGTCATGGACTCGGCGATCATCTGCAGGTCGGTGGAACCGAACTCGTTGGTCACGGTTTCCACAGCTTTGGTATCGCCGTAACTGATGTTTTTGCTGCCCAGTGTCGGGGAAGTGTTGGCGCAGCCGCTGGCCAGAAGGGCGAGAACGGCGATGAACGAAAAGCGTGCAAACATGGGAATGCTCTCTAGAACTGAACGAAAAGGGTGTCGGACTTAAGGCGTCTTGATTTCGAGACGGAAATCCAGGGCTTTGGCGGTTGGCGCAATCGCTTGAATGAAGCTGGTCTGCGCGCCATACATCGTCATGCTTTTCCAGGTTTCTTCTTCAGCAATCGGGAAGCCTTCCTGGCCGAGCCAGGCGAAGCGGTAGTAGAACGTCTTGTTGCTGTTGAGGGTGTTGCTCAACTGCACGTTGACCGTCATGAAGCCGTTTTCCCGGGCGACGCGCATGGCGCCGACCACGATGTTCTTCAGCGGGCCCATGGCCACGACTTTACTGGCAGCGCTGCCTGGCTCCGGCGGCGGTGGCGAGGCGCAACCGGCCAGTAAGGCGAGGGCGGCGACGGCGATGATTTTGAAACGCATGCAAAGACTCCGTTCTTAAGGTTGTTTGAGGCTGGCGACGGCGGTCGGGTTGGTACTTGGGATCAGGTGTGCGGCGATGCCGCTGGCGAAGACCTGATTGCCCACGGCGCGCAGGCTGATGACCTGGTAGCGCTGATCGATCGTCACTTTGACCACCGACCCGCCCACGGCGCTTGGCAGGGTGACTTGGTGCTCGCCTTTCTTCAAGCGCAGACGCACCACCTGGGTGATGTCCGGCAGGGTCCGCCAGGTGCGGGTATCCGCTCCTTCGAGGACGGCTGAAGAGATGCCCACCGCCAGACCCGCCAGCGGGTTGGTTTCGTTGATTTTCTTCTGTGCCACGCTACGGGTGATCGCTCGCACGGTAGTGCGCAGAATGATCCCCGGCATGTCGTCACGCAGCGCGCGACGCGACATCGCAGTGGTGCTGTTGAGTGAGGTCAGGTTCAGTTGCTGGCCGTCCACACCGATCTGGGCGAAGGCTGCGGTGGAGGTATCTGCTTTGATGATCGGGAACGACAGCGGCGTGATCACGAGCTGGTTGCTGATCGGCAATGGCAGCGGGATGCGAATTGAGTCCCTGGACGGCGCCAAACCGCTTTGCACCACGATCAGGATGTCGCTGTCATCGTCCTTGGCGGCGGGCTTGTCGAGGTTCACCAGCGCTTGCTCAAGCAGTGGCGTGTTCGGACGCAGCTCGGCGGCTTGGCGATAACCCGGTGCGGCCAGGTCTTTTTCACCCAAGGCTTCGTAGACGAAACCGGACAGGTAGTGGCTGAACGCACTTTGGTAGCTGTTCTTCAGGCTGACCACGTCCGGCGCGTTGAGGCTCGCGACCGGGTAGCCCTGAAGGTCTTTGTATTGAGTTTTAACCCCTTCTTTCTCGGCTTGCTGCTCGCTCTTGAGGTATTCCTTGTCGCGCAGGTCGGCGATCACGGCTTCACGTTCGTGGGTCTTCTTGATCGACATGCGCGCGCCGTCGAAGTCATTCACGGCCAGCAGGTTGAGCGCCATCTGCGTGGTCAGCATGACTTTTTCGTAGTCATAGCCTTCGTAGCGACGGACCTTGTCGTTGACCAGAAAGCTGCCGAACTGCGCCAGGTACTTGTCGGTATCGAGCTTGACCGAGTCTTCCCATTTCCCCACCACCTGATCGGCGCTGGTCCAGGCCTTCTGGCTGCCGGACAGGTCGCCCTTGGCGCGCAGCAATTCACCTTTCTCGAAGTAATAGAGCAGGTCTTTGTCTTCGCCCGTGTTGTTTTTTTCCAGCAGGGTCAACGCCGCATCGACGTTGCCAGCGGCCAGTTGTTGATTGGTTTGTGCCAGTTCGGAGTCGTAGTTACGAAACGCCGAACAGCCGGAAAGCAACGTGACAGCGCTGAGCGCGATCGAGGTAAGGGCGCGGGAGGCCATGGGGTACTTCTTCCCTGAGAGTCAGCAGCCACGCATGCGGGTCGGGCTGTTGGGACCTATTGGCAAGGGCGATGGCGTCCTGCCAATTCCTCATAACAAGAGGAGCTTAAATGCCGGATCGCGATAGCGACGGCGCGGCATTATAGACAGGGGTGCTGGCTATTTACTGGCTTTTTGATTTCAAGATTTGTGCGTGCGCCATTATTTCCTTCGGCCCGAGGTGGCTGGTCAGCGTTTCGACTACCAAGGGATCGGTGTGTCGTCCCAGGCCAGAAAGCTGCCGGTGTCTTGCGGGCCGTGACGATCTACCAGCTCCAGCAGTCGGCTCGCGGAAAACTCGCAGGTGAAAAGCTTGTCCGCTGGCACATTGGCCTGGAAGGGTTTCGACAACTGCGTGTCGGTTGTGCCTGGGTGCAGGCTCAGGATGGTCGCACTCGGGTTCAGGCGTTTGAGTTCGATGCTGGCAGTGCGCAGTAACTGGTTCAGTGCGGCTTTGCTCGCGCGGTAGCTGTACCAGCCGCCGAGGTGGTTGTCGCCGATGGAGCCGACCCGGGCCGAGAGTGCGGCAAAACAGCACGGATGGCGTCCGCGCAGCAGCGGTAGCAGGTGCTTGAGTAACAAGATGGGCGCAAACGTGTTGCTGCGAAAACTGGCGAGCAACCCGTCCATGTCCAGCTGTGCCAAGCCTTTTTCGGCTTTTGCCGGTTCTTCCTGAAGAATCCCCAAGGTGCTGATGACCAGGTTCAACTGTTGAGTTGACTGCCCGATCTGCGTCGCGAGCGCGGCCAGATCTGTTTCATTTCTGGCGTCGTTGTCCACCCGCACAAGGCGCGTGCCCTGCTGCTCACTGAGCTGCGCCAGGCCCGGCGATTGAGTGGCGTGTCGGGCCACGGCAAATACTTGGGCCACATCGTGCCGGGCCAAAAGTTGCTCGCACAAGGCCAGGCCGATCCCGCGACTCGCGCCGTAAACCAGCACCTGTGCGGGTTGTGTCATTCGTTCGAACAAACTCATCGCTTGGGTTTCCTGGGGGGTTATGGCCGCTGGCCGATGGGGTTGCGGACGTTAATAGAGGTTGAGTGAAACTCATTGAGAGTTAACAATGCATTACTTCGTATTTCCATTTGAGATTCATTGATGACTGCTCCCTCCCGATTTTTGGCCTGGCTAGTGCTGCCGATGCTGGCTTTTTGCAGCGTCCAGGCGTTGGCCGAGACTGCCGAAGGTGCGCCAAAAGCGCTGCATTTGCTTGACTATATTGGCGCCGATTACCCGGCAACGGTCCAGGCAGGCAAGGTCATTGATGAGTCTGAGTACCTTGAACAGCAGGAGTTTCTCGGGGTGCTGCAAGGTTTGATCGTTGAGCTGCCGGCCAAGCCCGAACGTGCAGAGCTGGAGCAGGGTGTCGACCGCTTGCGCGCCGCGATTGCAGCCCGTGAGGAGGGCGCAGACGTGGCCCGCCAAGCCCGACAGTTGGGCGCCAAGCTGGCGGTGGCCTATGAAGTCAGCCAAGCGCCGATCATTACGCCGGACCCGACCCGTGGCGCACCGTTGTACGCCCAACACTGCTCGGTGTGCCACGGCACCACGGGCGCCGGCGATGGCCCGGCGAGTGTCGGCATGACCCCGCCACCCGCCAACCTGCGTGATGCCGCGCGACTTGATCGCCTGAGTCTTTATGCGATCTACAACACCTTGGGCATGGGCGTCGAAGGCACCGACATGCCGTCCTTCGCTGATCAGTTGGATGACCGTCAGCGTTGGGACTTGGCGACCTATATCGCCGGCTTAAGTGTCGATTCGACGGCACTCCACGCCGACAAGACCTACAACATTGCCGACTTGGCCCGTCAGACGCCAGCCGAAGTGCTGGCCGCCGAAGGTCCGCAAGCGGCTGCAACGTTCCGCGCGCAAAGGGCGCAACCGCCGCAGGTCAAACGCGGCCCCGCGCAGTTGCTCGACTACACCGCTGCAACGCTGGATAAAAGTATTGCCGCTTACCGTGCCGGTGATCACGATCAAGCCTATGACCTGTCGGTGGCGGCGTACCTGGAAGGCTTTGAGCTGGTCGAAAGCTCGCTGGATAACGTCGATGCCAATGTGCGCAAAGACACTGAAAAATCCCTGATGGCGTACCGTCAGTCGTTGCAGGACGGCTTGCCAGTGGCTCAGGCGGAACTGCGTCTGGACGCGGCCAAGGCCAAGTTGAAGCAATCAGCCGAGCTGCTGGGCAGCGATGGTTTGAGCTGGTCCCTGAGCTACATCTCCGGCCTGTTGATTTTGCTGCGCGAAGGTCTTGAGGCGATTTTGGTGCTGGCGGCGATTCTTGCGTTCCTGCGCAATACCGGCCAGCAATCGGCGGTGCGCAGTGTCAACGTGGGGTGGGGCCTGGCGCTGCTGGCCGGTCTGGGCACGTGGGCGCTGGCGGCGTATGTGATCGATGTCAGCGGTGCCCAGCGTGAGTTACTCGAGGGTGCCACCGCGCTGTTCGCCAGCGTCATGGTGCTGTGGCTGGGCGTGTGGATGCACGACCGTCGTCACGCGGCGGCTTGGCAGGATTACATCAAGAGCAGCCTGGTGGGCGGCGGTGGGCGTTTTGGTTTTGCAATTCTGGCGTTCTTCTCGGTGTATCGCGAACTGTTCGAAGTGATCCTGTTCTACGAAACCCTGTGGTTACAGGCCGGTCCCGCCGGGCACAACGCGGTATTGGCGGGCGGCGCCACGGCACTGGTGCTGCTGGTCGGTCTGGCATGGGTGATTCTGCGCGGCTCGGCAAAACTGCCCTTGGCGCTGTTCTTCGGGATCAACGCTGGGCTGCTCTGCGCGTTGTCGGTGGTGTTTGCCGGCCACGGCGTGAAAGCGCTGCAGGAAGCCGGGATCTTCGGCACCCGACCGGTGCCGTTCTTTGACTTCGACTGGTTGGGCATCCACGCTGACGCTTACTCCCTGAGTGCGCAGGCGGTGGCGATCCTGGCGATCATCGTGCTCTACAGCCGCAGCCGGATGGCAGAGAAGCGTCGGGTGTCGGTTTCCTAACGGGCATTTGCTGCGCTCACATTCGCGAACAGGCTCGCGCCCACAGGATTGTGTATAACCGGTGAGCGCGAGCCTGCTCGCGATGCTTTCTGAAAAAGGAAAACACAATGCGTGTCTGGATTGATGCCGACGCCTGCCCCAGGGCCGCGAAGGATCTGGTGGTGAAGTTCGCCCTCAAACGCCAGTTCGAGGTGGTGCTGGTGGCCGGTCAACCGCAGATCAAACCGGCCCTGGCGCTGGTGAAACTGATTGTGGTGCCTAGCGGCCCCGATGCCGCCGATGATTACCTGGTAGAGCATGCGGTGCCGGGTGAGTTGGTGATTTGCAGCGACGTACCGTTGGCCGATCGGCTGGTGAAGAAGGGCGTCTCGGCGCTCGATCCTCGAGGCAAGGAGTTTGACGCGCAGAACATGGGCGATCGGCTGGCGGTACGTAATCTGTTCACCGATTTGCGTGAACAGGGCCAGATGAGCGGTGGCCCGGCGCCATTTGGCGAGCGAGAGAAACAGGCGTTCGCCAATGCGCTCGACCGAATTCTTACCCGCCTCACCCGCAAACCCTGAGCCCTACCGAAAGCACTGAGTGCGAGCAGGCTCGCTTCGATAGAGCGCCGTGTTATTCGTCGTTTTCGTGGGTGAGTTCGAGTACGCGATCCACCAGCTTGTTGATCCCGGTGGCGACCTCGCTGATGCTCTGCGCCAGCATGTACGCCGGCGTACTTACCAACTTGCGCGCCGTGTCTTCTACGATATCGCCCACGGCGCAGTCTGCATGCGTGGCGCCCATTTTGTTCATGGCGGCGGCTGTCTCGGCATCGTTGCCGATGGTGCAGGTCACTCCGGGACCGTAGATTTTTCCGGCCAGGGCCGGTGAAATGCAGATCAGCCCCACCGGTTTGCCCGCTTCGGCAAAGGCTTCGGCCAACGCCAGGACGTGCGGTTGAACCGCACACGCGGCGCCTTCGATTGCGAAGTTGGAGAGGTTCTTGGCTGCGCCAAAACCGCCCGGCACGATCAGCGCATCGAAGTCTTCGGCGTTGGCCTCACGGATGTCCTGGACGTTACCCCTGGCGATCCGCGCCGATTCCACCAGCACGTTGCGCGACTCGGGCATTTCTTCGCCCGTCAGGTGGTTGATCACATGCAACTGGGCGATATTCGGCGCAAAGCACTGCACTTGAGCACCCCGCTGGTCGAGGCGCAGCAGGGTGATCACGCTTTCATGGATCTCGGCGCCGTCGTACACGCCACAACCGGAAAGGATCACTGCAATTTTTTTGCTCATGGTTTTTTCTCCAGATTCATGGCGTTAAATGTCCACTAATTTGTCACTCGTTGCCATAGGGTAAATTCGCGGCTACACCTAGGATCTGTGCTTAAAGTTGCGACCAGGGCGCGTCATGAACTTCATTCTGTATGCGGTGCCGTTTTTCTTTGTGCTGATCGTGGTCGAGCTGCTGGCCGACCGTTGGCGCGGTGTCAGTCATTATCGGGTGGCTGATGCGATCAACAGCCTGAGCACGGGGGTGCTGTCGACCACCACGGGCCTGCTGACCAAGGGCGTGGGGCTTGTAACGTATGCGTTTGCGCTCGAGCATCTGGCCCTATTCAAACTGTCGGGCGACAGTGTCTGGGTCTGGGTGTTTGCCTTCGTCCTCTACGACTTTTGCTATTACTGGTTACACCGCATGGGCCATGAGCGGAACATCCTCTGGGCCGCGCATTCGGTGCATCACCAGAGCGAGGATTACAACCTCTCCACGGCGTTACGCCAGACCAGCACCGGCTTCTTGCTGAGCTGGATTTTCTACCTGCCCATGGCGGTCCTGGGTGTGCCGTTGCTGGTGTTTGTCAGCGTGGCGGCGCTGAACCTGCTGTATCAGTTCTGGGTCCACACTCGGCACATTCCCAAGCTTGGCTGGTTCGAGTGGTGCTTCGTCACGCCGTCCAATCATCGGGCCCACCATGCCCAAAATGCGCTCTACATGGATCGCAACTACGGCGGCGTGTTCATTGTTTGGGACCGTCTGTTTGGTTCGTTCCAGGAAGAAGACGACAACGAGCCGGTGGTTTTCGGCGTGACGACCCCTTTGGCGAGCTGGAACCCGTTGTGGGCCAACGTGCAGTTTTATGCGCAGTTGTGGGATGACGCACGGCGAGCGCAAAGCCCGTGGGACAAGCTACGTATCTGGTTCATGCGTACCGGTTGGCGGCCGGCGGATGTGGCCGCGAACTACCCAATGAACAAACCGGATCTGAGCCAGTTTCGCAAGTTCGAAGTGCCAATGGACGGGCGTCAGCAGCTGTACGTGGCGTTGCAGTTTTGCGTCTACATCGCGTTGGGCAGCTATTTGATGAACCTGGAGCAAAGCCTGCCGACCGCCGCACTGGTCATGGGCTGGGGCGTGGTAGCGCTGGGGTTGTTTACCTTGGGCGTGGCCCTGGAGAATCGCCCGTGGGCGTTCAAGCTTGAGCTTGCACGGCTGGCGTCGAACGTGCCGCTGGTGTGGCTGGCGCCGCTGGTCGGGTTGTGGCCGGCCAGCGCGGTGGGCTGGGTCGGCCTGCTCAGCTACAGCCTGCTCAGCGGGATCGGTCTCTACTTTTGCAAAAACCGCTTCACTCGACTGGCGTCTTAGTCTCGTTGGCCTTGGCCAGCTCAGCTTGCTCGTCGGCGTAGATCTTCTTTGCCAGGCGAGCATTCTTGAACCGCCGGCGCAGCCACAGGGCCAGGCCCAATAACAACAGAGCGCCAAGTACCCACAGCTCGTACTTCTTGACGCTGCCGAGCATGCCTTCGAGCACCGCGCCGAAGTGATAGGCCGCCGCCGCCAGGGCGCTGGCCCAAATCGCGGCACCAATCCCGTTGAGCAACAGGTAACGTCCCGGCGGATAGCCCGACAGGCCGATCGCCACCGGCATGACCGTGCGCAGGCCATAAACGAAGCGGAAGCTCAGTACCCAAATGTCTGGGTGCTTGCGGATGTGTTCCAGCGCCCGGTCGCCCATCATCTGCCAGCGGGGTTTGCGCGCCAGCAGTTTTCGCCCGTGCTTGCGCCCCAGGAAGTACCAAAGCTGATCGCCGGCATAGCTGCCGAAGAACGCCACGACGACGACCAGGTTGATGTCCATGTATCCACGAAACGCGAGGAAGCCTGCGAGTACCAGAATGGTCTCGCCTTCGAAGAACGTGCCGAGAAAAAGGGCAAAGTAGCCAAATTCATGCAGAAATTGCTGGAGCATTGTCTGGGTGCTGGCGAAATGAACGCGCAGCCTAACCCTTCGAGCACATTCAGGAAAGTGTCCAAATGTGTCTCGACGTGAACATTTCCTACAAGGACAATGGAATGCGGCTACCTGTCACAGGGCTAAGCACAACTGTCATACGTTAGTCATAATGGCCGCCTATAACTGTCACGCTCGCCTGTCCGCGGGCTCAGGAGTCTGCCGTGAGCTTTACCCCCGCCAACCGTTTGTTTCCTGCAACCCGCCTGCGTCGCAATCGTCGTGATGATTTTTCGCGTCGGCTGGTCCGTGAAAACGTGTTGACCGTCGACGACCTGATCCTGCCAGTGTTTGTGCTGGACGGTGAAAACCGTCGAGAAGCGGTGGCGTCGATGCCCGGCGTGGAACGCTTGACCATTGATCTGCTGCTCGAAGAAGCAGCCAACTGGGTCGAACTGGGGATTGTGGCAGTGGCGCTTTTCCCGTTCACCCCGCCGGCGCTTAAATCGCTGGACGCCGCCGAAGCCTGGAACCCCAACGGTATCGCCCAGCGTGCCACCCGCGCCTTGCGCGAGCGATTCCCTGAGTTGGGTGTGATCACCGATGTGGCCCTGGACCCGTTCACCACCCATGGGCAGGACGGTATTCTCGACGAAGAAGGCTATGTGCAGAACGACATTACCGTCGATGCGCTGGTCAGACAGGCCCTGTCGCACGCTGCCGCTGGTGCTCAGGTGGTGGCGCCGTCAGACATGATGGACGGGCGCATCCAGGCGATTCGCGAAGCGCTGGAGCTGGCCGATCACGTCAATGTGCGGATCATGGCTTACTCGGCCAAGTACGCCAGCGCCTATTACGGCCCGTTCCGCGAAGCGGTCGGGTCGGCGCTGAACCTGGGCAAGGCCAACAAGGCCTCGTACCAGATGGACCCGGCCAACAGCAACGAAGCCCTGCACGAAGTGGCGGCGGACTTGTCAGAAGGCGCAGACATGGTCATGGTCAAGCCAGGCATGCCGTATTTGGACATCCTTTACCGGGTCAAAGAAGAATTCAAAGTGCCGACGTTTGTTTACCAAGTCAGCGGCGAATACGCCATGCACATGGCGGCGATCCAGAATGGCTGGTTGAGCGAAGGGGTTATTCTCGAATCCCTGACCGCTTTTAAACGTGCAGGCGCAGATGGCATCCTGACTTATTTTGCCGTGCGCGCTGCCCAATTGTTACGAGAGCAAAAATAGCCCTCCCAGGAACATTCGATGAATACCGAAGGACTCTCTGAAGTTGCCGTAAAAGACGCTCAACCGGTGGTCGAGCAACTCGCCGAAACCCCGCCTGAGCTGGAGCCTGCTCCGGCTGCCGTGGTAGCCGAGCCCGCCACAGTGGTGGCGGCACCGGCGATTGCCATTCCCGGCCTGGATGACAGCAGTCTGTACATCCATCGCGAGCTATCGCAACTACAGTTCAACATCCGCGTGCTGGAACAGGCGCTGGATGAGTCCTACCCGTTGCTGGAGCGGTTAAAGTTTCTGCTGATTTTTTCGAGTAACCTGGACGAGTTCTTTGAAATTCGGGTGGCCGGTCTGAAGAAGCAGATCACTTTCGCCCGTGAACAGGCGGGCGCCGATGGTTTGCAACCACACCAGGCACTGGCCCGGATCAGTGAGCTGGTCCACGGTCACGTCGATCGCCAGTACGCCATTCTCAACGATATTTTGTTGCCGGAGCTGGAGAAGCATCAGGTCCGTTTCATTCGTCGTCGGCACTGGACGACCAAGATCAAAACCTGGGTGCGCCGCTATTTCCGCGACGAGATCGCACCGATCATCACCCCGATTGGCCTCGACCCGACGCACCCATTCCCGTTGTTGGTGAACAAAAGCCTGAACTTCATCGTCGAGCTTGAGGGTATTGACGCGTTTGGTCGTGATTCCGGCCTGGCGATCATCCCGGCGCCACGGCTGCTGCCCCGCGTGATCAAACTGCCGGAAGAAGTCGGCGGCGCTGGCGACAACTATGTATTCCTGTCGTCGATGATCCACGCTCACGCCGACGACTTGTTCCAGGGCATGAAGGTCAAGGGCTGCTATCAGTTCCGTCTGACCCGAAATGCCGACCTGGCGGTCGATACTGAAGATGTAGAAGACCTGGCCCGCGCCCTGCGTGGCGAGTTGTTCTCCCGGCGCTACGGCGATGCGGTGCGTCTGGAAGTGGCAGACACCTGCCCTAAACACCTGTCTGACTACTTGCTCAAGCAGTTCAACCTGCATGAGACCGAGCTGTATCAGGTCAATGGTCCGGTCAACCTGACCCGCTTGTTCAGCATCACCGGCCTGGACAGCCAGCGCGCGCTGCAATACCTGCCGTTCACGCCGCAGATCCCGAAACTGCTGCAAAACAGCGAGAACATTTTCAGCGTGATCAGCAAGCAGGACATCCTGTTGCTGCACCCGTTCGAGTCGTTCACCCCGGTGGTCGACTTGCTGCGTCAGGCGGCCAAGGACCCGCATGTATTGGCGGTCCGTCAGACCCTGTACCGCTCCGGCGCCAACTCGGAGATTGTTGATGCCTTGGTAGACGCGGCGCGTAACGGCAAGGAAGTGACGGCGGTGATCGAATTGCGGGCGCGCTTCGATGAAGAGTCCAACCTGCAATTGGCCAGTCGCCTGCAAGCGGCCGGTGCGGTGGTGATCTACGGCGTGGTCGGCTTCAAGACCCACGCCAAAATGATGCTGATCCTGCGTCGCGAAGCCGGCGAAATTGTGCGTTACGCGCACTTGGGCACCGGCAACTACCATGCGGCCAACGCCAGGCTGTACACCGACTACAGCCTGCTGACGTCCGACGACGCCTTGTGCGAAGACGTCGGCAAACTGTTCAGTCAGTTGATCGGCATGGGCAAGACCCTGCGCATGAAGAAACTGCTGCATGCGCCGTTCACGCTGAAGAAGGGCATGCTCGACATGATTGCCCGGGAAACGCAGTTCGCCCTCGACGGCAAACCGGCGCACATCATCGCCAAGTTCAACTCGCTGACCGATCCGAAGATCATCCGCGCGCTGTACAAGGCGAGCCAGTCCGGGGTGCGTATCGACCTCGTGGTGCGCGGCATGTGCTGTCTGCGGCCAGGCATCGCCGGGGTCTCGCACAACATCCACGTGCGCTCGATCATCGGCCGCTTCCTGGAACACACGCGGGTCTTCTACTTCCTCAATGGGGGTGAAGAGCAGATGTTCCTTTCCAGTGCCGATTGGATGGAGCGCAACCTCGACAAGCGCGTCGAGACTTGCTTCCCGGTCGAAGGCAAGAAGCTGATCATGCGGGTCAAGAAAGAGCTGGAGCTTTATCTCACCGATAACACTCACAGCTGGAGCCTGCAGTCGGACGGTCGTTACATCCGCAACACGCCGACCGGTAACCAGAACCCGCGCAGCGCTCAGGCCACCTTGCTGGAGCGTTTGGGCAGTCCGATTCTGAACGTCAACTGACGTCAGGCTATCGGGTGCAAAAAAGGGCGAACCTCACGGATCGCCCTTTTTTATGGCCGCTGGACTCAGCGCACGTTCAGCACAAAACCGACGCGGGTCAGCCATTCGGCTTCGAGGGCGAAGTCGGCCTGGGTCAGTTGGTTTTGTTCCAGCCAGTCTTTCGGGAACACCACGTCCAGGCTGTCGCCGCTGGCGCGCAAGGTGACTTCGGGCATTTGCTGGGTGCCGCGGATGTGATGGAACAGGATCGCAAAGCGCAGTAGCACGCACAGGCGAATCAGTTTGATGCCTTCGTCGCCGAACTCGGCAAACTTATCCCGGGGGATATTGCGTCGGTGACCACGCACCAGCAACCCGAGCATTTGCTGGTCCTCGCGCGAGAAACCGGCCAGGTCGGAGTGCTCGATCAGGTAGGCGCCGTGCTTGTGGTAATGGTAGTGCGCAATGTCGAGGCCCACTTCATGGACTTTCGCCGCCCAGCCCAATAATTCACGCCAGACGCCATCGTCCAGTTCCCAGTCTTCGGCCACTTGATCAAACGCGTGCAGCGCTTTGCGTTCAACCCGTGCCGCTTGCTCCAGATCGACGTGATAACGCTCCATCAACGAGCTGAGGGTGCGCTCACGGACGTCTTCGTGATGATGACGGCCCAGCAGGTCGTAGAGCACGCCTTCGCGCAGGGCGCCTTCACAGTGATCCATGCGTTGCAGATCAAGGGCGTCGAAGATTGCTTCAAGAATGGCCAGCCCGGCAGGAAAAATTGCCCGGCGGTCGGGCTTGATGCCTTCGAAGTCGATTTTTTCGGCATCGCCAAGTTTGAAAATCTTGCGCTTGAGCCAAGCCAGGCCTTCGGCATTCACTTCGCCGGTGCCGTGTCCGCCAGCCTTCAGCGCCAGGCCGATGGCACGAATGGTGCCCGAGGAGCCGATGGCTTCATCCCAGGTCAGGCGGTGCAGGGCGTGCTCAATGCTCATGATCTCGAGCCGCGCTGCGGTGTACGCCTGGGCGTAGCGAGCCGGGGTGATCTTGCCGTCCTTGAAATAGCGCTGGGTGTAGCTGACGCAGCCCATTTGCAGGCTTTCGCGCAGCAGCGGCTCGAAGCGTTGGCCGATGATGAACTCGGTACTGCCACCGCCGATGTCGGCCACCAGGCGTTTGCCCGGTGTGTCAGCGAGAGTGTGGGACACGCCGAGGTAGATCAGGCGGGCTTCTTCGCGCCCGGAGATGACTTCAACGGGGTGGCCAAGGATTTCTTCAGCGCGGCGGATGAATTCGACGCGGTTGCGGGCTTCGCGCAGGGCATTGGTGCCCACGATCCGCACGGCGCCCAGCGGCATGCCGTTGATCAGTTGGGCGAAACGCTTCAGGCAGTCGAGCCCGCGTTGCATGGACTCTTCGCTGAGCTGACGATCATCATCGATGCCGGCAGCCAGTTGGACCTTCTCGCCGAGGCGCTCAAGAATACGGATTTCGCCGTTCTGGGCCTTGGCCACGACCATGTGAAAACTGTTGGAGCCCAGGTCGATTGCGGCGATCAGGGACAGATTCTTGGCTTGGGATTGCGGCATGGTCAGGGGGTCTCGGTCGATAACCCCGACATCGTGCCACGATCAAACGCTTCCGCCAACGCGCAGTGTCTAAAGCGTTGATATAGCGCAGGAATGCGGGTGACCGCTGCGCGCTCAATTGCGAGCAAGCTCGCCCTCGCACGGTTCAGTAACGCCCTTATGGTTGTGGGCGACGCCAAACCAATATGTGAGCGAGCCTGACTGGCGCTGAAAATCTTTCAGCCCGTCGCTTCTACTGTCCCGATGAAATTCGCCAACTCCACCGTCTGCGGATTCGCGAACAGAATCTTCGGGTCACCCACCTCATGCACTTTGCCTTGATGCATGAACACCAACTTGTCCCCCACCTCCCGGGCAAAGCGCATTTCGTGGGTGACCATGATCAGCGTCATCCCTTCTTTGGCCAGTTGTCGAACCACGCTCAGCACTTCGTTGACCAATTCCGGGTCCAGTGCCGAGGTGATTTCATCGCACAACAACACCTTGGGCGACATCGCCAACGCCCGCGCAATCGCCACCCGTTGTTGCTGGCCGCCGGACAGGCGATCCGGGAACGCGTCGAATTTTTCCCCGAGCCCGACCCGCTCCAACATCTGCCGCGCCAGTTCGGCGGCTTTGGCCTTGGGTACTTTCTGCACCACCTGCGGGGCGAGCATCACGTTCTCGCCCACGGTCAGGTGCGGGAACAGGTTGAACTGCTGAAACACCATCCCGACTTTCTGCCGCAGGCTGCGCAGATCGGCACGGGCGGCGTCGAGGTATTCGCCGTCGACTTCGATCACCCCGTCGTTGATCGATTCCAGACCATTGAGCGTGCGCAGCAGGGTCGATTTGCCCGAGCCACTGCGTCCGATGATCGCCACCACCTGGCCTTCCTCGACGCTCAGGTCGATGCCTTTGAGTACATGATGGTCGCCGTAATATTTATGCAGGGCAGAAATTCTAAGCAGAGGCATGCAGTCTCCTTTCCAGGTAGCGCGCACTGACGGACAGTGGGTAGCACAGCAAAAAGTAACCGAGGGCCACCAGGCCGTAGACCATGAAGGGCTCGAAGGTGGCGTTGGCGAGCATTCCGCCGGTCTTGGTCAGTTCGGTAAAGCCGATGATCGATGTGACGGCGGTGCCTTTGACCACCTGCACGGAGAAACCCACGGTCGGCGCCACGGCAATGCGCAAGGCTTGCGGCAGAATGACGTAGCGCAACTGCTCCAGCGGGTTAAGTGCCAGGCTGGACGAGGCTTCCCACTGGCCATCGGGGATCGACTCGACGCAACCGCGCCAGATCTCCGCCAGATAGGCGCTGGTGAACAGCGTCAAGGCAATGGCCGCTGCCATCCAGGGCGAAATGTCCACGCCGGCCAGCGCGACGCCGAAGAACACTAAAAACAGCTGCATCAACAGGGGCGTGCCTTGAAACAGCTCGATGTAGGTCCGGGCGACGTTGCGCGGCAGGGCCTTTTTTGAAATGCGCATGACCATCACCAGCAAGCCGATGACACCGCCGCCGATAAACGCCACCAGCGACAGCGCCAGCGTCCATTGCAACCCTGTCAGCAAGTTGCGCACGATGTCCCAGAAGGTGAAATCGCTCATTGGCGGCTCCTTGCGATGTAGCGACGGCCAACCCAGTTCAGCAATTGGCGGATGAGCAGCGCCATGCACAGGTAGATCAGGGTGGTCAGGGTGTAGGTTTCAAAGGCGCGGAAGTTGCGCGACTGAATGAAGTTGGCAGCAAAGCTCAGCTCTTCGGTGGCGATCTGCGAACAAACGGCGGAGCCGAGCATGACGATGATGATCTGGCTGCTCAGGGCCGGCCAGACTTTGCCCAGTGCCGGCAGCAAGACCACGTGGCGGAAGGCTTCGAAGCGGGTCATCGCCAGCGCGGCTGCGGCTTCCAATTGGCCCTTGGGGATCGCCTGGATGCCAGCGCGAATAATCTCGGTCGAATACGCGCCGAGGTTGATCACCATTGCCAACACCGCCGCCTGCCATTCAGATATTTGCAGGCCCAGGGACGGCAGCCCGAAGAAGATGAAAAACAACTGCACCAAAAACGGTGTGTTGCGAATCAACTCGACGTAGACCCCGAATATCGCGGAGAACGGACGAATATTCCATGCCCGCACCAGCGCCCCGACGATGCCCAGGCCCACCCCGAACACGGTGCCGATGGCCGTCAGTTCAAGCGTGAACAGCGCACCGCGCAGCAACAGGTCGGTGTTTTGCAACACCGGGATAAAGTCGAACTGATAAGCCATATGGAGTCTCCCCGGTGCTGATCAGAGATCAGCCGGCAGCGGTTCTTTGAGCCAGGTCAGGGAGTTTTTCTCCAGCGCGCCATCGGTTTTGGCCGTGGCGAGGATCTGATTGACCTTGCTCAGCAACGCGGGCTCGTTTTTGTTCACGCCGACATAGACCGGCGAGTCCTTGAGCTTCACTTTCAACGCTGGAATGCGTTTCGGGTTGCGTTCGCTGATGGTCACCATCACCACGTTGCCGCTGGCGATCAAATCAACTTGCCCGGCCAGGTAGGCGGCGATGGTCGAGTTATTGTCTTCAAAGCGCTTGATGGTCACGCCCTGTGGGGCGACTTTGGTCAGTTCGATGTCTTCGATGGCGCCACGGGTGACGCTGATGGTTTTGCCCTTGAGGTCGTCGAGGCTGTTGATGGCAGCGTCTGGAGGGCCAAATACGGCAAGGTAGAACGGCGCGTAGGCGCTGGAAAAATCGATGACTTTCTCGCGCTCGGGGTTTTTACCCAGGCTTGAAATCACCAGATCGACCTTGCCGGTGGTCAAGAACGGGATACGGTTGGTGCTGTTGACCGGAGTCAGCTCAAGTTTGACCTTGAGTTGATCGGCCAGCAGTTGGGCGGTGTCGATGTCCAGGCCGCGAGGCTTCATGTCCGGGCCGACCGAGCCGAAGGGCGGGAAGTCCTGAGGCACGGCGACCTTGAGGACGCCGCGTTTGACCACATCCTCCAGGCCGTCAGCGTGGGCGGATGCCTGGCTCAGCATCAGGCTGGCAAACAGGGCGGCGAGGAGGGCGCGGTAACGCAGGGTCATGGCAAATCTCCGAATCGGCGAGAAGTGATTTCTACGGTTCGACAGAGCATGTGCCATGCCAACATCGGATTTCGCGGGTGACAGGCCACGGTTTCGCTGGTTTTTTTCGGTCTTACTGGTCTGAACAGTTGGGCGCTGTCTTGCACCTTCATGGCGCATTCACGAAACGGGCCGAACCCGCATGGGGCACGACTTGCCGGGCTTCGCGAATAGCTTTACAACTAGCCGCTCATTGGCCTGGTTCGTCTGAAAAATCATGAACTCGATTTCGCGTGCCGTACCTGAAGTGGCACTACAAGCTATCCGCAAGTTGATCACCGAGCACGGCTTCGGGCCGGGGGACGCCTTGCCTTCGCAACGGGATCTGGCGGTGCAATTGGGCGTCAGTCGGGCATCGCTCCGAGAGGCGTTGTCGTCCCTGAGTGCGCTCGGCGTGATCAGCATTCAGCCAGGCAAGGGTGTGTTCGTGCAGTCGCCGATGGACTTGTCGCGAGGTGACGCTGCCGCGAGTTGGCCGTTCGCTGCCCAGGCCTCACCGCTGGACATCTTTCAACTGCGCTATGCCCTGGAAGGCTTTGCCGCCGGGCTCGCTGCTGTGACCCTGAGCACCCATGAGCTTGACGCACTCGAGGACAACGTCGCAGCGATGCGCAATGAGCTAAAGGCCTGCGACTTTGACGCCGCCGCGCGGCTCGACTTCGAATTTCACCGGCGCATTCTGCTGGCCAGCGGCAATCAGGCGATGCTGAGCATTCTGACTGCCAGCGCCGACATTTTTTTAGAGAGCCAGAAGCTACCGTTCATCCGGGCCGAACGGGCCATGGAAACCTGGCAGGAACACCGTAAAATCCTCCGCGCACTGGCTCGACGGGCGTCCGGTGCGGCACAGAAGGCAATGCAGGAGCATGTGCGCAATGCTGCGCTGCGCACCGGAATTGCGTTCGTCGCTCCCGCTGTCTCGTGACTTGAGCTATACCCAGACTCATGGCCTACCATAGCGAGACTCAATCATCTGCAGCTTCCTGAACGAGGGAAGGGCGGCTATGATGGGCGACGTTTTTTTGCTTACAATCTGGAGACTTCCATGAGCAGCGATCTTATCAAACACGTTAGCGACGCTAGCTTCGAGGCCGACGTACTCAAGGCCGAAGGCGCTGTACTGGTCGACTACTGGGCTGAATGGTGCGGCCCTTGCAAAATGATCGCTCCTGTTCTGGACGAAATCGCTGAAACCTACAAAGGCAAGCTGACTATTGCCAAGCTGAACATCGACGAAAACCAGGAAACCCCTGCCAAGCATGGCGTGCGTGGTATCCCGACGCTGATGCTGTTCAAGAACGGCAACGTCGAAGCCACCAAGGTCGGCGCACTGTCCAAGTCGCAACTGGCTGCCTTCCTCGACGCCAACATCTAAGCGTCGCGGTAAAGCATCTTTAAAAAAGCCTCGCAAAATTGCGGGGCTTTTTCGTTATTCAGGGCTAGACGCTCCGAAACTCAGGTGATACATTCGGCCCCGCACTGGTTTCTCCACTGCCCCCTGCTAGCCGTCGCCGACGCACTCCTTTTCGAATAAGTACGCGATCCTGTCGCCTTCTCTGCGGCGCGGCCTCATTAAGCCAAAAGCTTAATTCCCCCCCCTCCATAAATGATTACGTCATTCCTATATGAATCTGACTGAACTCAAGCAAAAGCCGATTACCGAACTGCTCGAATTGGCCGAACAGATGGGCATAGAAAATATGGCCCGTTCGCGCAAGCAGGACGTGATTTTCTCCCTGCTCAAAAAGCACGCTAAAAGCGGCGAGGAAATTTCCGGTGATGGCGTGCTGGAGATCCTCCAGGACGGCTTCGGCTTCCTCCGCTCCGCTGATGCGTCCTATCTCGCCGGCCCAGACGATATCTACGTCTCGCCGAGCCAGATCCGTCGCTTCAACTTGCGCACTGGTGACACCATCGTTGGCAAGATTCGCCCTCCAAAGGAAGGCGAGCGTTATTTCGCGCTGCTCAAGGTCGATACGATCAACTACGATCGCCCCGAGAACGCGAAAAACAAGATTCTCTTCGAGAACCTGACCCCGCTGTTCCCGACTGTGCGCATGAAGATGGAAGCCGGCAACGGTTCCACCGAAGACTTGACCGGTCGTGTCATCGACCTGTGCGCTCCGATCGGCAAAGGCCAGCGCGGTCTGATCGTTGCCCCGCCCAAAGCGGGTAAGACGATCATGTTGCAGAACATCGCGGCGAACATTGCGCGAAACAACCCTGAAGTTCATCTGATCGTGCTGCTGATCGACGAGCGTCCAGAAGAAGTAACCGAAATGCAGCGCACCGTGCGCGGCGAAGTGGTTGCCTCGACGTTTGATGAGCCGCCAACCCGCCACGTGCAGGTTGCTGAAATGGTGATCGAGAAGGCCAAACGCCTGGTCGAACACAAAAAAGACGTGGTGATTCTGCTCGACTCCATCACTCGTCTGGCCCGTGCCTACAACACCGTGATCCCTAGCTCCGGCAAAGTGCTCACCGGTGGTGTCGATGCCCATGCTTTGGAGAAACCGAAACGTTTCTTCGGCGCCGCTCGGAACATCGAAGAAGGCGGCTCGCTGACCATCATCGCTACCGCGCTGGTTGAAACCGGCTCGAAGATGGATGAAGTGATCTACGAAGAGTTCAAAGGCACCGGCAACATGGAGCTGCCTCTGGATCGCAAGATCGCTGAAAAGCGCGTGTTCCCGGCGATCAACATCAACCGTTCCGGCACCCGCCGTGAAGAGTTGCTGACCGCTGACGACGAGTTGCAGCGCATGTGGATCCTGCGCAAGCTGCTGCACCCGATGGACGAAGTCGCGGCTATCGAGTTCTTGATCGACAAGCTGAAGCAGACCAAGACCAACGACGAGTTCTTCTTGTCGATGAAGCGTAAGTAAGACGGCTTTTAGTCGCTAAAAATGGCGTCCTTCGGGGCGCCATTTTTTTTTGTAAAAAAAGGAAAGATTCTCACAACGACTGGTCAGTACAAAAAGCGAAAAGGCGCACGCGCGCCAATATTTTTACTGATTGGTATGACGGTTTATGAGCACTCTTGCTTACCGAAGGGATATCGACGGCATTCGAGCAATCGCAGTAATTGCCGTGGTGTTGTTTCATTTTGGTGTTCCAGGCTTTACCGGCGGCTTCGTCGGCGTGGATGTTTTCTTTGTCATTTCCGGCTACCTGATCACCTCGATCATCTACAACCAGCGTCAGGCCGAACGGTTTCGCTTCTCTGACTTCTGGGCGCGGCGTGCCCGGCGGATTCTGCCAGCGCTGTTTGTGATGATCGTCGCCGTGCTGGTGTTGGGCTGGTTCCTGCTGGCGCCCCAGGACTACGAGGAGCTGGGGCGCTCCGTGCGCTATCAGGCCATGTTCGTGTCCAACCTCTTATTCATGCGTCAAGAGGGCTACTTCGACGTCGCTTCCGACCTGAAACCCCTGTTGCATACGTGGTCGCTGTCGGTTGAAGAGCAGTTCTACATCGTCTTTCCCTTGCTGTTGGCGGTACTGTCCAGTCGTCTGAAGCATTGGCGCCTGGCGTTGTTCGGCGTGTTGCTGGTGTCGTTCGGACTCAGCGTCTGGGCGGTTGAGCAGCACCCGGAAAAAGCGTTTTTCCTGCTGCCGATGCGTGCATGGGAATTGCTGGCCGGCGCCCTGCTGGCGGTAGCGCCCGCACGTAAGCTGCGCCTGACGCCGTTTGCCGCGCAATGGGTCAGCCTGGCTGGAGCGGCATCGATCTTGCTGGCCGTCGTTTGCTACGACAAAAGCACGCCGTTCCCAGGCGCTGCGGCGTTGTTGCCGACGTTGGGCGTGCTCGCGCTGATCTGGTCCAACGGCCATCGACACACCCTGATCCGTCGGCTGTTGAGCAGTCGGGTGTTGGTGGGGGTTGGGTTGATTTCCTACTCTTGGTATTTGTGGCATTGGCCGGTGTTTGTTTTCGCCCGTTACGCCAGCGTTGATGAGCTGAGGCCCCTCGATATCAGCGGTTTGATTCTGCTCAGTCTGGTATTGGGGTACTTGTCTTGGCGCTTCATCGAGACGCCGTTTCGCGAGCGCAAATGGCTGGCCGGACGCACACAGATGCTGGCCGCCGCTGGCGTCGGTATTGTGTTGGTCGGTCTGGCAGGCCAAGCCTTGCGCTGGACGGATGGCTTGCCCTGGCGCCTGTCGGATGATGCTTTGCAGTACGCCAAGGGTCGTGAATGGCGGCCGGAACAATTGGCGTGCCTGACGGATGACAACATTTCCGATGACAAACTGTTTTGCTATTACGGGGCTTCGTCGTTGCCGTCGGCCAGTGCGCTGGTTTGGGGCGACAGTCATGCCATGGCGTTGATTCCGGCCATGAAGGAGGGCGCTGAGGCGCATGGTGTCAGCCTGATGCTGGCCAGCTCGGCGGGTTGCCTGCCCGTGACGGGCCTTGAATATGATCAGGTGTGTAGCCGTTTCAATCGGCGGGTCGAACATGCCTTGCGATCCCAGTCAGTGGGCGACGTGGTGCTGGTGGCGCGCTGGAGCCTCTATCTTTACGGCGATGCCAAAGGCGATCTGGAGCATGCTTTGAAAAAACCTGACGGTGGCTACGAGCGTGCCGCTGCCGAGCAGCGCCTGGCCGAAGGATTGCGTGCCCGGGTGCAGGAACTGCGCTCCGCAGGGCATCGAGTGTGGCTGGTCAAGGAAGCGCCGTTGCAGCCGTTCAACCCGCCTTATCGTCTCAGTCGATTGGCGATGTTGCACCGTCCGACGACGGATGTGGGCATGGCGGTGGCTGATCACCTTAAGCGCCAAGCCTTTATCCGGCAGTTGTTTACGCAGTTGGCAGCGGCCGATCGGGGCGTTGCGGTGCTAGACCTGGCGCCAAGGCTGTGTGATGCCTCTGGCTTTTGTCGCGTCGAGTTTGACGGCCATTCGCTGTACACCGATGACAACCACCTGTCAGAGGTCGGTGCGCAATTCGTTGCTCCGGCGCTCGAACCGCTGTTTATCAGGCTGCAAGCCAGGGCTGCGCTTGGTAATGGCAATGTGAATGCGGCCAAGTGAGCAGCGATAAGCTGCCAGCGGCCGGCAGAGCAGGTAGGATGTACGCCTCATTTAAGGGTGCCACCGTCAATGAAATTCAAGGATCTTCGGGATTTCGTGCAGCAGCTTGAGCAGCGCGGAGAGTTGAAACGTATCCAGATTCCCGTCTCTCCAGTGCTGGAGATGACCGAAGTCTGTGATCGCACGCTACGGGCCAAAGGGCCGGCGTTGTTGTTCGAGAACCCGACCGGGTACGACATCCCGGTACTTGGTAACCTGTTCGGCACCCCCCAGCGGGTGGCCCTGGGCATGGGCGCCGAGGCGGTCAGCGAACTGCGTGAAATTGGCAAGCTGCTGGCGTTCCTCAAAGAGCCCGAACCGCCGAAGGGCCTGAAAGACGCTTGGTCCAAGCTGCCAATCTTTCGCAAAATCATTGCGATGGCACCGAAAGTGGTCAAAGACGCGGTCTGCCAAGAGGTCGTTATCGAAGGCGACGACGTCGATCTGGCGATGTTGCCGGTGCAAACCTGTTGGCCCGGTGACGTTGGTCCGCTGATTACCTGGGGCCTGACGGTCACCAAAGGCCCCAACAAGGATCGCCAGAACCTCGGCATCTATCGTCAGCAAGTGATTGGTCGCAACAAGGTCATCATGCGCTGGCTGAGCCACCGTGGCGGCGCGCTTGACTACCGCGAGTGGTGCGAGAAGCACCCAGGCCGGCCGTTTCCAGTGTCCGTGGCGCTGGGCGCCGACCCCGCGACCATTCTCGGCGCCGTGACGCCGGTGCCGGATAGCCTCTCCGAATATGCCTTCGCCGGCCTGCTGCGCGGTAACCGCACCGAATTGGTGAAGTGCCGCGGCAACGACCTGCAAGTGCCGGCCACGGCCGAAATCATCCTGGAGGGGGTGATTCATCCGGGCGAGATGGCCGACGAAGGTCCCTACGGTGATCACACCGGTTACTACAACGAAGTGGACAGCTTCCCGGTGTTCACCGTCGAGCGTATTACCCACCGGATCAAGCCGATCTATCACAGCACTTACACTGGCCGCCCGCCCGATGAGCCGGCGATCCTCGGTGTGGCGCTGAACGAAGTGTTCGTGCCCATCCTGCAAAAGCAGTTCCCGGAGATCACCGATTTCTACTTGCCGCCCGAGGGCTGCTCGTACCGCATGGCTATCGTGACCATGAAAAAGTCATATCCAGGCCACGCGAAGCGGGTAATGCTGGGTGTCTGGTCGTTTTTGCGACAGTTTATGTACACCAAGTTCGTTATCGTCACTGACGACGACATCAATGCACGGGACTGGAACGACGTGATCTGGGCCATTACCACGCGCATGGACCCCAAGCGCGACACGGTGATGATCGACAACACGCCGATCGACTACCTGGACTTCGCCTCGCCGGTCTCCGGCCTGGGTTCGAAGATGGGGCTCGATGCCACGCATAAATGGCCGGGCGAAACCACTCGCGAGTGGGGCCGGGTGATCGTCAAGGATGATGCCGTTACCCAACGGATCGATGCCATCTGGAATCAGTTAGGAATAGATTGATGCGTGTAACTTTGCAGCCCTCCGGAGCGGTGCTTGAGATTCGGCCCGGCGAGCGGATTCTCGATGGCGCCCGGCGTCTGGGCTATGACTGCCCGCAAAGCTGTCGCAACGGCAACTGCCATATCTGCGCGGCGCTGCTGGTGGAGGGGCGGGTCGAACAGGACGGCGATGTGCGTGACCATGGCGAGTTCTACACTTGCATTGCAGAGCCGCTCGAAGACTGCATCGTGTTGTGGGATGGCGTGCTTGCGCTGGGAGAGTTGCCGGTGCGCAGCGTGTCGTGTCAGGTCATTGAATGCGTCGATGTCGGCGGTGATACCTGGCGCGTGCGCCTGCGGGCGCCGGCCGGCAAGCCGCCACGCTATCACGCCGGGCAGTACCTGATGATCGAACGCGAGAATGGCGAAAAATCTGCCTTCTCCCTGGCGTCTGCGCCGCATTCGGGGCGCGACCTGGAAATACAGGTATTGGCGCGCGAAGCCAGTGCGCTAAGCCTGATCGAGCAGCTTCAGCGCAACGCCATGGTGCGTATTGAACTGCCGTTCGGCGACACCCATCTGGCCGAGTTGCCGGACGGTCCACTGGTGCTGATCGCCGCGGGCACCGGCATGGGCCAGATTCACAGCCTGATCGAACATTGCCGTGCCTCGGGCTTCAAGCATCCGGTGCATCTGTATTGGGGGGTTCGCCGGCCTGAAGATTTTTATGACATCGAGCATTGGGATGAATGGCTGAAATTGCCCAACCTGTTCCTGCATAAAGTCGTCAGCGATCAATGTGGTTGGGAAGGGCGCTGCGGCCTGCTACATGAGGCTGTGTGCGAAGACTTCACTGATTTGAAGGCATTGCATGTTTACGCCAGCGGCTCCCCGGCGATGGTCTATGGCACGCTGGATGCGCTGGTCGACGCCGGGATGGACGCCCATCAAATGCGCGCCGATGTTTTTGCCTATGCGCCTCGATCTTGATCCTCGATCTTGATCCGTGATCTTGATCCGTGATCTTGATCCGTGATCTTGATCCGCGTCGGTAGCTCATCCGTCAGTCTTAGAAGCGTATGCCTGTCGTGATCATGGCGGCGTTGGCGCCGAGCAGCACCAGCTCGGCGGCCAGCGGCCCATAGTAAGTACCGACCGACGGAATGATCACCGGCGCCACGCCGAAGTGGTTGAGAGGGATCTTATCCTTGTACTTGCCGCTATAACCTTGGAGCAGGCCGCCGGTCAGTTTTATATACACCGGATAATTGGCGCTCTCGTAGCGTTTGCCAACATAGGCGTAGTTTGAACGTTGGCTGAACGAGTTGCGAAAAGTGACCCCGCCAAATACCCAGCCGGACGCTTCATTGCGTTCAATCCCAATCAGGTCTTGATTGTTGTTGTGTTCCGAATCAGGCGAGTAGTGCCGGGTGTAGACACTGGTTTGCACGTACCAGAAGCCTTTGTCCTTACGCTGCGAGTCTTCCAGCGCCAACGCATGGCTGGCTGGTGCCAATAGCAGCGCGTAAATCCATAGTTTTTTCATCATGCAGCCCTTTAGGCAGTGTGGCTTGCGCCTGTGGGCGGCCTTTATACGCGCCCTGCAAACCACTGCAAAGGCGCAAAATCCGAGCTGTGCGTAGGAAAATTCCTACTCTCAGCTGCTGTGTCCTGATTTTGCCGAATGCTTATGCATATTTCATTCGGGTATTTAAGACATCTGGAAAAGGGTATTAGGCTATATAAAACGAAGTTGAGCGTAGATAGCCGGCTTTTGTCGTTGTAAGTGGGTGCCCTATAGGCTTTAGCACTTTTCGTTTTACGTTTACTGCTATATGTTCTATGGATCGAAACTTGCTTACATCTTGTAATACTTGTAAGGCCGAACACACGTTGCCATGACCGTCATTGAATCCGATTTTTTGAATTTGGCTTATCCCCCGCGGCTCGATCTGGGACCGCAGCTTACGCACGAACAATTGCTCTGCTCGATGCAGTCGACCATGGCGCGTCACAAGGGTGGGCCGGTTTGGCTGTTCGCCTATGGCTCGCTGATCTGGCGTCCTGAATGCCCGGCGGTGGAGCGAATGCGCGGTCGGGTTCACGGTTACCATCGCGGTTTGTACCTGTGGTCCCACGAGCACCGCGGTACGCCGGAAGTCCCGGGGCTGGTGTTCGGCCTGGATCGCGGCGGCTCCTGCAGCGGCTTTGCTTATCGCCTGCCGGAAGAAAAACTCGACGCCTCGCTTTACGCTCTGTGGCAGCGCGAAATGCCCTTTCCCTCCTATCGGCCACACTGGCTCACCTGCCGTCTCGAAGACGGAAGCCAGGTTCAGGCGTTGGGATTTGTCTTGGAGCGGCACCTGCCCAGCTATGCCGGCAATTTGCCGGATCACGTGCTGAGCCAGGTGTTTGAGAGCGCTTGCGGGCGTTACGGCACCACTCGCGATTATGTCGAGCAGACGGCCCACGCCCTGCGCAGCCACTCCATGCCAGACCGCAATCTGGAGGCGCGGCTCAAGCGCTGCCAATCAAAGGTTAATCAAGCGATGACTTCGCCACCCTAGCGCACCTGCACGACCACTTTGCCGACGGCCTTGCGCTGTCCCAGATCGTTAATCGCCTGTGCGGCATGCGTCAGCGGATAGACCTGTGACACCAGCGGCTTCAACTTGCCCTCGGCAAACCAACTGAACAATTGCTGGAAGTTCGCCGCGTTGTCCTGCGGCTGTCGCTGGGCAAACGAACCCCAGAACACCCCAACCACAGCCGCCCCTTTGAGCAAGGCGAGGTTGACCGGTAACTCGGGAATACGCCCGCTGGCGAAGCCGACTACCAGCAAACGGCCATTCCAGGCGATGGCGCGCACGGCCTGGTCGAACAGGTCGCCGCCGACCGGGTCGTAAATCACGTCGGCGCCGTTACCGTCGGTCAGGCGTTTGATTTCGTCCTTGAGGCTGGTCTCGCTGTAGTTGATCAGTTCGTCAGCGCCGGCAGCCTTGGCCACGGCGAGTTTTTCGGCGCTGCTGGCGGCAGCGATCACTCGAGCGCCCATCGCCTTGCCTATTTCCACGGCGGCCAGGCCGACACCGCCGGAGGCGCCGAGCACCAGCAGGGTTTCACCGGGTTGCAGGTGGGCCCGCTGCGTGAGCGCGTGCATCGAGGTGCCGTAGGTCATGCTGAACGCGGCGGCGGTGTTGAAGTCCATCGACGGCGGGATCGGCAGCACGTTGTAACCGGGCACTGCGACCTGTTCGGCGAAGCTGCCCCAGCCGGTCAGGGCCATGACCCGGTCACCGACTTTTAGGTGGCTAACCTTCTCGCCCACCGCGCTGATCACGCCCGCCGCCTCACCGCCAGGGGAAAACGGAAAGGGCGGCTTGAATTGGTATTTACCCTCGATGATCAGCGTGTCCGGGAAGTTGACCCCGGCGGCGTGTACGTCCATCAGGATTTCGTTTTTCTTCGGAGCAGGACTGGCGACGTCTTCCAGCACCAGCGATTCGGCAGGGCCGAAGGCTTTGCACAGCACGGCTTTCATCAGGGCTATTCCTTTGGGAGTGATGGCCGATAAGTGTAGGTGTGTGAGTCATTGGGTCAATGAGCATGCCCGGCCCTGATAGTTAGCCATAAGCTTGTGCTTGAGCGGCGGGTCGTTATGCTAGGCCGCAAACCGGATAAGGAGCGAATTGTGAAAGCGTGGATCATGTTGATGTTGGCCCTGTCTCTGCCCATGGCAGCCGTGGCCGAAGAAGCCGCCAAAGAAGGTGAGGCGCCGAAAGTCAGCTACATCACCCTGAGCCCGCCGTTCGTGGGTAATTACGGACTCGATGGCACGCCGAAGCTTAAGGTATTCAAGGCTGATGTGGCGTTGCGGGTAACGGGAGAAGAGGCGGTCAAAGCGGTCAAGGCCAACGAGCCGTTGATTCGCAATCAACTGGTGGCGCTCTTCACTCAGCAGACTAACGAGGCGATGAATAGCATCGACGGTAAGGAAAAGCTGCGTCAGGAGGCCCTGAAACAGACCCAGCAAGTGATGAACGACGAAACCGGCAAGCCAGTGGTTGAGGATCTGTTGTTTAACAACCTGATCATTCAATAAAACGCCTGCTGTCTGGGTTGGACCCTTTGCGAGCCTGCTCGCGAAGGCGCAACGCACTCCCTCAGGACGCCAGGCTCTTGCGAAACCGCATTAGCGCAATGGCAAAGAACACCAACCCAATCGCGGTGAGCGCCAGCAAGTCCGGCCAGACCACACCCAGCCCTGCGTCGCGAAACAGAATAGCGGCGCTGAGGCTGACAAAGTGCGTCGATGGCGACCCCTGCATTACCCATTGCAGCCATTGCGGCATGCTGTCCAGCGGCGTGCTGCCGCCAGACAGCAACAACATCGGGATGATCACCGGAATCGCCAGCAGCCCGAACTGCGGCGTTGATCGGGCCAGGGTCGCGAGAAATATCCCGAGCGCCGTACTGGCGAACAGATAAACCGCCGTCACCAGTAAAAACAGGCTCATGGAGCCGGCCAGCGGCACGCCCAGCGCACCTTTGACGATCACCTCCAGCGAAATCCAGGTACACACCACCACCACCAGCATGTTGCTCCAGATTTTTGCCAGCATGATTTCCAGTGCGGTCAGCGGTAGCACCAGCAAATGGTCGAGCGTGCCGTGTTCACGTTCGCGCAGCAGCGCTGTACCGGTGAGGATAATGGCGAGGATCGTGATGTTGTTGACGATCTGAATCACCGCCAGAAACCAGCCGCCCTCCAGATTGGTATTGAACAGCGCGCGCGGGCTCAGCAGGACCGGTACTTGGCTGGCCGCTTCATTCTGATGGCTGTAGGTCAGCAGTTCGCGCTGGAAAATCAGCCCGATGTAACCGGCACCCATAAACGCCTGGCTCATGGCCGTGGCATCGACATTGACCTGAATCGCCGGTCGGCGACCGGCCAGTAGGTCGGTCTGGAAATTCGCCGGCACGTTGATCACGAAGGTGTATTGGCCGTTGTCCATGACTTGATCGAGTTGCCCGTATGGCAGCAACACCGGGCGTTGGAACTCCGGTGGTTGCAGGGCCAGGGCTAGTTGTCGCGAGAGCAGGCTGTGATCTTCGTCGACCACGGCCACGCTGGCGTTGTGTACGCCGATTACCGAGCCGGCGGCCGGCATGTAGATCGCCACGGTAAAGGCGTAGAACAGAAACAGCAGCAACACGCTGTCGTGGCGCAGGCTCGTGAGTTCCTTGAGGCCGAGTCGCAAGATATGCGCAAGTTTGTGCATCAGACCTCCTGCTTTTTCAACATGATCAGGCTCAGCCCGGTGAACCCGAGAAAGAACCCGAACAGTGCCAGGCATTGTGGCCATAGCTGGCGCAAGTCCAAGGCTTTGGTGAAGGTGCCGACGGCGATATCGAGGAAGTGCCCGGCCGGAAACAGCATGCCCATCACGGCAGCTGCGCCTTCCAGTGAGGAGCGCGGCACGATCAGTCCGGAGAATTGGATGGTCGGCAGGCTGGTGAGGATCATGGTGCCGAGGATCGCGGCGATCTGGGTGCGGGTGAACGCCGAAATCAGCAGGCCCATGCTGGTGGTCGCCAGCACATAGAGCAATCCACCCAAGGCCAGCGTCAGGCCGCTGCCCTTGAACGGTACGCCGAACAGCCAGCGGTTCATGGCCACCAGCACAGCCAGGTTGACCAGGCTGATTGCCAGATACGGCGCTTGTTTACCGAGCAGGAATTCCAGTCGGGTCAGCGGCGTGGCGTAGAAGTTGGTGATCGACCCCAGCTCCTTCTCGCGCACGATCCCCAGCGCTGTGAGCATGGCCGGGATGAACGCGAGGATCAGCGCCATCACCCCTGGGCCGATAGCGTTGACGCTGACCACGTCCTGGTTATAGCGGAATCGGGTTTCCAGGGTGGCCGCGGCCTGCCGGTTCAGTGCAGGACTGCTCTGTTCGGCCAACTGCTCGATATTGGCCTGGTGTACGGCCTCTACATAGTTGCGACTGGTCTCGGCGCGAAACGGCATGCCGCCATCCAGCCACGCGGCAACGGTGGGCTGGCGTCTGGCGTTCAGGTCGCGGCCGAAACCTGGCGGGATTTCCAGTGCCAGTTTGATTTCCGAGCGTTGCAGGCGCAGGTGCAGTTCTTTGGCGTCGTGTAGGGGGGCTTGTTCGGCGAAGTAGCGCGAGCTGCGAAAGGCTTCCAAGTAGGCGCGGCTTTGCGGTGTCTGGTCCTGATCGAACACGGCGAAGGCGAGTTTTTCTACGTCCAGGGAGATCCCATAGCCGAAAATCACCATCATGAAAATAGCCCCGAGCAGGGCGAACGCCATCCGCACTTTGTCGCGCAGCAACTCCTTGCCTTCGCGACTGGCCACCGCCACCAAGCGCCCGACGCTGAAACCGCGGTCCTTCATCGGTGCGGCGGGAGTGACGGGCGCGTCGGTGGGGGCGGCGGTTGTCGGTGTTTCTGCCGGGCCTTGGGCCTGCTCCAGGCATGTGACGAACGCGGCTTCGAGCGTTTCGCCGTTGAATTGATGTTGCAGCGCTGTGGGCGTATCGCAGGCCAGCACCTTGCCCGCGTGCATCAGCGAAATGCGGTCGCAACGCTGGGCTTCATTCATGAAGTGCGTGGAAAGAAAGATCGTCACCCCTTGTTCCCTCGACAGCTCGACCAGCAGCCGCCAGAAGTCGTCCCGCGCGGCGGGGTCGACGCCGGAGGTCGGTTCATCGAGGATCAGCACTTCCGGGCGATGCAGTACCGCCACCGCCAGGGACAAACGTTGTCGCAGGCCCAAAGGCAACGCACCGGACTGTTGATCGGCGACGCTGCTCAGGTTGAATCGCTGGATCAGGTCGGCGATGCGCTCGGAGCTGTCGGACTTAGGCAAATCGAACAGCCTTGCATGCAGATCCAGGTTCTGCCGCACGCTGAGTTCGCCATACAGCGAGAAACTCTGCGACATGAAGCCAACGCGCTTGCGTGTCCCCAGGTCCTTGGCGTTCACCGGATTGCCCAGCAACGCGGCACTGCCTTCACTGGCGGGTATCAGCCCGGTGAGGACTTTCATGGTGCTGGTTTTACCGCAGCCGTTGGACCCCAAAAACCCGAAAATCTCGCCACGGCCGATGGCGAAGCTGACGCTGTCGACGGCGGTGAAATCGCCAAAGCGCAGGGTCAGGTTGTGGGCTTCGATGGCGATGTCAGTGTTGACGCCAGTCCGCGGCGCAATGACCAGAGGCTGGTTGTCGTGACCGTTGTCGCCTTGAAAGTGGGTGAACGCTTCGTCGAGTTTGCCGCTGGGCGTCACAGCGGCTAATTCGCTGCTCAGGCCCGTCGCAATCAGTTTGCCGCCGTCCAGCATCAGGCAATGTTCGAATTGCTCTGCCTCTTCCATATAAGCCGTAGCGACCAGCAGCGTCAGTTGTGGGCGCTGGCGGCGCACGTTATCCACCAGCTCCCAGAAGCGCCGCCGCGACAAGGGATCGACGCCGGTGGTCGGTTCGTCGAGGATCAGCAGGTCGGGTTCGTGGATCAGCGCGCAGCAGAGCCCGAGCTTCTGTTTCATCCCGCCGGACAGTTTACCGGCAGGACGGTCGGCGAAGCGCAGCAGATCGGTGGCCAGCAGCAGACTGTGCATGCGCTGATTGCAGTCGGCTTGCGACAGGCCAAACAGCGTGGCGAAAAAGTGGATGTTCTCGCTAATTGATAACTCGGGATAAAGGTTGCCACCCAGGCCTTGTGGCATGAAGGCGATCAGCGGGTAGAGGCTGTTGCGATGGCGGCGCGTCTGGATCGAGCCGCCCAGGACTTGCAGTTGGCCTTGTTGTAGGGTTTTTACCCCGGCGATCAGCCCCAACAGGCTTGATTTGCCGGCGCCGTCTGGGCCTATCAGCCCGCATCGCGTGCCAGCGGGTAGGCTGAACGTGATGTCGGTCAGTGCCTGCTGTTTGCCATAACGGTGATGGATGCCGGTGGCTTGCAGCGCCAACCCGGTCATTGCAGGTTGGCCGGCCAGCTAATAGGCGCGGTGCGTACATAACCGGCACCGGGCATGCCCGGTTTGGCCTCGGGCAGGGCGCTTGGATTCGTCAGGCGCACTTTGACGCGGAATACCAGTTTTTGCCGCTCATCGCGGGTCTCGACTTCTTTAGGGGTGAACTGTGATTTGCCGGCGACGAAGGTGATTTTTGCCGGTTGCGGGTGATCGGGCAGGGCGTCGAGCAAGATGCGTGCTTCATCGCCAACCGCGACGCGGCCGGTGACCGAGGCCGGCAGGTAGAGGTTCATGTACTGGTCGTTGGGATCAATCAGCAGCAGAACCCGTCCACCGGCACCCAGCACTTCGCCGGGCTCGGCCATGCGCAACTGGATGACTCCGTTGATGGGCGCCCTCAGGCTGCTGTCGTCGATCTCGCTGGTTAGCATTGCGACTTGAGCCTGGGCCGCACCAATCGCCGCACCCACGGCCGAGACCTGGGCTCGGGACGCCGCGACCGCTGCACTGCCCGTGTCCAGGCGCGCTTGTTGCTGATCGATGATCTGGCCACTGACGAAACCGTGTTTGAACAGTTCCTTTGAGCGTTTGAGTTCCTGTTGGGCCAACAGCTGTTCGCTCTGGCGCAGTTGCACATTGGCCTGGGCAGCGGCAAGGTTTTCCCTGGCGCGCAGCACTTCGGCTTCAGCCTGATTGCGCTGCGCTTCGAGGGTACGGGTGTCCATGCGGGCCAGCAGTTGGCCTTTGGTCACCTTGTCGCCTTCATCGACGAGTACTTCGGCCAGTCGTCCGGGCGTCTTGCTGGCGATCTGCACTTCGGTGGCTTCGAGGCGACCGTTGCCGACGTACAAGCCTTCCGGCAGGCGATCATGCATCGACTTCCAGTAACCGAAACCACCGGCGGCCAGCAGCAGCGCCACTAGAGCGCTGGCGAAAAAAATCGAAGAGCGGCTGTGCGTTGACATGCGGGCATCCTGCGGCTGTTGCGTCCTAGTCTGGCTGATCAGCACCGAGGTAACTTGATGCGTGTCAACTGAGGGCCAAGCCTAGCCCTATTGACCGGGTAAAGCAGGGTGACCGCGTGGTTCTGCTTTTTTAGCGCAACGCGAGGACTGCCGCCCACTGCTCGGCGCTGACCGGCATAACCGACAAACGCGAGCCTTTGTGCACCAGCGGCATCTCGACCAAGGCCATTTGCTGTTTCAGGTCATCGAGTTTCAGGACGTGGGCAAACGTCTCGACATGCGCCACATCAATGGCGCTCCAAGCGTTTTTCTCGGCTGAGGCCTTGGGGTCGAAGTAATGACTGTCAGGCTCAAGGGCGGTCGGGTCCGGATAGGCGGCTTCGACAATGCGCCCGATTCCGGCGATCCCGGGCTGCGGGCAACTGGAGTGATAGAAAAAAAACGTGTCGCCCACGGCCATTGCGCGCAAGAAATTACGTGCCTGATAGTTACGTACCCCATCCCAGCGGGTTTTGCCAAGTGTTTCAAGGCCTTTGATCGAGAGTTCGTCGGGTTCGGATTTCATCAGCCAATAGGCCATGGTTTTTGCTCCTTGCGAGGTCATTGGACAAGTTGTCGGGCAATTTCAGGACAAACCGACGGTCGGTTGACGCCAGCATTTGCGTGTCGCTTCACGTTGTCGCAGAATGCCGGCCTTCTAAGCTTTACGCTGCTGCACGGCCTACAACGGAAACCGCTGCTGTCATCGTGTTGATGTGCCTTTGGGGGGCAATCGATGAAACGCAAACCGGATTTACTATGGATTTTGGTTATTTTGTTCGGTCTGGGCGTCGTGACTACTGGTTATGCCCAAAGCCTGTGGAGCAACAAAACTGACGCGCCGTTCGAAATCGCGCAGCAACAGAAACCGTCTGCTTTCAAACGCTGAACCTGTCTGATGGACGCCGCTGAATCCAGTGGCGTCTAGTCTGCGAAATACCACGCCCTGTCCGTCACCGTGCCTTGCAGTGGTACATCCCAGCTCGCCTGAGCCAGTCTTTCGACCTTTTGACATTCATGGGCCAGCCCCAGCAGCGTCGGCTTGCGCCAGTTTTTTCGCCGTGCGAGATACGAAAGGCTACGGTCATAAAAACCACCGCCCATGCCGAGGCGCCCGCCGACATCGTCAAACCCGACCAATGGCAACAACACCAGATCCAGCGTCCAGACCTTGCGTTGCCGGGCGATATTGGCCCGTGGTTCGAGAATGCGGAAACGGTTGGGCTTGAGCTGTTCGCCGGGGCTGATCCGCTGGAACACCATTTTGGTTCGTGGCCAGGCGCTGAGCACCGGCAGATACGTGACCTTGCCTCGACGCTGCGCCGCACGCAGCAGCAGGCGCGGGTCGATTTCACCGTCGGTAGGCAAGTACAGAGAAAGATGTTTTGCACGGCGAAACAGTGGGTGCTGAGCCAACTGCCGGTAGAGCCCGCGAGCGGCTTGGCGCTGCTGATGGGGTGTCAGTGCGCGACGGGCCTTGCGCAGCATGCGTCGAAGTTGCGGGCGGGGAAGCAGCGCAGGTTCGTTCATGGATTCGGCTCGCGGGTCGAGTACATAAAGCGTACTCATAAAAAAGCCGATGCCGGTATTTAAACCGGCATCGGACTGGAATCAGGCTCCCCGGATGAACCGCTGCTGACTTAGCCCTTGAACCCGAAAGTTCAAGGTGGAAGATGCAGTAGGCTTTAAGGCTTTCCGTCTAGCGGACATGCACACCAGCCCAACGTGCAACTTCCAGGGTAGTGCGAATCGGCTCAGGGACATCGTCAACTGGCAAGCACCCCAGGGAGTGGCGGGAGTATAACTCAAGCCGTTGCGCGAATCAGCCCTTGGTGACGTCCGGATCGGTCGCGAGCACCAGATCGACGCGGTCCAGCAGGTCGCGAACCTGCTCACGCGTTGACCCGCTGGCCTGTACGTCAGGGCGCTGTTCCTTGTGCAGCAGGTCGTGAGTAATGTTCAGCGCGGCCATTACCGCGATGCGATCGGCACCGATGACTTTGCCGCTGCTGCGGATTTCGCGCATCTTGCCGTCCAGGTAACGGGCGGCGCTCACCAGGTTGCTGCGCTCTTCCTGGGGGCAAATGATTGAATACTCTTTGTCGAGGATCTGCACGGTAACGCTATTGCTTGAACTCATGAGTCTTGCTCCAGGGCCTTGAGGCGCGAAATCATCGATTCGACCTTACGCCGGGCGATTTCATTTTTTTCAATGAGGTGCGCGCGTTCCTCGCGCCAGGTCTTTTCCTGAGCTAATAAGAGTCCGTTTTGACTCTTTAGTTGCTCGACTCGGCTAATTAGCAATTCGAGTCTGGCCATCAGCGCTTGCAGATCGGTGTCTTCCATTGTGTCCACTGAGTGTGTGTCTGACGGGTGGTAGCGGGCGGACAGCCTTTAATAGTCTTGGCGAGTCTGTCGATGTAGGATACAAGGCCTCCATTCTAGACATAGCGCCGTCTGGCGCCTAGCTGCCCATGCCCATTCAGAATTCCCCGTACCAAGCCTTTGCCACCCTGCTGAGCACCAGCGGCCATCCTGTCTCGCCTGCCGAACTGCATGGCCTGTTGCTCGGGCGCAGTTGCGCCGGTGCAGGGTTCGAGGCCGACAGTTGGCTGGCCGATGCCGCTGAACTGCTCGAAGGCGAGCCGCAAGACAACGTTCGCAACGCCCTCATCGGCCTGCAAGAGATGGTCAAGGGTGAGCTGACCGGTGACGACATGACCGTCGTTCTGCTGCTGCCAACCGACGACGCACCGCTTGCTGACCGTGCCGCCGCACTGGGCCATTGGTGCCAGGGCTTCCTCGCCGGCTTCGGTTTGACCTACCGCGACAACGCGCTGAGCACTGAGGCCACCGAGGTCTTGCAGGACCTGGCCGCCATCGCTCAGGTGCAAGACGCCCTGGAAGAGTCCGACGACGGCGAAAGCGACTACATGGAAGTCATGGAGTACCTGCGCGTTGCGCCGTTGCTGCTGTTCACCGAAACCAAAAAACCGACCGAACCGGCTGCGGCCAAACCGTCGTTGCATTAATCGCCAGCCTGGGAACGCCATCTGCCCATGATCCATATCCCTAAATCGGAATACAGCCGTCGCCGTAAGGCGTTGATGGCGCAGATGGAACCCAACAGCATCGCGATCCTGCCCGCCGCCGCCGTTGCAATCCGCAACCGCGACGTCGAGCACGTCTACCGTCAGGACAGCGACTTCCAGTACCTCAGCGGTTTTCCCGAGCCGCTGGCAGTGATTGTGCTGATGCCCGGTCGCGAGCATGGCGAGTACGTGTTGTTTTGCCGTGAACGCAACGCCGAGCGAGAGTTGTGGGATGGCTTGCGCGCCGGCCAGGAAGGCGCGATTCGCGACTTTGGCGCCGACGACGCTTTTCCCATCACCGACATCGACGACATTCTGCCGGGCCTTATCGAAGGCCGCGACCGGGTGTATTCGGCGATGGGCAGCAACCCGGAGTTCGACCGACATTTGATGGACTGGATCAACGTGATCCGCTCCAAAGCTCACCTCGGCGCCCAGCCGCCGAACGAATTCGTTGCCTTGGATCATCTGCTTCACGACATGCGCCTGTATAAATCGGCTGCCGAAGTGAAAGTGATGCGCGAAGCTGCGCGGATTTCCGCCCAGGCCCATATCCGTGCGATGCAGGCCAGCCGTGCGGGTTTGCATGAGTTCAGCCTCGAAGCCGAGCTGGACTATGAGTTCCGCAAGGGCGGGGCGAAGATGCCGGCTTACGGTTCGATCGTCGCCGCTGGGCGTAACAGCTGCATCCTGCATTACCAGCAGAATGATGCGGTGCTCAAAGACGGTGATCTGGTCTTGATCGACGCTGGTTGTGAAATCGACTGCTACGCCAGCGACATCACTCGTACCTGGCCGGTCAATGGCAAGTATTCAGCAGAACAGAAGGCAATCTATGAGTTGGTGCTAGCCTCCCAGGAAGCTGCATTCAACGAAATAGCGCCGAACAAACACTGGAATCAGGCGCATGAAGCCACGGTCCGGGTGATTACTGCCGGTCTGGTGAAGTTGGGCCTGTTGCAGGGCGACGTTGATGAACTGATCGCCAGCGAAGCCTACAAGGCGTTTTACATGCACCGCGCCGGCCATTGGCTGGGTATGGATGTGCATGACGTTGGCGAGTACAAGGTCGGCGGCGAATGGCGTGTGCTGGAAGTCGGCATGGCGTTGACCGTGGAACCGGGAATCTACATTGCCCCGGACAATCAGAACGTAGCGAAAAAATGGCGCGGCATTGGCGTGCGCATCGAGGACGACGTAGTGGTCACCAAAACTGGTTGTGAAATCCTGACCCACGGCGTGCCGAAAACCGTCGCCGAGATCGAGGCCTTGATGGCCACTGCACGGACACAAGCGGCATGAGTCGAGTCAATCTGGCAATTATCGGCGGTGGCCTGGTGGGCGCCAGTCTTGCGTTGGCCTTGCAGGCCGGCGCCAAGGCGCGCGGCTGGAAGATCGTGCTGATTGAACCGTTCGCCCCTGGTGATACTTACCAACCGAGCTACGACGCCCGCTCTTCGGCGTTGTCCTACGGTGCGCGGCAGATTTATCAACGGTTGGGCGTGTGGCAGGAAATCTCCCGCCGAGCCGAGCCGATCAAGCAGATTCACGTGTCTGACCGTGGGCGCTTCTCCACCGCGCGCCTGTCGGCGATGGAAGAGGGGGTTCCGGCGCTGGGTTACGTGGTGGAAAACGCTTGGCTCGGCCGCTGCCTTTGGCAGGGCCTGGACAAGGACGTGATCAGTTGGCGCTGTCCGGCGGAAGTCACCCGCATGGAGCCGCTGAGCGACGGCTATCGCCTGACCCTCAACGATGAAAGCACCGTGGAATGCGACCTTGCGGTGCTTGCCGATGGCGGTCGTTCCGGCTTGCGCGAGCAACTTGGCATTGGCATCAAAAAACGCCCTTACAACCAGAGCGCGCTAATCGCCAACGTCACGCCGAGCGAAGCCCACAACGGCATGGCGTTCGAGCGCTTCACCGATGATGGCCCGATGGCCTTGCTGCCGCTGCCGGACAACCGCTGTGCATTGGTCTGGACCCGCCTGGGGATGGACGCGGAACGGCTGGCGGCTCTCGATGAAAAAAGCTTTCTCGGTGAGTTGCAGGGCGTATTTGGTTATCGTCTCGGGACTCTGAAACAAGTGGGCGCTCGGCATTTGTACCCGCTGACGTTGATTGAAGCTGAAGAACAAGTGCGTTCGCATTTGGCGATTCTGGGCAACGCAGCCCACAGCCTTCACCCGATTGCCGGTCAGGGTTTCAACCTGTCCCTGCGCGATGCCCAAGCGTTGGCCGATGCGTTGCTGGACAGCGAAAAGTCCCCCGGCGACTTCGCCACCTTGCAGGGTTATCGCGAGCGTCAGCGAATGGATCAGAACCTGACCGTGGGCTTCTCCGATCAGGTCACCCGTTTGTTCGGCAGCACTCAGCCGCTGGTGTCCCTGGGACGCAATATCGGCCTGCTCGGCCTCGATCTGCTGCCGCCGGCCAAACGTTGGTTCGCCCGGCAGGCCATGGGGTTGGGGACGCGTCCGGATGTTTAAGTGGTTTATGCACATGTTTGGCAAGGCGCGGTTGATGCGCTGGGCGATGTCGATCTACCCGCCGTACCTCGGTGCTGGCGTGCGGGTAAGGCATATCAGCGATGATTTTCGGGATGTTCAGGTGTCGATGGGCCTGGGCTGGTACAACCGTAACTACGTTGGCACCCAATTCGGTGGCAGCCTGTATTCGATGGTCGACCCGTTCTACATGCTGATGCTGTTGGAAAACCTCGGGCACCGTTACATCGTCTGGGACAAGGCGGCCGACATCGACTTCATCGCACCGGGCAAAGGCCGGGTGTTCGCCCGGTTCAACATCGACGAGACCTTGCTCGACGATATCCGTCGGCAGACGGCTTCGGGCGAAAAATACCTGCCGCAGTTGCAGGTCGATATTCACGATGGCGCCGGTAACTTGGTGGCGCGGGTCGAGAAAACCCTTTACGTGCGGCTCAAGCCGCAAGCGAGACAGGCTTAAAGCATGGACATGCGCGCAGATCTGCTGATTGTCGGGGCCGGAATGGTCGGCAGCGCTTTGGCGCTGGCGTTGCAGGATAGCGGGCTGGAAGTCCTGCTGCTGGACGGCAGCCCGATGAGCGTCAAACCTTTCGACGGCACCGCGCCGTTCGAGCCGCGAGTCAGCGCCTTGTCGGCGGCCAGCCAGCGCATCCTCGAACGCCTGGGCGTGTGGGATGGCATCGCCAGCCGGCGCAGCAGCCCCTACACCGACATGCAGGTGTGGGACGGCAGCGGCACGGGACAAATCCATTTTTCGGCGGCCAGTGTGCATGCCGATGTATTGGGGCATATCGTCGAAAACCGCGTAGTTCAGGATGCCTTGCTTGATCGTTTGCACGACTGCGACCTCGGGATGCTGGCCGGTGCGCGTCTGGAGCAGATGCGCCGCTCCGGCGACGACTGGCTACTGACCCTGGCCGATGGCCGCACATTGCGCGCGCCGTTGGTGATCGCGGCGGACGGCGCTAACTCGGCAGTGCGACGCCTGACCGGCGTTGCCACGCGCGAGTGGGACTACTTGCACCACGCGATCGTGACCAGCGTGCGCAGCGCCAAGGCGCATCAAATGACCGCTTGGCAGCGGTTTACCGATAACGGCCCGCTGGCATTTTTGCCTTTGGAGCGTGACGGTCAGCAGGATTGGTGTTCGATTGTCTGGTCGACCACGCCGAGTGAAGCTGAACGCTTGATGGCGCTGGATGACGACGGTTTTTGCCGAGCCCTGGAAAGGGCTTTCGAAGGTCGATTGGGCACGGTGCTCAGCGCCGACCCGCGCTTGTGTGTGCCGCTGCGTCAGCGCCATGCCAAGCGCTACGTGGCTGAAGGGTTGGCGCTGATCGGCGACGCCGCGCACACCATCCACCCCTTGGCCGGGCAGGGCGTGAACCTCGGCTTCCTCGACGCCGCCGTGCTGGCCGAAGTGTTGTTGCAAGCGTCTGAGCGCGGCGAGCGCTTGGCCGATGTGAAAGTATTGAGTCGTTACGAACGACGACGCATGCCACACAACCTGGCATTGATGGCGGCGATGGAAGGGTTTGAGCGCTTGTTCCAGGCCGATCCGTTGCCGGTGCGCTGGTTGCGCAATGCCGGGTTGAAAATGGTCGAGAAAATGCCCGAGGCCAAGGCGTTATTTGTGCGTGAAGCGCTGGGTTTGACCGGGGATTTACCGGCACTCGCCAAGGCTTGAGTTTTTCGCTGAAGCTGATGAGCCTGTCGCGAGCAGGCCGGAACATTCACCGTGAATGTCCAGCGGTGCAACATCTGGTAACTCACCCGCGAACTGTTCGATTGAGATGGCAAATGTGAGTCCTTATCATTTGGCCTCATTTTTCAATCGAGAGGCCGCTCCCATGTTGGCACCGAAGCGTCTACTGACCGCACTGGCCCTGACCCTGATTGGCAGTACCGCCGCCCAGGCCGCCGACGAAGTGGTGGTCTACTCCTCGCGTATCGATGATCTGATCAAGCCAGTCTTCGACGCCTACACTGCGAAAACCGGCGTGCAGGTGAAGTTCATCACCGACAAGGAAGCCCCGCTGATGCAGCGCATCAAGGCCGAGGGCGAAAATGCCACCGCCGACCTGTTGCTGACAGTCGATGCCGGCAACCTCTGGCAAGCCGAGCAGATGGGCATCCTCCAGCCGTTTACCTCCAAAACCATCGACGCCAACATCCCGTTGCAATACCGCGCCTCTTCTCATGCCTGGACCGGCCTTAGCCTGCGGGCGCGGACCATCGCCTACTCCACTGACCGGGTTAAACCCGGTGAGCTGACGACTTACGAAGGCCTGGCCGACAAACAGTGGGAAGGTCGTCTGTGCCTGCGCACGGCGAAGAAGGTCTATAACCAGTCGCTGACCGCCACCATGATCGAGGTCCACGGCGCGGCTAAAACCGAGCAGATCCTCAAGGGCTGGGTGAGCAACCTGTCCACTGATGTGTTCTCTGATGATATTGCCGTGCTGGACGCGATTAACGCCGGCCAATGCGACGTCGGTATCGTCAACACTTACTACTTCGGCCGCCTGCACAAGCAGAAGCCAGACCTGGCCGTAAAGCTGTTCTGGCCGAACCAGGGCGACCGTGGCGTACACGTCAACCTGTCGGGCATTGGCTTGACCAAACATGCGCCGCATCCAGAAGCCGCCAAGGCGTTGGTGGAGTGGATGACCACGCCGGAAGCGCAAAAGATTTTCGCGGATGTGAATCAGGAATTCCCGGCCAACCCTGCTGTTCCACCCTCGGCTGAAGTGGCGAGTTGGGGCAAGTTTATCGCCGACACCTTGCCGGTCGAAATTGCCGGCAAGCGTCAGGCTGAAGCGATTCGCATGATGGATCGAGCTGGCTGGAACTGACTGACCTGATATACCGAGCACCTTTGCGGCACTGATCGTTCCCACGCTCCGCGCGGGAATGCATCCGCCGATGCTCTGCGTCGAAGCCTGACGCAGAGCGTGGGCACACTCATTTCTATCGATTCTCACCCCTGAGAGTGTTTCTTGGCCCACCCCGCTCAACGCCGCTGGTATCCCCTGGTCTTCGCCATCGCCGCGCTGGTCCTGCTGCCCCTGAGCGTCCTGCTGTTCTCATGGCAAACCATCGATCTACAGATCTGGTCCCACCTGTGGGACACCCAAATGCCAAGGCTGCTGGGCAACACATTGACCTTGCTGCTCGGCGTTGGTGTGGGCGTAACGCTGCTCGGCGTTAGCCTGGCCTGGCTCACCAGCCTCTGCGAGTTTCCTGGGCGGCGCTGGCTGGATTGGGCGCTGATGCTACCGTTCGCGATTCCGGCTTATGTACTGGCGTTTGTCTTTGTCGGCTTGCTGGACTTCGCCGGCCCTGTGCAAACCCTGCTGCGCGACGCGTTCGGTATGGGCCTGAGACTGCCGCGAGTGCGCTCGACCGGCGGGGTCATCCTGGTATTGGTGCTGGTGTTCTATCCCTACGTCTACCTGTTGGCCCGCACCGCGTTCCTGGCCCAGGGCAAAGGCCTGATGGAAGCTGCGCGCGTGCTCGGACAATCGCCGTGGCAGGCGTTCTGGCGCGTGGCATTGCCCATGGCCCGCCCAGCCATTGGCGCCGGTGTGGCGTTGGCGTTGATGGAAACCCTGGCGGATTTCGGCGCCGTATCGGTGTTCAACTTCGATACGTTCACCACCGCCATCTACAAAACCTGGTACGGCTTTTTCAGCCTTTCCACCGCCGCGCAACTGGCCAGCCTGTTGCTGCTGGTGGTGATGGTCGTGCTGTATGGCGAGCGTCGCGCTCGCGGGGCCAATCGGACCAGTAATGAACGGCCTCGCGTCATGGCGCTGTATCACCTGAAGGGCTTCAAGGCTTTGGCGGCCATGAGTTGGTGCGGTGTGGTGTTCGCCTGTGCCTTCGTCATCCCCATGCTGCAACTGCTGGTGTGGTTCTGGCAGCGCGGGCGCTTTGACCTGGACGAGCGTTACGCCGGGTTAATCCTGCACACCTTGTACCTGGGTGGCATGGCAGCGCTGATCACCGTCAGTGTGGCGCTGCTGCTGGCGTTTGCCCGACGACTGGCGCCGACTCGGGCTATTCGCGCCGGCGTCGGCCTGGCCAACCTCGGCTACGCCTTGCCCGGGTCCGTGCTGGCGGTGTCGATTATGTTGGCGTTCAGTTACCTTGACCGCGAACTCGTCATTCCGCTGTCGGGTTGGTTCGGTGGCGCAGGCAAACCACTGCTTCTGGGCAGCCTGTCAGCGCTGTTGCTGGCCTATTTGGTGCGGTTTGTTGCAGTGGCTTACGGCCCCCTGGAAAGCAGCCTCTCGCGGATCCGGCCGTCTTTGCCTGAATCAGCACGCAGTTTGGGTGTCAGTGGGCCACGACTGTTTTTCAAAGTGTATCTGCCGTTATTGCTGCCAGGCACCCTCAGCGCCGCACTGCTGGTGTTCGTCGATGTGCTCAAGGAAATGCCCGCCACCCTGCTAATGCGCCCGTTTGGCTGGGATACGCTGGCGGTGCGGATCTTTGAAATGACCAGCGAAGGGGAGTGGGCGAGGGCATCGCTACCGGCATTGACCCTGGTGTTGGTCGGGCTGTTGCCGGTCATCGGATTGATCAGGCGGTCGGCGCATCGAAACGGCTAGGTGTCAGTCCTACACCTTGCAGCTACAATGCGCGGCATTCGGTGCGGTCCGTCTGACAGATCAGGTAGCTGAAATCGGCTGAAGGCCCTCTATATCAAGGCTTTCACCCGTGCAGTGTCTGTCCGCACCTTCGCCACGCCCGGAAGGAGAAACCCATGGGACAGCGCACGCCTCTGTATGACCTTCACCTCGCCCTCGGTGCGAAGATGGTCGATTTTGGCGGTTGGGATATGCCATTGCATTACGGCTCGCAGGTCGAGGAACACCATCAGGTGCGCCGTGATTGCGGGGTGTTCGATGTCTCCCATATGACCGTGATCGATGTTGCTGGCCCTCAGGCCAAGGCCTGGCTCCAGCACTTGCTGGCCAATGACGTCGAGCGCTTGCACAGCACCGGCCGTGCCCTCTACAGCACCATGCTCAACGAGCACGGCGGCACCGTCGACGACATGATTGTCTACCGTCTCGATGACGGTTATCGGCTGGTAGTCAACGCTTCCACTCGCGATCAGGACATGGCCTGGATGCAGGCGAACATTGGGGACTTCAAAGTTCAGCTCCATGAGCGTTCCGAATTGGCCATGCTGGCGATTCAAGGTCCACAGGCCCGGCACAAGATCGCCGAACTGGTCAGCCAGTCACGCAGTAATCTGATTCAGCTCTTAAAACCGTTCGAAGGCTTGGCTGATGGTGACTGGTTCATCGCTCGCACCGGTTACACCGGCGAGGATGGGCTGGAAATCGTGCTGCCCGCCGATCAGGCACCGGGTTTCTTCAACGACCTGGTAGGCGCCGGGATTTCGCCAATTGGCCTCGGTGCGCGGGATACCTTGAGGGTTGAGGCGGGGATGAACCTGTACGGTCAGGACATTCATCAAGGCGTTTCACCGCTGGCGTCCAACATGGCCTGGAGCATCGCGTGGGAGCCGGTTACCCGCCAGTTTATCGGCCGCACGGCCCTGGAGGCCGAGCGAGCCGGTGGCGTTCAACACAAACTGGTCGGTCTGGTGCTGGAGGAGCGTGGGGTTTTGCGCGCTCATCAGGTCGTTCGTATCGCTGATGTTGGCGAAGGGGAGATCACCAGTGGTAGTTTCTCTCCTACGCTTAGCAAGTCGATTGCACTGGCCCGCGTGCCGATGGCCACCGCCGACCGCGCCGAAGTGGAAATCCGTGGCAAGTGGTACCCGGTCCGAGTGGTCAAACCGACCTTCGTGCGCCATGGCAGAACCTTGATCTAAACCTTTTCTGGCGGACCAACACCGCTGATATTTTTCTTGAGGACCCAGAACATGAGCAATATCCCTGCCGACCTGCGTTTTGCCGAAAGTCACGAGTGGGCGCGTCTGGAAGCCGATGGCAGCGTCACCGTGGGCATCAGCGATCACGCTCAGGAAGCCTTGGGCGATGTGGTATTCGTTGAGCTGACCGAAGTCGGCACCGTTTTTGTTGCCCAAGATCAAGCGGGCGTGGTGGAGTCGGTTAAAGCGGCTTCCGACATCTACTCCCCGATTGCCGGTGAAGTGATCGCCATCAATGAAGATCTGGGCGGGTCGCCTGAATTGCTCAACACCGACCCTTACGGTGCCTGGATCTTCAAGCTCAAGCCGGCCAACGCCACTGACCTGGAAAAGCTGCTCGATGCGGCAGGCTACAAAGCGGCTATCGGCGAATAATCCTCGTCCTGTAAACGCCCTGTGGGAGCGAGCACGCTCGCTCCCACAGGTTTTAGGGTTTCAGCACAGACTTCACCGCTGCCACCGAGCGTTCTACATCCGCTTTGGTCATGGCGGTAAACATCGGCAGCGAAACGATCAGACGCCCGACACGCTCTGCCACCGGGAACATGCCTTCCTTGAAACCGCGTTCGCGGTAAAGGCTCAGCAAGTGGATCGGCGGATAGTGATAGCCGATACCGACGCCGTGCGCCTGCATCTGCTCCATGAACGTGGCCCGTGCCGGTTTGCCATCCTTGCGCTCAGGCAGTACCAGCTGGAACAGGTGCCAGTTGCTGTTTTCGAAGTCAGCGGGAGGCAATTGCGCCCCGTATTGCGCTTCGAAATCCGCGCCGAAACAAGCAAAGTAATGCTTGGCCAGTTCACGGCGATGAGCGGTAATCGTTTCGATGTGGGCAAATTGCCCCAGGCCGATGGCCGCCGCGACGTCGGTCATGTTGAACTTGCCGCCCAGTACATCGACGTCCAAGCCATCAAACCCGGTCCGGGTGACGCCCTGCAAACGGTACTTCTCCGCCAGCCGTATTTCTTCGGCGGTGTTCAGCACCAGGCAGCCGCCCTCCGATGAGGTGATGTTCTTGTTTGCCTGAAAACTGAAGGACACGAAATCGCCGGTCGCGCCGATGCGTTGACCGTTCCAGCTCGAACCCAAGGCTTGGGCCGCGTCTTCGACAATCCGCAGGCCATGCTTTTTAGCGATGGCGTACAGACGGCTCATGTCCACGGGCAAACCGGCGAGGTAAACCGGGATGATCGCCTTGGTGCGCGATGTGATCGCGGCTTCAAGCTGATCCAGATCGATGTTACGGGTGATGGGGTCGATGTCGGCGAACACGGGGGTGGCGCCGACTTCCAAAATCACGTTGGCGGTGGCCACCCACGAAATCGGCGTGGTGATCACTTCATCGCCCGGCCCAATGCCGGCAATGCGCAAGGCAATTTCCATGGTGCAAGTGCCGGAGTTGAACGTGCGCACCGGGCGCCCGCCAAAAAACTCTGACAGTTGCGCTTCAAAGGCCTGGACCTTGGGGCCGCTGGTGATCCAGCCCGAGCGCAGTACGTCACCGACGGCGCTGATGGTGGCTTCATCGATGGTAGGTTTGGAAAACGGTAAAAACGGCAGTTGGCTCATAAACGGTAGACACCTGATTAGCAGACATTAGGCATGCGCCGCACATGATGATCCGGATTGGCCGACGGCGCTACGTCATCTGCTGGAGTATCGACTGCTATGCTGGTTTGACCGTGTTGCATCGACGCTGAGCGCCAGGCAAGAGAGCCCGTCATGTCCCAGTTGCCGTCCTTGAGCCAGTTACGCGACCCCCATTCCTTTCTGCGCCGTCATCTGGGGCCCGATGCTGTCGAGCAGCAGGCGATGCTCTTGAGTTGATCGAGCAGACCGTGCCGCCGGGCATCCGCTTCAACCAGCCGCTGGACCTGCCGCCCGCGCTTGATGAACAAGCAGCGCTGGCCAAGCTGCGCGGCTATGCCGAGCACAATCAGCTGTGGACCAGCCTGATTGGCATGGGTTACCACGGCACGCTGACGCCGACCGTCATCCTGCGCAATGTGTTGGAAAATCCCGCTGGTACACCGCGTACACGCCCTATCAACCGGAGATCGCTCAGGGGCGGCTCGAAGCGCTGCTCAACTTTCAGCAATTGACCATCGACCTCACCGGCCTGGAGCTGGCCAACGCCTCGTTATTGGATGAGGCCACGGCTGCCGCAGAGTCCATGGCCCTGGCCAAACGGGTCGCCAAGTCCAAAAGCAATCTGTTTTTTATTGATGAGAACTGTCACCCGCAGACGATCTCTGTGGTGCAAACCCGCGCCGAAGGTTTCGGCGTCGAGCTGATCATCGACGCTGTGGATAACTTGAAGCAGCACCAAGTGTTTGGCGCACTGTTGCAGTACCCCGACCAATGTGGGCGGGCATCAGGGCTGACAACTCAGAACGACAACCGCGCTTCGACGTACAGGTTCTGTTCACGCAGCTTGCCCTTGAGCTGTTCATCCCTGGCATTTATACGGTTGGCAAAGGTGTTGTAGCCGGTTGAGATGTTACCCATATCGACATAGCGATAACCGCTACCGAGGGTGACTTTTTCGGTGAGTTTCAGGTCGGCCCCAACGCCTACGGCATAGGCAAAATTGTTCTGACTGTTGTTGGCGAATTGTCGCGAGGCGTTGGATTGATAACCCTCGGAACTGATATGCGCCACACCTACGCCGGCCATGGCATACAGCGACAGGTATTCGTTGAGCGGGAAGTCCTTGTAACCGTTGAGCATCAAGCGGCTGGACGAGACTTGCATGTTGTTGACGTTGGCATTGAACGGTGCCCAGTAACTTTTGAACGCCGAATCGTTTTTGAGGGTGTATTCGCCTTCCACACGCCAGTCACCCTTGAATGCATAACCCAGCGCGAGTGCGCCGCCGAGGTTTTTACTGCTGTCTGGGCTGACCACGCGATGGCTGACCCTGGGGCTGGTAAGCAGGGCGCTCGAGAGGTCTTGTTGGACACTCTGGATTTTCACCGAGCCGTACAGGCCTTCGGCATGGGACAGATTGCTGAAAGCAGCGGCCAGCAGCAGTAACGACAGGCTTGGTTTGTTCATGGGTATCGATTCGCTCAGGTGGATAATTCGAATCGACAAAGTTTGGGGGCCCTCACCCGTCTCTGGTATCAGAGCATTCCTCCCTAATCCGGCGATTTTTCGTCTAGGTCTCAGGGTTTTGCTCTTCTCCTCTGTAGGGAAATGCCGTGCAGTTTCCCCGAGCCATAAAAAATGCCGCTCAGGTGAGCGGCATTTTTACATCTGCAACAGCTTAGTCCGAGGCGACGGCATTCTTCGCCAGGATCGCATTTGCCAGTTCCATGTCCGTGGCTTTGAGGCCCGGGTTGTCGGCGCGGACTTTTTGCATTGCCGCTTCCAGGTAAGGGCCACGGATACCACCGTCGCTGGCAACGAAACTGCCGGCATCGTCCTGAGCCGCAACGATCAACTTGTGATCCTTGAAGGTCAGGTAAGTCGAACCGGTGGTTGCACCGGATGAGATGACGTTACGCCAAAAGCCATCGGCCATTGCCGAACCGATTGGCAGGGAAAGCAAGGCAAGGGTCGCGACAGCAAATTTGAGACGCATGATAGGTGACTCCACTGGGTTATCTACGGCGTTGGATCGCTATTTACCTGATCGAGTTCCGTGACCGCTCGGTCATCCTTCTCTACCAGCAGGATCGCCCCTTGCTGGCCGATCACTCGAACCCGGCTGCCTGTCGCAGCATCAGGGCCCCTGGCCATCCACACTCCGTCGGCGACCTTGATCTTGCCGCGGCCGTCGACAATCGCCTCATGTACGACAAAGGTTTTTCCGATCAGCTCCTGTCCGCGCAAGTTCAGGTTCGGTTGATCGCTCATCCTTACCGCACTGCGCTGGCGTGACCACCAGTACAGAGCCGTGCCAATCGAGAGCAGGCCGAACAGCAGAAACTGCATTTCCCACGGCATGTTGGGCAACATAAAGGTCAACACGCCCACCGCCGCGGCGGCCATGCCGATCCACAGCAGGTAGCCACCTGCGCCGAACACTTCAAGAATCAGCAGCACCGTGCCCAGTGCTAACCAGTCCCAGAACGATAAGTGCTGCAAAAATGCCCACATGGCGCGCCTCAGGCTTTCTTGTTATCGAACGTGGCCTTGACGATTTCGCCGATGCCGCCGACAGCACCGATCATCGAACTGGCCTCAAGCGGCATCAGAATCACTTTGCTGTTATTGGCCGAGGCCAGCTTGCCCAAGGCATCAATGTACTTCTGCGCAACGAAGTAGTTGACCGCCTGCACGTTGCCGCCCGCGATGGCTTCGGACACCACCTTCGTGGCCTGGGCTTCAGCTTCGGCCTGACGTTCCCGTGCTTCGGCTTCGAGGAATGCCGCTTGGCGACCCCCTTCGGCTTCCAGGATTTGCGCCTGCTTCTTGCCTTCGGCGGTCAGGATTGCAGCAGCTCGCAGGCCTTCGGCTTCGAGGATTTGCGCGCGCTTGATCCGCTCGGCTTTCATCTGGCCCGACATAGCGGCCATCAGGTCAGCCGGTGGGCTGATGTCCTTGATCTCGATCCGGGTGATCTTGATTCCCCAAGGCGCCGTAGCTTCGTCGACGGTACGCAGCAGTTTTTCGTTGATCCCGTCACGCTGGCTTAGCATGGCGTCCAGCTCCATGGAGCCGAGGACTGTACGGATGTTGGTTTGCAACAAGTTGCGAATGGCGTGCTCGAGGTTGTTCACCTCGTAGGCGGCCTGGGCCGTGTTGACCACTTGGAAGAAGCACACGGCATCGATCTGCACCGTGGCGTTATCAGCGGTGATGACTTCCTGGGGTGGAATGTCCAACACACTTTCCATCACGTTGATCTTGCGGCCGATACGGTCCATGACCGGAATGATGATGTTCAAGCCAGGCTTGAGGGTGTTGGTGTAGCGACCAAAACGCTCGACCGTCCACTGGTAGCCCTGAGGCACCACCTTGAAGCCCATGAATAGAATAGCGACCACGAGGCCGACAAAAAGTAAAAGCACGCTACCGATCTGCATAACGATTCCCTGTTGATGTCTGGTTCAGTGAAATTGCAATGGCAGGAGTGTAACGGTGCAGGTCGGCGATAAGAACCGATGAGTCGCCTCTTGCATCATGAGGCGACACAAAATATTTCAGAGGTGCTCGCTCTGCGGTGTCACCCGCAGCACCTCCTCTATCGTGGTCAAACCGGCGGCTACTTTCTGTGCGCCCGACAGCCGCAGGCTGCGCATGCCTTCCTTGAATGCCTGCCGCCGGATAGCCAGCAGGTCGGTGTCGGCGCTGATCAGCGCTTTCACGCCGTCAGTCATCTGCAAGATTTCGTACACCCCGGCGCGCCCGCGATAGCCGGTGTCACGGCACTCCAGGCAACCGATGGCCCTTTGTGCCTTGCTCGGCAGCGGTGCCTGCCAGGGTTTGGTCAGGGTTTGCCAGTCCTCTTCGCTCAAGGTCAGCGGTGCCTTGCAGTGCGGGCACAGCGTTCGTACCAGACGCTGGGCCATGACCCCAAGCACTGTGGCTTTGATCAGGTAATGCGGCACGCCCAGTTCCAGCAGTCGGCTGATCGCGCTGGGCGCGTCGTTAGTGTGCAGGGTCGAAAGCACCAAGTGGCCAGTGAGCGCCGCCTGAATCGCCATTTCGGCGGTTTCCAGGTCGCGGATTTCGCCAATCATGATGATGTCCGGGTCTTGCCGCATGAGGGCGCGCACGCCGGCGGCGAAGGTCAGGTCGATATTGTGCTGGACCTGCATTTGGTTAAAAGCCGGCTCGACCATTTCGATCGGGTCTTCGATGGTGCAGAGGTTGACCTCCGTCGTCGCCAGCTTCTTCAGGGTGGTGTAGAGCGTGGTGGTCTTGCCCGAGCCCGTGGGCCCTGTGACCAGAATGATGCCGTTGGGTTGGCGGGTCATGTCCTGCCAGCGGCGCAGGTCTTCGGCAGAGAAACCCAGTTGGTCGAAGTCCTTGAGCAGCACCTCCGGATCGAAGATACGCATGACCATTTTTTCGCCGAACGCGGTGGGCAGCGTCGACAGCCTGAGTTCGACTTCGCCGCCGTCCGGGGTCTTGGTTTTGACCCGGCCATCCTGCGGTTTGCGTTTTTCCGCGACGTTCATCCGGCCCAGATTTTTCAGGCGGCTGACGATGGCCATGGTCACTTGCGGCGGAAATTGATAGACGTTGTGCAGCACGCCATCAATGCGAAAACGCACCGTGCCTTGCTCGCGTCGCGGTTCGATATGGATATCACTGGCCCGCTGCTGGAACGCGTACTGGAACAGCCAATCGACGATGTTGACGATGTGTGCATCGTTGGCGTCCGGCTCTTGATCGCTGGCGCCCAGGTTGAGCAACTGCTCAAAATTGCCCAGGGTGTTCATCTGCTGATCGGTGTTGGTCGCGCCGCTGACGGATTTGGCCAGACGGAAGAATTCGACGCTGAAGCGCTGGATGTCTACCGGGTTGGCCACCACCCGTTTGATCGGCAGCTTCAGCACGTGTGTCAGGTCTGCTTCCCACCCATTGACGTAGGGTTGGGCGCTGGCCACGGTGACCGCGTCGAGGTCGATGGACACGGCTAGAATCTTATGCCGCTGGGCGAAGGCGTAGGACATCAGCGGGGTAATAGCCGCGACGTTGATCTTCAGCGGATCGATACGCAAGTAGGGCTGGCCGGCCTGTTGCGACAGCCACAGCGTCAGGTTTTCCAAGTCCAGGTGTTTGCCGGGCCGGCTAAGGTCGTTCAGGTGTTGGCTGGCAATGAACTCCAGCGGGTGCATCTGGCCATTGGCGGCGGTGCGGCGTCGGGCATTGAGCGCCTGCTCGGCCGAGTCTTGGCTGATAAATCCCTGGGCGACCAGTTCTCTCAGCAAATCATTGAGATCCAGCCAACGGTCCTGAGTGGCAAGTTGAACGGACATGCGGGCCTCCTTATGAACAACAGTTCGCAAAGGATAGTCTCGCACTTGCCACCCGTTGGGCCACTACCTGACGAAGCCGTTTCGAGTTCTTTCAACCTGCTGCTTGTGTCGGCTGATCCCAAGCTGAATCGGCGTCTTGCAGGTGTACGGAGCAGACGCTGATTACGTTACGTAATTTTTCCGCAATCACGTGGGCGCGGTGTCTGCTCAGGCCATCGATGACGATGTCGATCGACAGCAGATCGTTCAGGCGCTGCGCGTTGACGTGTTCGGGGGTCAGCATCTGCAAGGCAAACAGGTTGAGGGCGCGGCACAGCAGGTCCGGTTCGGCTTCGGCCAGCAAGTGGTAGCGAACTCGGCAATGGGTATTGCTGGCGTTCCACACATCGGCGCGGCTCGGTGGGGTGTTCACGGCTTCAAGGTGGGGCATGGTCGATCTCCAAAATCATTGGAGAAATTTTTACATTCGGCTGTGGGTATTTCTTATCTATGATGGGGTCAATTGCCTATTAGGCGAATCGTTCGATTCGACAAACTATCTTTTAAGGGTTTTTTTATGCGTGCCGAGTTGGATGGTTACGATCGCAGGATTCTCGCGTTGCTACAGGAGGATGCCTCGCTTTCCAGTGCGCAGATCGCGGAGCAGGTAGGGCTCTCGCAATCGCCGTGCTGGCGGCGGATTCAGCGGATGAAGGAGGAGGGGATCATTCGTGCTCAGGTGACCCTGCTGGACCGTAAGAAAATCGGCCTGAATACGCAGATATTCGCTGAAATCAAACTCAACGCCCACGGGCGCTCTAACTTCACTGAGTTCACCGAGGCGATTCGCGGTTTCCCCGAAGTGCTGGAGTGTTATGTGCTGATGGGGTCGGTGGACTTTTTACTGCGGATTGTGACGGCGGATATCGAGGCGTATGAGCGCTTTTTTTTCGAGAAGCTGTCGATGGTGCCGGGGATTCAAGAGGTCAATTCGATCGTGGCGTTATCAGAGATCAAGTCCACGACGAGTTTGCCGGTCTGAATTTTTGCAGTGAAAGGGCAAGCCTGGCGCCCACAGGTTTTTGGCGATCCTGTGGGCGCTAGGCTTACCCGCGAGGGCGTCCTTACATGCGCAGCAGCATTTTCCAGGCGCGATTCTGATACACCGCAATCGCCTGCTGCTTACGCGCATCCAGCGATTCGTCGGTGATCGGTTCGTGAGCCAGTTGCGCCAGTTTGTTCAACTCACCGTACAGGCGATCCATTTCCGGGATGTCCAGCACGTTGCGGGCATGGTGCATCCAAGCCTGAATGCGCTCGATACGCGGCAGTTGTTCTGCCAGGTCTTCCGGCTGTTGCTGGTAACGCTGCAACTGCAAGGACGTGGCTTCTTCGCCCAGCAGGCGCGGCAGCCAGCTACCCAGTTGCGCTGCGCCCTGGCGATTGCCACGGGTGTTACGGTCGGCCGCCCAAGTGCGGGCCAACAGCCAGCGCGAGGTATTGAGCGAGAACAGGCCCCAGCGCGGGTCTTCGAGTTCTTCGAGGAACTGTTCCGGCGCCGCTTTGCGCACGTCTTCGTCGTCTTGTCCGGCTTGAACCAGCGGACGCCAGTCTTCCAGCAACGCATCCAGCGCCACCCGCAGATCGTGGGTCGACTGGCGCGGGGCGGCTTGGCCAAGGCTGCTCAGCAGTGCGCGCAATTCAGCCAGGTTTTCGACCCAGTCCTGCAACAGGCGCCAGTGGCCGTTGAAACGATACTGCTCGGCGAGCCGCTGGCTGCTGCCCAGCAAGTGCCAGCTCAAGGCGGCGAAGGCATCGTCCAATGGAGTTTCCGCGCTGATTTGCGGTGCAGGAAGGCTTAGCGAGTAGCTGTTGGCGTCGTACAAACGATAGCCGCGCTCGGCTTTGCTGATGTCACACGGCATCAGCGCCAGGGTGGCGGCCAGTTCGGCGGCGAGTTCCAGCAGCGCGGCAGGCTCGCCTTCACGCAATTCCAGTTCCAGCTCGCAGATTTCTTCTTTCTGTTTGCCGACGATTACGTGACCGAAGTCCAGCGCCGCTTCAATGACGACTTTGGCCTTGCCGCGACCCCAAGCGATTTCAGCGCGTTCGCGCACGAAGTCGGTCGTGAAGATGGCTTTCAGGGTTTTCTTGTCCAGCTCGGCAAGCTCTTCGGGCCAGCATTCGCCGTCGAGTTTCTTCACGTCGAGCTTGGCTTTGGGCAGGTTCCAGTCATATTCATTACGCTCGGACAGGCCCGCGACGCTCTGGCCTCGGGTCTTGAGGGTCTGAATCACTTCTTCGCCATCGCGGCGCAGGCGCAGGGCAACCTTGGCACGGGCCAGGTCGCGCTCAGGCGTGTCGAAGTACTGGTTCATCAACTCACGGCGTTCCCAGCCACTTTTGTTGCGTTTCTTCAGGAGCGGGTGCTCGCGCAGGGCGGCGAGGGTTTCGCGGCTGACGCGGAGTTTGATTTCGGTTTCTTTCTGCATGGCCGGAAAATCCAGGATCGGGAGCGCAGCCGGGGGAATGTGTGGCTGCCAAGGCCGAGCAGTGTACAGGACTCACCCGCGATAAGGTCTGTTGACGCTGGAGGACGACCGCGAGTGAGGTGCTACGCGCCGCCGCGGTTTATTCCTGACGTCAGATGGTTCTATGATGAGCGTCAAATCGGCCGTTGGGATTCAGCGATGCCTTTACCGTCCATGAAAGACCAGTTCGCTGCGCTGATCGCCGCACCGTCTGTGAGCTGCACTCAGCCCAGCCTCGATCAATCCAATCGCCCGGTGATCGACTTGCTGGCGACCTGGCTTTGCGAGTTGGGTTTTGCCTGCGATATCCAGCAGGTCAGCCCCGGCAAGTTCAACCTGCTGGCCAGTTTCGGTTCCGGTCCTGGTGGCCTGGTATTGGCCGGGCACAGTGACACCGTGCCGTTCGACGGTGCCTTGTGGCAAACCGATCCGTTGAAGTTGAGCGAAGTCGATGGTCGCTGGGTGGGCCTGGGCAGTTGCGACATGAAGGGTTTTTTCGCCCTGGCCATTGAAGCGGTCATCCCATTGCTCGATCAACCGTTCAAGCAGCCGTTGCTGATCCTCGCCACATGCGATGAAGAAAGTTCGATGTCCGGCGCGCGGGCATTAGCTGAAGCTGGACGTCCCTTGGGTCGGGCGGCGGTGATCGGCGAGCCGACGGGCCTAAAGCCGATTCGCCTGCACAAAGGCGTGATGATGGAGCGCATCGACATTCTTGGTCGCAGCGGTCACTCCTCTGATCCAAGCCTGGGCCATAGCGCCCTTGAGGCCATGCACGATGCAATGGGCGAACTGCGCGGCTTGCGCTTGCAATGGCAGCGTGAGTTCCGCAACCCGCAGTTCAGCGTGCCGCAACCGACCCTGAACTTCGGCTGCATCCACGGTGGCGACAACCCCAACAGGATCTGTGGCCAGTGCTCGCTGGAATTCGATCTGCGACCGTTGCCAGGCATGGATCCTGCCGCTTTGCGCGCGGCGATTTTACAGAAGCTCAACCCGATTGCTGAACGGCATCAGGTGAAAATTGATTACGCGCCGCTGTTCCCGGAAGTGCCGCCGTTCGAGCAGGCCGAGGACGCTGAGCTGGTGCGCGTCGCGGAAAAGCTCACAGGTCATCGCGCCGAAGCAGTGGCATTCGGCACAGAAGCGCCTTATCTTCAGCGCCTTGGCTGCGAAACACTGGTGCTCGGCCCTGGCGACATTGCCTGCGCGCACCAACCGGGGGAATACCTCGAAATGTCACGTTTGCAGCCTACGGTGCATCTATTACGGCAACTGATTGAGCATTACTGCCTGACACCGGCATCGCTCGTATAAATTGCCAGGGTCCAAACCCGTATTCATGAGGAGAGCGCGCGTGTCGCCAAGCCTGTTCCGACGATAACCATCAGCCCGTTGTGCGTTTTCTGCTTTGCCCATTATTTGGCTGCTATTTATTACAGGCCCAGGTTCATGCCCGACTACGTTAATTGGCTTCGTCACGCGTCTCCTTACATCAATGCCCACCGCGATTGCACCTTCATCGTGATGCTCCCCGGCGACGGCGTCGAGCATCCGAACTTCGGCAATATCGTTCATGACTTGGTGCTGCTGCACAGCCTCGGTGTGCGACTGGTGCTGGTTCACGGTTCGCGCCCACAGATTGAAACCCGCCTGGCTGCGCGTGGCCTGACCCCGCATTACCATCACGGTATGCGCATCACCGATGCCGCGACCCTTGAGTGCGTGATCGATGCGGTGGGTCAACTGCGCATTGCCATCGAAGCTCGGTTGTCGATGGACATGGCCTCGTCGCCGATGCAGGGCTCTCGCCTGCGCGTGGCCAGCGGCAACCTGGTGACGGCACGGCCAATCGGTGTGCTGGAAGGTGTCGACTATCACCATACCGGCGAAGTGCGCCGGGTCGACCGCAAGGGCATCAATCGTCTGCTGGACGAGCGCTCCATCGTGCTGCTGTCGCCGTTGGGTTATTCGCCGACCGGTGAAATCTTCAATTTGGCCTGCGAAGACGTCGCGACCCGCGCCGCCATCGATCTGGCGGCGGACAAGCTGCTGTTGTTTGGCGCTGACTTGGGGCTGATCGATGAAAACGGTCGGTTGGTTCGCGAGTTGCGGCCGCAACAAGTACCGGCACATTTGCAACGGCTGGGCAGCAACTATCAGGCGGAACTGCTGGATGCGGCGGCTGAAGCCTGCCGGGGCGGCGTGGCACGCAGTCACATCGTTAGCTATGCCGAGGATGGCGCGTTGCTGACGGAGCTGTTCACCCGTGATGGTGGCGGTACGCTGGTGGCGCAGGAGCAATTCGAAGTGGTGCGCGAGGCCGCCATCGAAGATGTCGGCGGTTTGCTTGACCTGATCAGTCCGCTGGAAGAGCAGGGGATTCTGGTGCGGCGTTCCCGTGAAGTGCTGGAGCGTGAGATCGAGCAATTCAGTGTGGTCGAACGCGAAGGAATGATCATCGCGTGTGCGGCGCTTTATCAGATTGCTGATTCGCAAGCCGGGGAGTTGGCGTGCCTGGCGGTGAACCCGGAGTACCGCCATGGCGGTCGCGGTGATGAGTTGCTGGAAAGAATTGAAACCCGGGCCCGGGCACAAGGGCTTAAAACCCTGTTCGTCCTGACCACCCGAACGGCTCACTGGTTCCGCGAGCGAGGCTTCGAGCCGAGCAGCGTCGAACGCCTGCCTTCCGCGCGGGCGTCGCTTTACAACTATCAGCGCAACTCGAAAATCTTCGAAAAAACCCTCTGACGCAGGGTCCCCACGTCGCGCGTGGGAACCCTCATCACCCGAGATGACCGTTACTGCTGTACGAATGTCGCGCTGTCAGACGGCGCGCAGTCGGACAGCCCGGGTTCTATTTTCCGTTGCGCCTTCAAGAACTTCGTTGTCAACAGTTTCGGTATGCCGGCGGCATTGGCCTCCGTCAATTTTGCGAGTTTTTGCATCGCCAACGAATCAGCGGTTTAGCTATCTTTATCGACGGTTGGTGCGCCCCATAAGCCAACCTCTGCGGCGTCGGTCAAAGTCTTGCCCGTCTTACGGGTTTCCCCCAGGGCCGGTGACCAGGCCAAGGCGCCGTCAACGTGATCACGTTTCGGAGCAGCGGTGATTGGCGCCGGTTGCGGGTTCATTACTTTAACGTTCGAAGTGTCCAGGCCTTCGTGCTTTAAGGCGCTGAACTGGCAGTAATGGGCGGTAGAAGCGAAGGGTGTCGCGAGGGGGTTGTCGATCAGATCTTCCGGTTTATTGATGCTGCTGCCGCAGGGTGCTGGAGTCAGGGTTGCCGCTCTGCACATCGCCGGACGCGATGGTCCTGACTTCGTTTGTTTCACTGTTGAAACAGAGCCAGTCAATTTTCTGTCCCATTGCTGTCTCAAAAACGCCATCTGCCTGAGGTACTTTGCTGGGGTCGACACCGGTTTGATAGCCGACCTTGGGGTTGGCGGCTTGAATACCTCATGAAATTAATATTGATATACAAACTGTAACAATTTGACTGGATAGTGCGCGTTTGGCCATTATGGCGTCGCCTTTTCGATAGGGATTGACGTATCCCTGATGCGCCAAAGCTAATCGATCAAAAAAAAGGCAAATAAATATCCTCTAGGAATGAGCTTATGCGCCGATAGCCCGTAGCCCGGCGCGAATTTGTAGCAATGAGCTATATTCCCTAGCGGTATGAAAAAGAATGAAATAGTTCTTTTTGGATTTATCAGGAACTCACTACCCTGCATGGACCAAATCACGGCGATTAGACCAAGGTCGTAGACACTGATGGTTACGATTGACTTATCAGTCACGGTCGGGCGCTAATCGCGAACCGTTAGGATCCAGGGCATACGACCCAGGACCAGGAACACAAGAATTAGAAACGAGAGGAGCGAAACATGAATAAGTCCACTTTGGCCCTGGCAGTGGCCGTAGGGGTTTTGGCGCAGCAAGCAGGCGCCGCGGGTTTCATCGAAGACAGCAAGGCCACCCTGGGTCTGCGTAACTTCTACATCAACACCGATAACCGTAGCGGTACCGGCGCGAACAAAAACGAAGAATGGGGCCAAGGCTTCGATCTGCGTTTCATCTCGGGTTACACCCAAGGTACTGTTCAGTTCGGTGTTGACGCTATCGGTTTGTACGGCGTGCGTCTGGATTCCAGCCCGGCCAAAAGCGGTAACTCCAGCGGCACCGCTTCTGGCGGCACCGTGTTCCCGAGCGATGGCAACAGCGCTGTTCCAGACTTCGGTAGCCTGGGTCTGACCGGTAAGGTCAAGATCTCCCAGACCGAGCTGAAAATCGGTACCTTGCAGCCAAACAACCCGGTCATTAAGTCCAACGACGGTCGTCTGTTGCCACAAACCTTCACCGGTGGCCAGATCACCTCGAATGACATCAAAGACCTGACCCTGACCGCTGGTCAGATCGAGTCCGCGAAGGGCCGTAACTCCAGCAACGACGAAGATCTGTCGATCGCTGGCGCCAACAAAGGCTCCAACTACGACACCGGCAAGTTCAGCAACAAGTTCTACTACGGTGGTGCTGACTACAAAATCACCAAAGACCTGACCGCTTCGTACTACTACGGCGAGCTGAAGGATTTCTACTCGCAGAACTTCCTGGGCCTGGTACATAACTGGTCCATCGGTCCTGGCGTCCTGAAAAGTGACCTGCGTTACTACCGCAGCCGTGACAACGGTGCCAACGGCAATACTTCTGGGTATTACACGTCCGGTTACTACAGTGACAACAAGCCTCAGACCAGCGGTAAAGTCGACAACGACCTCTACAGCTACCTGGCTTTGTACTCGGTTGAAGGTCACACCTTCGGCGGCGGCTACCAGTACACCAAGGGCGACAGCGATTTCCCTTGGCTGAACCAAGGTGATGGCTCGTCGAACAGCACCACTACCGACATGCAGATCCAGAAGTTTGCCCGTGCTGGCGAACGTACCTGGCAAGCTCGCTACGCGTATGACTTCGCCAAAGTCGGCCTGCCAGGCCTGACCGCTGGTGTGATCTACCTGCGTGGTAACAACATTGCTTCTACCACTGGCGACAAGACTGAGTGGGAACGTGACCTGACCGTAGGTTATGTTGTTCCACAAGGCCCGCTGAAAAACCTCGGTGTTGCCTGGAAAAATGCAATGTGGCGCACCGATGTTGCTACTCGCGACCAAGACGAAAACCGTCTGATCGTCAGCTACTCGATCCCGCTGTTGTAATCAGCGCGTTCTTGCAAGCCTGAGTAGACAAGCCCCGCCCGGCAACACGCCGAGTGGGGCTTTTTACATTTTCAGTTCAGACTCACCCCCGCAAGCCTTCCCCGAATTTCCCTCTTTGCAGCTACTCAAGGCCTTCTCGAACCTTGGGGCTGATGTTCGTCCTGATGCTCGTTCGGGTCCAGTGAACAGATCTTTAATATTCTTTTATCTTCTAAATAAATCGATATTTATTCTTTTTAACTAATCGCAAACACAGGCACAGTTGAGCTCAATCAGCACTCATCAGGAGCAGCACCATGAGCCTCAGACTGGGCGACATCGCCCCCGATTTCGAGCAGGACTCCAGCGCCGGCACCATCCGTTTCCACGAATGGCTGGGCGATAGCTGGGGGGTGCTGTTCTCCCATCCGGCAGACTTCACGCCGGTGTGTACCACTGAGTTGGGGTTTACCGCCAAGCTGAAGGAAGAGTTCGCGCAGCGGGGTGTCAAGGCCATCGCCCTGTCCGTGGACCCGGTGGACTCGCACCACAAGTGGATCGAAGACATCAACGAGACCCAGCACACGATCGTCAACTTCCCGATCCTCGCCGATGCAGACCGCAAGGTCTCGGACTTGTACGACCTGATTCACCCGAATGCCAATGACACACTGACGGTCCGTTCGCTGTTCGTGATCGACCCGAACAAGAAAGTACGGCTGACCATCACCTACCCGGCCAGCACCGGTCGTAACTTCCATGAAATCCTGCGGGTGATCGATTCGCTGCAACTCACCGATAACTACAAGGTGGCCACGCCGGCTAACTGGCAGGACGGTGACGAGGTGGTGATTGTGCCGTCGCTCAAGGACGAAGATGAGATCAACAAGCGCTTTCCCAAAGGCTACCGCGCCGTTAAGCCCTACCTGCGCCTGACGCCGCAGCCGAACAGGTAAGTATTCAAGTCGTGTGTGTGCCGCAGCATTCAGATGTGAACTGGATTCACACAGCAAGGGATTTCAGGCCGTTCCGACGGCCTGTTTTTTTGCCTGGAATTAGGCAATCCGCATAGAACCTTAAGGAATAATCAAATGAATAAATATGATTTATCGATATATAAATCACCTGTTAAGGTCATTCCTTCGAAACGAGATCGCGAACCGCGAATCGCCCACACCGCTTAAGGAATCGTCTGAATGCTGGTCGTCTCTCTCGGTGGCAGTCCCAGCCAACGCTCTCGTTCCGGAGTGCTGTTGGAGCATTCTCAGCGTTGGTTGCAAGGGCAAGGAGTGGAAGTGGTGAGTTATCAGGTACGGGACTTCCCGGCCGAAGACTTGCTGCATGCACGCTTCGACAGCCCGAAGGTGATCGACCTGCTGCAACAGATCGACAATGCCGATGGCCTGTTGATCGCGACGCCTGTCTACAAAGCGTCGTTCTCCGGCGCACTGAAAACCATACTGGACCTGTTGCCCGAGCGCGCCTTGAGCCACAAGGTGGTGTTGCCGATGGCGACGGGCGGCAGCATCGCCCACATGCTGGCGGTGGATTACGCGCTCAAGCCAGTGTTGTCAGCGTTGAAAGCCCAGGAAATGCTCCAGGGGATTTTTGCCGAGGACAGCCAGATTGCGTATGGCGAAGGCAGTGCCCAGGCGCAATTGGTTCCAGCGCTGGAGCAACGGTTGAATGAGGCGTTGGAGCAGTTTTTCAGCGCCATGGCGCGGCGGCCCAAGCCGCTCGATCCCGGCTTATTGAACGAACGTCTGTTGAGTGCTCGCTGGAGTATTTAAGCAGCACTCAAGCCACCCTGAAATGTGAAGCACTCACCTTACTCAGCCGCTAACGGCTTGGCAGGTGCAGCCAAAACCCAACAGCAAAAAGGAGAGCGCCATGCGCACTGTCATTTTGCGTCGTGGTCTGGTCGCTCTGTTTGTTGCGGCTGTGTCCTTCGGCGTCATTACTCAAGCTCAGGCCGAAACCCTTCGGATCGGCTATCAAAAGTACGGCACTCTGGTGCTGCTCAAAGCCAAAGGCACCCTCGAAAAGCGCCTCGCTGCCCAAGGCGTAGAAGTGCAATGGACTGAATTCCCCGGCGGCCCACAGTTGCTCGAAGGGCTGAACGTCGGCTCCATCGACTTCGGCGTCACAGGCGAAACTCCGCCGGTCTTTGCGCAGGCGGCCGGCGCCGACCTGCTGTACGTCGCCTACGAGCCACCGGCGCCTCACAGCGAAGCGATCCTGGTGCCCAAGGATTCGCCGATCAAATCGGTGCGGGAACTCAAGGGCAAGAAGGTCGTGCTCAATAAAGGCTCGAACGTCCATTACCTGCTGGTCCGCGCCCTCGAAGAGGCCGGCCTCAAGTACACCGACATCCAGACTGTCTTCCTGCCGCCCGCTGATGCTCGCGCCGCGTTCGAGCGGGGCAGCGTGGATGCGTGGGTGATCTGGGATCCGTACCAGGCGGCTGCCGAGCAACAACTGCAAGCGCGCACCCTGCGCGATGGCCAAGGCATCGTTGACAACCACCAGTTCTACCTGGCGACCAAACCTTACGCACAGAAAAATCCTCAGGTGATCAAGGCCCTCATTGAAGAAGTGCGCGCTGTCGGCGAATGGTCCAAGGCCAATCCTGACGATGTAACCCAGCAAGTTTCGCCACTGCTCGGTCTGTCGGCGGACATCACCCTGACGTCGGTAAAACGCCAGGGCTATGGTGCATCGTTCCTGACCCCTGAAGTGGTCGCCGCCCAACAGAAAATTGCCGACAGCTTCTACCAGCTCAAGCTGATTCCGAAGCCGCTCAGCATTAAAGATGTGATCTGGACGCCCACGCCCACGCCCGCCGTTGCCACAGCGCAGTAATTTGATTTCCTAAGGAGACCACTCCATGAGCCTCAATATCTTCTGGTTCCTGCCTACCCACGGCGACGGCCATTACCTTGGCACCGCCGAAGGCGCTCGCGCCGTTGACCACGGTTACTTGCAACAGATCGCGCAAGCGGCGGATCGTTTGGGTTTTGGTGGGGTGCTGATTCCCACTGGCCGCTCCTGCGAAGATTCGTGGTTGGTGGCGGCGTCGCTGATCCCGGTGACCCAGCGTTTGAAATTTCTGGTCGCCCTGCGCCCCGGGATCATTTCCCCTACGGTGGCGGCGCGGCAGGCAGCGACTCTGGATCGTTTATCCGGCGGGCGGGCGCTGTTCAATCTGGTGACCGGCGGTGATCCGGAAGAGTTGGCCGGCGACGGTTTGTTTCTCAGTCATGAAGAGCGCTATCAGGCCTCGGTGGAGTTCACCCGCATCTGGCGCCGTGTGCTGGAAGGCGAAACCGTAGACTACGACGGTCAGCACATCAGCGTGAAAGGCGCGAAATTGCTTTACCCGCCGATTCAGCAACCGCGTCCGCCGCTGTACTTCGGCGGCTCGTCGGAAGCGGCTCAGGACCTCGCCGCAGAACAAGTCGAGATGGTCCTGACCTGGGGCGAACCCCCGGCTGCCGTGGCCGAAAAAATTGCCCAGGTGCGCGCCAAAGCCGCGAAGCTGGGACGCACCCTGCGTTTCGGCATTCGCTTGCATGTAATCGTCCGCGAGACCAATGAAGAAGCTTGGCAAGCCGCTGATCGGCTGATTTCCCATGTCGATGACGAGACGATTGCGCGCGCCCAGGAGTCTCTGGCGCGCTTCGATTCGGTGGGGCAGCAGCGCATGGCGGCTTTGCATGGTGGTAGCCGCGACAATCTGGAAGTCAGCCCTAACCTCTGGGCTGGCGTCGGTCTGGTGCGCGGCGGTGCGGGCACCGCGTTGGTGGGGGACGGTCCGACCGTGGCCGCTCGCGTCAAGGAATACGCGGACCTGGGCATCGACACCTTTATCTTCTCCGGTTATCCGCACCTGGAGGAGTCCTACCGCGTCGCCGAGTTGCTGTTCCCGCACCTGGACATCGAACGGCCTGAGCTGCCTAAAGGTGCCAGTTACGTTAGCCCGTTTGGCGAGATGGTCGCCAACGACATTCTTCCCAAAGCCGCGTCTCAGAGCTGAGGCGCGATCATGAAGAAAATTATCCACAGCCTCGCGCCTTGGGCGTTGCCATTGCTGTTGCTGGCGGTGTGGCAGTTGTCAGTGTCGGCGGGTTGGTTATCGACGCGAATTCTGCCCTCACCCGTGGCCGTGATCGAAGCCGCCACGCATCTGGTGCGCAGCGGTGAAATCTGGACGCACCTGGCGATCAGTAGTTGGCGCGCGGCGCTGGGTTTTGTGATCGGCGGCAGCATCGGGCTGGCGTTGGGGTTCATCACCGGTCTGTCGAAATGGGGCGAGCGGTTGCTCGACAGCTCGGTGCAGATGATTCGTAACGTGCCGCACTTGGCCCTGATCCCCCTGGTGATTCTGTGGTTCGGCATTGATGAGTCGGCGAAGATTTTCCTGGTGGCCTTGGGCACGGTATTTCCGATTTACCTCAATACGTATCACGGCATTCGTAATGTCGATCCGGCGCTGGTGGAGATGGCGCGCAGTTACGGTTTGTCCGGTTTCAGCCTGTTCCGCCAAGTGATTTTGCCGGGCGCGTTACCGTCGATTCTGGTCGGGGTGCGTTTTGCACTGGGCTTCATGTGGCTGACGCTGATTGTTGCCGAAACCATTTCTGCCAGTTCCGGCATCGGCTACCTGGCGATGAATGCTCGAGAGTTCTTGCAGACCGACGTCGTGGTCGTGGCCATTTTGCTGTACGCGGTGCTCGGCAAACTCGCCGACCTCGCGGCCCGTGGACTTGAGCGCGTGTGGCTGCGCTGGCATCCGGCCTATCAAGTCGCCAAGGGAGGTGCGGTATGACGGCTCAACAACCCCCGCGCTTGCTGCGCGGTATTCCGCTGGCGGTGCGCAAACTGCAAAAAACCTTCGGTTCGCGGCAGGTGTTGCGTGAAATCGACCTGCACATCCCGGCGGGTCAGTTCGTCGCCGTGGTCGGTCGCAGCGGCTGCGGCAAAAGCACCTTGCTGCGCTTGCTCGCCGGTCTTGACTTGCCCTCGGGCGGTGAGTTGCTGGCCGGTGCCGCGCCGCTGAGTGAGGCACGGGAAGACACTCGATTGATGTTCCAGGAAGCGCGCCTGCTGCCCTGGAAGAAGGTCATCGACAACGTCGGCCTTGGGCTCAAGGGCAACTGGCGCCCGCAAGCACTGGAAGCACTGGAGTCGGTAGGTCTGGCCGATCGCGCCGACGAGTGGCCAGCCGCTTTGTCCGGTGGACAGAAGCAACGTGTGGCCCTGGCCCGCGCGTTGGTCCACAAACCGCGCCTATTGCTGCTGGACGAACCCTTGGGCGCTCTGGATGCGTTGACCCGAATTGAAATGCAGCAACTGATCGAACGACTCTGGAAAAAACACGGCTTCACTGTGTTGCTGGTGACCCATGACGTCAGTGAAGCGGTGGCCATTGCTGATCGGGTGATTCTGATCGAGGAGGGCGAAGTCGGCCTCGACCTTCATGTTGAGCTACCGCGCCCTCGGGTGCGCGGCTCCCATCGGCTGGCGGCGCTGGAAACCGAAGTGCTCAACCGTGTGTTGTCTCTGCCCGGCGAGCCGCCGGAGCCGGAACCTGTTTCACCTTTGCCTACGCAACTGCGCTGGGCTCAATAACTCAAGCCTCCTCTCAACGACAGGAATCAACATCATGACTATCAAAGCCATCAACGTTCGTAACCAGTTCAAAGGCTCGATCAAGGAAATCGTGCTGGGCGACGTGTTGTCGGAGATCGACGTTCAAACTGCTTCCGGCATCGTCACGTCGGTGATCACGACTCGCTCGGTGAAAGAGCTTGAACTGGTGGTCGGCAGCGAAGTGATTGCATTCGTGAAATCCACCGAAGTCTCCATCGCCAAGCTATAAACATGTGATTGCGAACACCCCGGAGGGTGCGAGCCCGGCCGTTCCCACGCGCTGCGTGGGAATGACTCGTGGAACAATCACAGTAAACGTTTGGGCAAATACGGCGGCAGGTATAGCCCCAAATAAGCGTCAAACACCCGCATCCCTTCTTCCGCCATGCGCGGCGTAATCTGCCCGTGCTGCTGCACCGAGCGTGCATAAACCCGATCGCCCAGCTCCATGGCCAGGGCAAAGACATCGACGTCCGTCGCAAGTCTCGGCAATTCGAAGTGATGGTCGAACAGTTTGTGCATCAGGTCGCCCAGCTCGATGTCGTGCTGACGGTCAGCCTGGGTCACTTCAGTCAGACCATGCTGGGCCAGGATCAGCTGTCGGGCGGCGGCGTCTTCGTCGTAGATGGCGAGCATACGCTGCTCCACCAGTCGTGACAGGTCGTGCCAGGAGTTGAGTGTTTCGTGATGGATGGGGGCTTGCAGGCAGGCACGAAACGCAGCGTGAACATCGGCAGTCAGGGCTTCGAGCAGCGCCGGTACACTGGCGAAGAAGTGGTAGACGGAGGAGGGCGGGATCTGTGCGCGCTCGGCAACACTGTAGATCGACAGACTGGCCACGCCCTCGGCGGCCAGCAGCGTGCGGGCGGCCTCAAGTATCGAATCGATCCGGGCCTGGCTGCGTGCGCGAGGTTTGCGAATAATGGCGGGGCGGGTCATTGGCGTCTCCTGCGGGGCAGCGTGCATTGTACGAGCAGGGTTTGATGTTGTCTTGTCAGACGCCTTCGCGGGCAGTCGACTCGGTCCCATTGCCTAAAATCCATAAAAAAACGCCGCCAGCTTTGAGGCCGGCGGCGTTCTTTTTACGGCAACCGATTACACGGTATGCAGATACCAGTTGTACTCAAGGTCGGAGATGGAGTGTTCAAACTCTTCCAGCTCACTTTCCTTACAGGCCACGAAGATATCGATGTACTTAGGATCGATGTACTTGGCCATGACTTCGCTGTCGTCCAGCTCGCGCAATGCATCGCGCAGGTTGTTCGGCAGGCTTTGCTCATTCTGCTCGTAGGAGTTGCCTTCCACGGGCGCGCCCGGCTCGATCTTGTTGGTCAGGCCGTGGTGTACGCCGGCCAGGACTGAAGCCATCAGCAAGTACGGGTTGGCATCGGCACCGGCAACGCGGTGTTCCAGGCGAACGGCGTCGGCACTGCCAGTGGGTACGCGCACTGCAACAGTCCGGTTGTCCAGACCCCAGCAGGGTGCATTCGGCACGTAAAACTGTGCGCCGAAACGACGGTAGGAGTTGACGTTCGGGCAGAGGAAAGCCATCTGCGCCGGTAGGGTCTCGAGCACACCGCCGATCGCGTGACGCAGTGCGGCGTTCTGCTCGGGATCCTCGCTGGCAAAAATATTCTTGCCTTCTTTGTCGAGAATCGAGATGTGGACGTGCAGACCGTTACCCGCCTGGCCTGGGTAAGGCTTGGCCATGAAGGTAGTGTCCATCTCATGGTCGTAGGCGATGTTTTTGATCAGGCGCTTGAGCAGAACCGCATAGTCGCAGGCCTTGATCGGGTCGGCCACGTGGTGCAGGTTCACTTCGAACTGAGCCGGGGCACTTTCCTTGACGATGGCATCGGCTGGGATGCCTTGCTCTTTCGCACCTTCCAGGATGTCCTGGAGGCAGTCGACGTATTCGTCGAGATCGTCGATCAGGTAGACCTGTGTCGAATGCGGGCGTTTGCCGGAGATCGGCGAGCGCGGCGGTTGAGGCCGCCCGTTCACGTTCTCCTGGTCGATCAGGTAGAACTCCAGTTCGAACGCAGCGCAGATGGTCAGGCCCATCTCATCGAACTTGGCCACGACCTGTCGTAGCACTTCACGAGGGTCGGCGAAGAACGGCGTGCCTTCGAGTTCGTGCATGGTCATTAACAGTTGCGCGGTCGGGCGCTTCTGCCAAGGCTCATTGCAGAGGGTGTCTGGGATGGGATAGCAGATTCGGTCAGCATCGCCGATGTCCAGACCCAGGCCGGTGCTTTCCACCGTAGAGCCATTGATATCCAGAGCAAATAGAGAGGCCGGCAGGTTGATGCCTTTCTCGTAAACCTTGTGGAGACTGGTGCGTTCGATGCGCTTGCCGCGCACCACACCATTCATATCCGCAATCAGAAGGTCAACGTACAGAACCTCAGGATGTTCCTTAAGGAACGCGTTCGCTTCGTTAAGCTGAACGGCACGCGGGGGTACCGACATGATGCAACACCTTTGTTGTTAAAAATATCAATCATTGAGCTCTTCGGGTTTCAGTCAACCCGAACGGCATGCCGAAGTCAAGCGAGGCCTTTTTTGCCCTAAAAAAGCGCTTGCAGGGCTTTTTTGAGGCACTTTGGGGCGTTTTTTTGGCCTTGGGGCTTGTAGCGCCCGCGGGCTTGAGCGTGCCGTGTTGTATTTTTTACGGGGGTGTTGTGTAAAAAAATGAACAAGGCTAAGCTCGATTCAAACCCATAACAGCAATAATATAGGGGTGCTTCATGTCTCGCCTGCCGTTAATCGGCATCACCGCCTGCTCAAAGCAAGTCGGTCTGTATGCTTATCACATCAGTGGCGATCCATACGTTCACGCTGTGGCCTCGATGGTCAGCACCGTGCCGTTGATTCTTTCGTTCCCCGCTAATTTGCCAAGGTCGTCAGATATTCTGGACGGTCTGTATGGCATTGTCTTTACCGACACTCTCTCCAATATAGAACCGTTTCACGGTAGCGGCCCAGCCTATGCATCGGGTACTGCTAATGATTCTGCACGCGATGTGATAACCCTCCCGTTGATTTACACGGGTATTGGTGTGCCCGGCCCGCTTTATCACGCGACGCCGATGCGTCAAACAACGCCTGACTTATAAGAGTCAGGAAACCCAGCCTAGAGGCATTTATGAGTAACAACCTCGACCAGCTCACTGATTGGTTGAAAGACCACAAGATCACAGAAGTCGAATGCATGATTGGCGACTTGACCGGTATCACTCGGGGCAAGATTTCGCCGACCAACAAGTTCATTGCTGAAAAAGGCATGCGTCTGCCCGAGAGCGTTCTGTTGCAGACCGTGACCGGCGACTACGTCGAAGATGACATCTATTACGAACTGCTCGATCCGGCCGACATCGACATGATCTGCCGCCCCGACCAGAACGCCGTCTTTCTGGTGCCGTGGGCCGTCGAGCCTACCGCTCAGGTGATCCACGACACGTATGACAAGCAAGGCAACCCGATCGAGCTGTCGCCGCGCAACGTGCTTAAAAAGGTTTTGAAGCTTTATGCCGAGCGTGGCTGGCAGCCGATCGTGGCGCCGGAGATGGAGTTTTACCTGACCAAGCGTTGCGAAGACCCGGACTTCCCGCTGCAACCGCCCATAGGCCGTTCCGGTCGCCCGGAAACCGGTCGTCAGTCGTTCTCGATTGAAGCGGCGAACGAATTCGATCCGCTGTTCGAAGACGTCTATGACTGGTGCGAATTGCAGGAGCTGGACCTCGACACCCTGATCCATGAGGACGGTACGGCGCAGATGGAAATCAACTTCCGTCACGGCGATGCACTGTCCCTGGCCGACCAGATTCTGGTGTTCAAACGCACCATGCGCGAGGCGGCGCTCAAGCACAACGTGGCAGCGACCTTCATGGCCAAACCCATGACCGGTGAGCCGGGCAGTGCGATGCACTTGCACCAGAGCATCATCGACATTGAGACCGGCAAGAACGTTTTCTCCAATGAAGACGGGAGCATGAGTCAGTTGTTCCTGCACCACATCGGTGGCCTGCAGAAATTCATTCCTGAATTGCTGCCGTTGTTTGCTCCCAACGTCAATTCGTTCCGCCGTTTCCTGCCAGACACCTCGGCCCCGGTGAACGTGGAGTGGGGCGAAGAGAACCGTACCGTGGGCCTGCGGGTTCCGGATGCCGGGCCGCAAAACCGTCGGGTGGAAAACCGCTTGCCGGGCGCCGATGCCAACCCCTACCTGGCGATTGCCGCGAGCCTGCTCTGCGGTTACATCGGTATGGTCGAAGGCATCAACCCCAGCGCGCCGGTGGTTGGGCGCGGTTATGAACGCCGCAACCTGCGCCTGCCGCTGACCATCGAAGACGCGCTGGAGCGTATGGAAAACAGCGCGACCATCGAGAAGTACCTGGGCAAGAAATTCATTACGGGCTACGTCGCGGTCAAGCGGGCCGAGCATGAAAACTTCAAGCGCGTCATCAGTTCGTGGGAGCGGGAATTTCTGCTCTTTGCCGTCTGAGGCGTCGGGCGCGGCGGCACTTGGCCGCGCCCACTATTCGAATCTTAGGAGAATTCGCATGACTAGCAGCAACCCGCAAACCCGTGAATGGCAGGCCCTGAGCAGCGAGCATCACTTGGCCCCGTTCAGCGACTTCAAACAGCTCAAAGAGAAAGGCCCACGCATCATTACCAGCGCCAAGGGGGTTTACCTCTGGGACAGCGAAGGTAACAAGATTCTCGACGGCATGGCCGGTCTGTGGTGCGTGGCCATCGGCTACGGTCGCGATGAGCTGGCGGATGCCGCCAGCAAACAAATGCGCGAGTTGCCTTACTACAATCTGTTCTTCCAGACCGCCCACCCTCCGGTACTGGAACTGGCCAAAGCCATTTCTGACATCGCGCCTGAAGGCATGAACCACGTGTTCTTCACCGGCTCGGGCTCCGAAGGCAACGACACCATGCTGCGTATGGTTCGCCACTACTGGGCGATCAAAGGCCAGCCGAAGAAGAAAGTCATCATCAGTCGCAAGAACGGCTATCACGGTTCCACCGTTGCCGGCGCGAGCCTGGGCGGTATGACTTACATGCATGAACAGGGCGATTTGCCGATCCCGGGCATCGTCCACATCGCCCAGCCTTACTGGTTTGGCGAGGGGGGCGACATGAGCCCTGACGCGTTCGGGCTGTGGGCGGCCAATCAACTGGAAGAGAAGATTCTGGACGTTGGCGTGGACAATGTAGGCGCCTTTATTGCCGAGCCGATTCAAGGTGCCGGCGGCGTGATTATTCCGCCTGATAGCTACTGGCCGCGCATCAAGGAAATTCTCGCCAAGTACGACATTCTGTTCGTGGCCGATGAAGTGATTTGCGGTTTCGGCCGCACCGGCGAGTGGTTCGGTAGCGACTACTACGACTTGAAGCCGGACATGATGACCATCGCCAAGGGCCTGACCTCCGGCTACATCCCGATGGGAGGCCTCATCGTGCGCGATGAAGTAGTCGCGGTATTAAATGAAGGCGGAGATTTCAACCACGGCTTTACCTATTCAGGGCACCCGGTAGCCGCTGCGGTCGCGCTGGAAAACATCCGTATCCTGCGCGACGAAAAAATTATCGAGCGGGTTCGTACCGAAACGGCACCCTATTTGCAAAAGCGTCTAAGGGCGCTGAGCGATCATCCGCTGGTGGGGGAAGTGCGCGGCGTGGGTCTGTTGGGGGCGATCGAACTGGTCCAGGACAAGGCCACGCGCAAACGATATGACGGTAAGGGTGTGGGCATGATTTGCCGACAGTTCTGCTTCGACAACGGTCTGATCATGCGTGCCGTGGGCGACACCATGATCATTGCTCCGCCACTGGTGATTACACCGGCAGAGATCGATGAGTTGGTAACCAAGGCACGCAAGTGCCTGGACTTGACCTTGCAGGTGCTCGAAGGCTAAGTGCTAGGCTCTGGGCGCGAGTGCTTTAGGCACTGTCGTTCAGAGCATTAAGAAAGGATGGCCTTTCCTTGAAAGACCGCCTTGGATGTTGCCAGACTAGCCGCGGTTCCAGTTGCCCAGTTTCGGCCGCTGAACAAGTGGTTCAAAAAAGAAAATTTGGAGCATTACCCATGAAGGCGTTAGGTATGAAGTTAGCTGGCAAGACCCTCCTCGCCATGTCCCTGATGGGCGTGATGGCGGGTGCTGTTCAGGCAGATGACAAGGTGTTGCACGTCTACAACTGGTCCGACTACATCGCCCCGGACACCATCAAGAAATTCGAAGCCGAGTCGGGCATCAAAGTCGTCTACGACGTGTTCGACAGCAACGAAACCCTCGAAGCCAAGTTGCTGGCAGGCAAGTCCGGCTACGACATCGTCGTCCCGTCGAATAACTTCCTGGCCAAGCAGATCAAGGCGGGGGTTTACCAGGAACTGGATAAGTCCAAGCTGCCTAACTGGAAAAACCTCAACGAGTCGCTGCTCAAGGCCGTATCGGTCAGTGACCCGGGTAACAAACACGCCTTCCCTTACATGTGGGGTTCGATCGGTATCGGTTTCAACGCCGAGAAGGTCAAGGCCGCATTGGGTGCTGATGCACCGACCGATTCCTGGGACTTGATCTTCAAGCCTGAAAACGCCGCCAAGTTGAAGTCGTGCGGGATCAGCTTCCTGGATTCACCGACCGAGATGATTCCGATTGCCTTGCATTACCTGGGCTATCCAACCGACAGCCAGGACAAGAAGCAACTGGCTGAAGCTGAAGCACTGTTCCTGAAGATCCGTCCTTCGATCGGTTACTTCCATTCGTCCAAGTACATCTCGGACCTGGCCAACGGCAATATCTGTGTCGCCGTGGGTTACTCGGGTGACGTCTACCAAGCCAAGTCCCGCGCGGCTGAAGCCGGTGACAAGGTGAAAGTCAGCTACAACATTCCGAAAGAAGGTGCGGGCAGCTTCTACGACATGGTCGCCATCCCTAAAGATGCCGAAAACGTCGAAGGCGCCTACAAGTTCATGACCTTCCTGCAGAAGCCGGAAATCATGGCTGAAATCACCAACGCTGTGCGTTTCCCGAACGGCAACGCGGCGGCAACACCGCTGGTGAATAAAGAAATCACCAGCGATCCAGGCATCTACCCGCCAGCGGATGTGCAGGCCAAGCTGTACGCGATTGCCGATTTGCCGGCCGCAAGCCAGCGGATCCTGACCCGCAGCTGGACCAAGATCAAATCCGGTAAATAAGCCGGTTTGAAGCACTTTCCTGTTGCTGTCGTCTGCGCGGCGGTGGCAACAGGAAACATTAAATGACAGAAAGTTTTGCTGGATTGGTTTATCGAGGGTAAGTTGCGCGCCGGATTTGTTGCCAGGCCGCCGTGGCTGTCATGTAACGCTGGGCAACTTGGGCCCAACTAATTTTAGAGGACCTCTACTTGCCTATTTTTTCTTTGTTGCGCAATGCCCTGTGGGTTGGCGCTGGCTTGACACTCGCTTTCAGTGTCCAGGCTGCACCCACTGTGCATATTTATAACTGGTCGGATTACATCGCTCCGACCACCCTGGCTGATTTCCAGAAAGCCACGGGCATCAAACCGGTCTATGACGTGTTTGACTCCAACGAAACCCTGGAAGGCAAGTTGCTGGCGGGGCGCACCGGTTATGACGTGGTCGTGCCGTCGAACCACTTCCTCGGCAAACAGATCAAGGCCGGAGCGTTCCAGAAACTCGACAAGTCGCAGTTGCCCAATTACTCGAACCTCGATCCGGTGCTGCTCAAGCGCCTGGAGCAGAACGATCCGGGCAACCAGTACGCGGTGCCGTATCTGTGGGGCACTAACGGCATCGGTTACAACGTCGACAAGGTCAAAGCGGTATTAGGCATCGACAAGATTGATTCCTGGAGCGTGTTGTTCGAGCCGGAAAACATCAAGAAGCTGCACAGTTGTGGCGTGGCGTTCCTCGACTCGGCCGATGAAATGATGCCCACGGTCCTCAATTACATGGGCCTGAACGCCAACAGCACCAACCCCGAAGACTACAAAAAGGCTGAGGCAAAGTTACTGGCAGTGCGCCCTTACGTGACGTACTTTCACTCCTCCAAATACATCTCGGATCTGGCTAACGGCGATATCTGCATCGCGATCGGTTTCTCCGGCGACATTTTCCAGGCCAAGGCGCGTGCGGCCGAGGCGGGTAAAGGTGTGAACGTCGCCTATGCCATTCCGAAAGAGGGTGGCGCGCTGTGGTTCGACATGCTGGCAATCCCGAAAGACTCGAGCAACGTCAAGCAAGCGCATGCGTTTATCAACTATTTGCTCAAACCTGAGGTCATCGCACAGGTCAGCGATGTTGTCGGCTACGCCAACCCAAACCCCAAGGCGGACACGTTGATGGAGCAGTCTATCCGCACCGATGCGGCGGTTTATCCACCGCAAGCGGTGCTCGACAAAACCTACGTCTCCGTCGAGTTACCCCCGAACATTCAGCGTTTGATGACCCGCAGCTGGACGAAGGTCAAGTCGGGTAAATAGCGTCAAGGCTCAAACTATCCAAGGTTCGCCTGTGTCGGGCGAACTGCAAATTTTGTTGGGAGTTTCGTAAATGGCAGTTGCCTCCGGCGCCTACAAGAAAGCCCTCGAGGGCGACCAGACACCTAAAGAGGTGTTGGTCAAAATCGACCGGGTCACGAAGAAGTTCGACGAGACGATTGCCGTGGACGACGTGTCCCTGGAAATCAAGAAAGGCGAAATCTTCGCCTTGCTTGGCGGTTCGGGTTCGGGCAAATCCACCTTGCTGCGGATGCTCGCCGGGTTCGAGCGACCCACGGAGGGGCGCATTTTCCTCGATGGCGTAGACATTACCGACATGCCGCCTTACGAGCGGCCGATCAACATGATGTTTCAGTCCTACGCCTTGTTTCCGCACATGACCGTGGCGCAGAACATCGCCTTCGGTCTCAAGCAGGACAAGATCCCGTCGTCTGAAGTCGATGCCCGCGTGGCCGAGATGCTCAGGCTGGTGCAGATGAGCCAGTACGCCAAGCGCAAGCCGCATCAGTTGTCCGGCGGCCAGCGTCAGCGGGTGGCGCTGGCGCGTTCGCTGGCCAAGCGGCCGAAGCTGTTGTTGCTCGATGAGCCCATGGGAGCGCTGGACAAAAAACTGCGCTCGCAGATGCAACTGGAGTTGGTGGAGATCATCGAGCGCGTCGGCGTAACGTGCGTGATGGTGACTCATGACCAGGAAGAAGCCATGACCATGGCCGAGCGCATCGCGATCATGCATCTGGGCTGGATTGCCCAGATCGGCAGCCCGATCGACATCTACGAAACCCCAACCAGCCGTCTGGTCTGCGAGTTCATTGGCAACGTCAACATATTCGAAGGCGAAGTGATCGACGATGCCGAAGGCCACGCGACCATCACTTGCAAAGACCTGGACCGTCACATCTACGTGGGCCACGGCATCAGTACCTCGGTGCAAGACAAATCCGTGACTTACGCAATCCGGCCGGAAAAACTGCTGGTTACTGCCCAAATGCCGACCTGCGAATACAACTGGTCCAGCGGCAAAGTGCATGACATTGCCTACCTCGGCGGCCATTCGGTGTTCTACGTCGAACTGCCGAGCGGCAAACTGGTGCAGTCGTTTGTGGCCAATGCCGAGCGCCGTGGCGCGCGTCCGACCTGGGGTGACGAGGTTTACGTGTGGTGGGAAGACGACAGCGGCGTGGTGCTTCGCTCATGAACATGCGAAAGCTCAAGCGCCGACTCAGTCGAATAATTCCCGGTGGCCGCCAACTGGTCATCGGGGTTCCGTTTATCTGGCTGTTCATGTTCTTCATGCTGCCTTTCTTCATCGTCCTGAAGATCAGTTTTGCTGAAGCCGACGTCGCGATCCCGCCGTACACCGAGATCTACAGCTTCGTTGACCAAAAGCTGCAAGTGCTGCTGAACCTGGGCAACTACGCGATGCTCGGCGATGACGAGTTGTACATCGCTGCCTACCTCGGCTCGTTGAAGATGGCGTTTTTCAGCACCGTCCTCTGCCTGCTCATCGGCTACCCGATGGCCTACGCCATCGCCAGTGCCCGCAAAGAGCTACAGACGGTGCTGGTGCTGCTGATCATGATGCCGACTTGGACCGCGATCCTGATCCGCGTTTACGCGTGGATGGGCATCCTCAGCAACAACGGTCTGCTCAACGGCTTCCTGATGAGCATGGGCTGGATCAACGAACCGCTACAGATCCTCAACACCAACATCGCGGTCTACATCGGCGTGGTCTATTCGTACCTGCCGTTCATGATCCTGCCGCTTTACGCCAACTTGGTGAAACACGATAACAGCCTGCTCGAAGCCGCCTCGGACCTTGGTTCCAGCACCTTCAACAGCTTCTGGAAGATCACTATTCCGCTGTCCAAGAACGGCATCATCGCCGGCTGCATGTTGGTGTTTATTCCGGTCGTGGGCGAGTTTGTGATCCCGGAACTGCTGGGCGGTCCGGAAACCCTGATGATCGGTAAAGTGCTGTGGCAAGAGTTCTTCAACAACCGTGACTGGCCGGTAGCGTCTGCCCTGGCGGTTGTCATGCTGGGGATCCTGATCGTGCCGATCATCCTATTCAACCGCAGCCAGGCCAAAGAAATGGAGGGCAAAGAATGAAGCGCTTCAGTTTCTCAAGTTTCATGCTGGTGGCGGGGTTGCTGTTCATCTACCTGCCGATGCTGATTCTGGTGATCTATTCGTTCAACGAATCGAAGTTGGTCACGGTGTGGGGTGGTTGGTCGATCAAGTGGTACGTGGGCCTGCTGGATAACACGCAATTGATGGGTTCAGTGATGCGTTCGCTGGAGATTGCCTGCTACACGGCGATTGCAGCAGTAGCGCTGGGCACGTTGGCCGCGTTCGTGCTGACTCGCATCACTCACTTCAAGGGCCGTACATTGTTTGGGGGTCTGGTCACCGCGCCGCTGGTCATGCCCGAAGTGATTACCGGTCTGTCGCTGTTGCTGCTGTTCGTGGCCATGGCGCAGATGATCGGTTGGCCACAGGAACGCGGCATCGTGACCATCTGGATCGCCCACACCACGTTCTGTGCCGCCTATGTGGCGGTGGTGGTGTCGGCGCGCTTGCGTGAGCTGGACCTGTCCATCGAAGAAGCGGCCATGGACCTCGGTGCGCGGCCATGGAAGGTGTTCTTCCTGATCACCATTCCGATGATCGCGCCGTCGTTGGCAGCCGGGGGCATGATGTCCTTTGCGCTGTCGTTGGATGACTTGGTGCTGGCAAGCTTCGTCTCCGGTCCCGGTTCCACGACCTTGCCGATGGAAGTGTTCTCGGCTGTGCGCCTGGGCGTGAAACCTGAGATCAACGCCGTGGCCAGCCTGATCCTGTTGGCGGTGTCGATCGTTACCTTCATGGTTTGGTTCTTCAGTCGCCGTGCCGAAGAAGCGCGCAAACGTGCGATTCAGCAGGCCATCGATGAAAGTGCTGCCGACTCCTGGAAGCAACCGGACGTGCGTCGCGCACAGCCTTCGCAAGCGACTTGAACCTGATGCAGGGTTGGCCATGAAGCCGTGGCCAACCCGGTTCAGCCTTGGGCGCGAGCTTGCTCGTTCCCACCGTTGTTTCAGGCCGCCCAAGGGGATTTGCGGATGATCTCGACGAAGTTCATCGGCTTGAATCCTGGTTGGCTGTCTATCAGCACGTCTGCGTTCACCGTTCCGAACGTGGTGTCCGGCTTGTGTTTGAAACCGTTGGCAAACGCGCACAGGATGCACTCTTTGAACCCTTCTCCTCGCGGGTGTGCATGCACCACGTCCTCACGCTGTGCGTGGGAAAACGCCGCGTAATCGATCCCCAATACATCCATCTCGACCCCCGCCGTGACCAGCGCCACGTTCGGGCGCAGATGCCGGGTCACGCCTGGCGTGGTGTGCAGCGCAATCGACAACCACACCTGCTCAATATCGTCATCGCTGAGCCCGTAGGGCTTGAGAAAAGCTTTGGCCGCATTGGCGCCGTCGACCTCAAAACGCTCACGGTCACTGCGCAGACCTGCCACCAAACCCACGTCATGGAACATGGCGCCGACATACAGCAGCTCCGCGTTGTAGGCCAGGCACTGGCGCTCTCCGCTCAAGGCTCCGAACAGAAAGACTCGGCGTGAGTGGTGGTACAACAGGTCGGATTCGACGTCGCGAATGTATTCGGTGGTGGCTTGGGCCAGTGCGCTATCGGGAATCCTGATGCCGGCAATGATGCTGCTCATGGAGCTTTCCTCATGGAGAACGCCGTGGTGGCGCTGACGAGTAAAGTCTGTGCCCGTACCGCCAACCCGACCATTGATCCATGGCTGCGATCCCGGCCAATGAGTAGGCATATCGCGCCAACCTCGCTTGTTGGGGCTGGATTGGCTAGGGTGGGCAGTCAGCGCGGTCCACGTGGATGATTCCATGGTGCAGGCTCGCTCCCACAGGTTTTGTGTTTGCCTCGACTGTGGCATCACCCCATTGAGGGCGTTTTGAACCATGCAAAAAACCGTCGGCATCGTGGTGTTTTCCGGGGTTCAGTCGCTGGACGTCACCGGACCCATGGACGTGTTCGCCGAGGCCAATCGCTTTCTGGCGCCGGAGGACCACTATCGGCTGGAGGTGATCGGCGTTGAGCGTGGGGTGATGCCGTGTTCCAACGGGTTATCACTGAACGCTCACCGACACTTCAGTGAGGCGCGCGAGGCTTATGACTTGTTGCTGGTGGCCGGTGGGCCGCAGTTGCCGTTCAGGGATTTCGGCGCGGCATTCGAGGCCTGGCTGCGTGACGCTTGCGCGGTCGCGCAACGGTTTGGCTCGATCTGCAACGGCGCGTTCGTCCTCGCCCGTGCTGGACTGCTAGAGGGGCGGACCGTGACCACCCATTGGAGTGATGCCGCAGCGTTGGCGCAGTTGTGCCCCTCGACGCATGTCGACGCGGACCGTCTGTACGTCCAGGACGGCGAGCTGTACACCTCGGCCGGGGTGACGGCGGGGATCGATCTGTCGCTGTATTTGCTGGCGAAGGATCACGGCCCGGAAGTCGCGCTCAGCGTGGCGAAACGGTTGGTGGTGTTCACCCAGCGCTCGGGCGGTCAATCACAGTTCAGCCCGTTCCTCACCCCACACGCCGAACAGACCTCAGCAGTGGCGCTGGTGCAGCTCTACGTATTGGCCAATCTCAACGCAGACCTAAGCATCGCCGACTTGGCCCGTGCGGCCAACATGAGCGCCCGTAACTTTTCCCGAGTGTTCGCCAGGGACGCGAAAGTCACCCCGGCCGAGTTCGTGGAGCGGGCGCGGGTCGATGCGGCGCGGGTCATGCTCGAAAGTACCGGTGCCGCGCTCAAGACGGTCGCCTGGCAATGCGGCTTTCGCGATGCCCAGCACATGCGCAGTGTGTTCAACCGCAGGCTGGGGGTGACACCACAGCAGTTCAGGGTGAATTTTGCGGCGATGGTTTGAGCGGTGTTTGCCGTCGATGCGGGCCTCTTCCAGAGCAGGCCCGCATGCACATTGATCGCGGTCCACGCTGTGCGCGAGCCTGCCAGGCAACGAAAATCTACCGCGCAGACCGCGCTGGCAGCAGCCTCAAGGTACTGCGGGTATTGGCCGTCACCTCTTCATCACTGAAGTGCGCCTGCACATACATGCCGTCGATATACGCCTCAGCCTGATCCTCGTAGTGCTTGTCGAACGGCACGCCGCTTTGACCCACGGGGTTAATGGTCAGGCTGTGCGCCGGGTCGGCAAAGTCGATCAGCCGTCGGGTCGAGGGGCCGTAGGTCACGGGCCACGGTGCCGGGCCAATCCTGGCCGAGAGGTTGTTCGGCACTTCATGGCTGCCGGGCGCCGAGAATGGGCCGACGTTAAAGATGCGGTCCAACGGCTTCTGCATTCCCAGTGGGTGGCCGTGCGTCAGGGTGTGCGCCTTGCCCCACTGCCACTGGGCGAAATCGGTACCCAGCGTCGCTTTCAAGTGCGCCATGCTCGCCTGCCATGCGACTTTCACCGTGTCGGCGCGCGTTTCCTTGACTGGCGTGGTGCGGTTATCCCACCACGGCGAATCCGGGTTGGCCGCCAGACGCGGTAGCGCCGCATCGATCACCCGACTCGACAGCAGCGTCTCGAAAAAATCATTCCCCAACTTGTCCCGCATCGTTGCGTCGGCCAGGTTGAACAGAAACTGATTGAACACCGTGGCGCTGATGGAATCGAGTGGGTAGTCGCCTGGCCATTGCGCCAGTTGTTCCACCAGTTTCAATTCGCCGGGATCGCTCACCACTTCACGCAGTACCGGCAGCAATGGCGCCAGCAAGCGCGGGCCGTAACCGGTGGTGGTGCCCAGTTGCAGTTGCTGGTTGGCCTCGTTGTCCCATTTCATGCTCTTGTCGCTGAGCTGGCGATTGAGCTGCTGCCCACGGTCGGCGAGGTTGTAGTAACCGGGAATCTCCATTCCGGTTGGCGACACCGGTTGGAAGTTGGCCGAAACGATGTAACCGCGCGCGGGGTTTTCTTCCTGAGGGTTGGCGCTGAACGGGTAAAAGCCTTCTTTGTCTGCCTGGTGCGTGCTGCCATCAAGGATGAAAGCCGGGTTGACCCCTGCCGGGCGCTTGGGCAGCAGCGCCGAAGCCCACCAGCCGATGTCACCCTTGGCGTTGGCGTAGACGATGTTTAAACCTGGCGCCTGCACCTTGGCGGCCGCAGCGCGGGCCTTGGCCAGGGTATCGGCGCGGTTGAGCTGGTAGAAACCTTCGAGAATCGGATTCGGTGTTTCGAGGAACGCCCACCACATGGCAATCGGTGTCTTGCCGGCGGCAGTGCCCAGCGCATCGTTGATGATCGGACCGTGAGGCGACTGGCGCAGCGTCAGCGTCACCGCCGGCTGGCCCTTCACCGCGATCTGCTGCTCGGTGTTGACCATGTCCGTCCATTTTTCGTGATACCAGACTTGGTTCGGGTTGTCCGGGTTGACCTTCTCGGCGATCAGGTCCAGATCGTCGTTCTGGAACATGGTCAGGCTCCAGCCGAAATCCAGGTTGTGCCCCAGGAACGCGAAGGGCACCAACGCCTGATGGTGGCCGTAGAGTTCGAATCCCGGCGCCGACAGTTGTGCCTCGTACCACACCGAAGGCACCGAGAAGCGAATGTGCGGATCGCCTGCCAGCAACGGTTTGCCGCTTTTGCTGCGGTTGCCGGCAATCACCCAGGCGTTGCTGCCCTCGAACTGTGGCAAGCCGTTATCGGCCAGGGCCTGTTCGCTCAAGCGGGCGAGGGCGTTCAGGTCTTTCCAGTCGCTGGCGGCCAGGGCTGGCGCGGGGGTGGCGCGTCGCTTGGCCAGCGCGCCCTTGGGTTGCCAGTCGAGGTCGAAGATGGCCAGGTAATCGGGGCCCAGTTGATCGCGCACGTAAGTCAGCAAAGGCTCGGTACGAAACGCGACGGCAAAGCTGTAAGCCATATAGCCGGCGACGCTGATGCTGTCTTCGGCGGTGAACGTGCGCTTGTGGATCCCCAGTACGTCGAACTCGACGGGCGCGGCATGCCCGTCCTGATATTGGTTAATGCCGTCCAGATAGGCTTGCAGCGCCTTCCACGCCGGCGACTGGCGATCAAGGTCGGCAACATAGCGCTCGGCGCGCTCGCGAATACGCAGGCTGCGGAACAGCTTGTCGGTTTCCAGCAGTTTCGGGCCGAGGACCTCGGCCAGTTCGCCTCGGGCCAGACGGCGCATGATTTCCATCTGGAACAACCGGTCCTGGGCCTGCACATAGCCGAGGGCGCGATAGAGGTCCGTTTCGTTTTCGGCGCGAATGTGCGGCACGCCGCGTTCGTCGTAACGCACGGTCACCGAACGTTGCAGGTTTTTCAGTTCCACTTGGCCTTGGCGCGTCGGCTGCTTGCTGTACACGTACCCGCCGGCCCCGATGGCAAGCGCGACGATCAGCAGGGCAAGTACGGTCAGGACGCGTTTCATGGTGACTCCTTGTTCTTTCGGGGTTGCCGCCCGTGCAGGCTGCAAACATGTAGCACAGTCGTTCTGTGCCGGGCACTGCCGTCCTTGAAAAGTCCGGAATGCCTTACGGTTCAGCCACCGGCCAAGGACAGTAACAACCCACCGCCAGCGTGTGGGTCGCATTCACCGCACGGCCTTCGTTCAGCGCTTGCAGGATCGGTTCGATAAAGCTGTTGCTCGAATTGCAGGTCAGGCCTTCGCTATAAGGACCGAAATACGCCAGCTTGCCGGCGCGGTCCCAGATGGCCACCGCCGGGCTGACGGCGACTTGCTCGGAACCGGGCAGCACGGCAATGCTTTTCAGGCCGCGCAGGGTGCTGGGTAACTGACCGTGGCTGCCGGGCTTTTGTACCGCATAAAACGCCACACCTTGCGGTACATAGTGCTCAACCAGTTCAGTGAGGTGTTGTTGGTTGCCAACATTGCATGGGCAGGCCGGGTCCCAGAAGTGGACGAGGCGGACGGGCCCAGGGCCGGCGAGGTCGTCAGGCAGGCGTAACGAATCACCGGAAAACACCGCTGTGTGCTCGTTGAACGCTCGTAAATAGCGGCCCTGAAACCAGTCGTAAGCGGCCCACAAGACGCCGGCACACACGAGGGCGACCAGGCTGGCAAGCAAGGAGGTGCGGTAGGCCGAACGCATGGGTTTGAGTCCTCGAAGGTCGGCTAGCTTGCCATGCTTGTCGCGACAGATGAATATCGCAGGCCCATAAAGTCAGTTTCACGTTTCGGATGACCTCATGCCTGCCACTTTCGACCCCGATCATTTGCGCGCCAGCCTGCGGCCTTTGGCCGAGTGGCAGCCGCTGTCGGGAGAGGCGCTGGCCTATCAGCGGTTTTATGCGCTGGACTTCCCAGGACGTAAGCTTCGTACCGGGCTTGGCCGTTTCGAAGTCGATGGTTATGAGGTGGTCAGCCAGGTCTGGTGGCCGGAGCGTGCGAGGGCGACGTTGTTCTTGTTTCACGGCTTCTACGATCACACCGGGCTCTATCGGCATGTCATCGAGTGGGCGCTGGAGCAAGGGTTTGCGGTGATCGCCTGTGACCTGCCGGGGCATGGCCTGTCCAGCGGCGAGCGCGCGAGCATCAAGGATTTCGCCGAGTATCAAGACACCCTGCAAGGTCTGTTCGGCGAGGCTCAGGCGCTGGAGTTGCCGCAACCATGGCACTTGTGCGGGCAGAGCACCGGTGGCGCAATCGTGATTGATCATGTGCTCAATCAAGGCGTGAACACCCCGGCTCAGGGCCAGGTGATTTTGTTGTCGCCGCTGGTGCGACCCCGTGCTTGGGGATGGTCGCAGGTGAGCTATTACGTACTCAAACCTTTCGTCAAAGGGATTGCCCGGCGCTTCAGCGAAAACTCCAACGACCCGGCTTTCTTGCCCTTTCTGCAAGCTGACCCCTTGCAGCCGCTGCGATTGCCGACCGCCTGGGTCGGGGCGCTGGGGCGCTGGATCAAGCGCATCGAAGCGGCACCGAGCAGCCCGCGCCGGCCACTGATTGTTCAGGGGCAAGCGGATATGACGGTGGATTGGTCACATAACCTTGAGGTGTTGAAGGCCAAGTTTGATCGGCCGCAGGTATTGATGCTGCCCGAGGCGCGGCATCACCTGGCGAACGAGACGCTGGCATTGCGGCAGGAGTTTTTTGGGTTTTTGAGCAAGCGGATCAAGGGGCGCAATCTTTAGCGAAGGTCCGTGCCTCTTCGCGAGCCGGCTCGCTTCGACATGAGTGCGCAGTTCAACGGTGTGCGTCCAGACGCTGAAATTACGGGCTCAGGTTCGAGGTACTTTGCCCCACCGCCAACCCCGCCCGAATTGCCGCCAGCGCGGCCTGGTAATACGCCTTGCCCTCGGCGGATTCGGCAAACGTGGCGAATTCCTCCAGCTCGTCATCTGACAAGTCGCGGTAGACATACAGCAGCGTGTTATTGAGGTCGGCGCCAATCTGATCCATCAAGCGCTGACGCTGACCATTCAACATGCCCTGTGCCTGAGCACTGCCCAGCAAACCGGGGATCATCGAACTCAGGCTGTCTGCCGCCACGCCGGCAATCGCCAGGCTGACTTCGGCACCGGCTTCACGGGCGGGGAGGGCCTGGGCCAGGTGGCCGATGATTAATACACGGCTGTCGCTGGCCTGGATTTTCGGCAAGCCCTTGGCGGTTTTCGCCAACTGATCGCGGCGGGTCGCCAACAGTTCGGCGGCGACGATTTTCTTGCCCAGGGCCGATTGAAAAAACGATAACGCGGGCTTGGGGTCGGCGAGGGTCTTGCGCAATTGCGCTTTGGCCCGTTGGTCGATGGCTTGAGGGGCGAAGCGCTGGTTGCTGTTGTTCACCAATGCGTCGAACACGGCTGGCGGCAGGCTGTTCTGATAACGCTGCTGGGCGGCCGACAGCGCATCGTTAAAATGCGCGCGTTGGTCTGGCCAGCCGGTAACCTTGTACAGCTGGTCGTGGCCGTCTGCCCAAGCGGGCAAAACACAGAGCATCAACAGTGAAAAAAGCAAACGGCGCATAGGGACTCCTGTCAGCAGGCGACTATTCTCCGTGCGGTACAAGAACTTGTCGAGAATTCGTATCAAACCCGCTGCGCGGCGCTGTCGGATTTGCAGGCACAGGAATACTATGCGCGCCATGCAAATACCCTCTGATCACCCGCTGCTGTTACGTATCGTCGACGACCTGGCTGCACGCGGCTGGTCACAGCAGACTATTTTCCTGCCCCAGTCTTTGACCCTGGAACTGGCGGCCGAGTGCCGTAAACGTGCCGCCGAAGGCGAACTGGTCCCGGCGGCGGTGGGGCGCGGGCCGACCTCGGAGATTCGCGAGGGTATTCGGGGCGATCATATTCAGTGGCTCGAACCCGGCGAGGGCGGGCCCTGCGACCGTTATCTGGGGTTGATGGACAGTCTGCGCGAGGCCATGAATCGCGGTTTGTTCCTGGGACTGGAAGACTTCGAAAGCCATTTCGCTCTGTACCCGCCCGGCGCGTTCTACCTCAAACATGTCGACCGTTTTCGCGACGATGATCGGCGCATGGTGTCGGCGGTGATCTACCTTAACGACGGCTGGCTGCCTGAACACGGTGGCCAGTTGCGCATGTACCTTGAGGACGGCATCGAACATGATGTGGTGCCGACCGGCGGATGCCTGGTGGTGTTTCTGTCCGGGGAGGTGCCCCACGAAGTCCTGCCCGCGACCCGTGATCGCCTGTCGTTGACGGGGTGGTTCCGGCGTCGGGGTAACGAGCCGTTCTGATCATGCAAAAAATTCTGATAAGCCGCTGTCTGCTCGGCCATCGCGTGCGTTACGACGGTGGCGCGAGCGGGCCGTTCGATCAACTTCAGCAATGGATTGAAGAAGGACGGGTCGTGCCGCTGTGCCCCGAAGTGGCGGGTGGCTTACCGACACCGCGGGCCGCCGCGGAAATTCCCGGAGGGCAGGGCGCTGAAGTGCTCGACGGCCGTCAGCCGGTCATGACGACCGCGGGCGAGGATGTCAGCGCCGAGTTTCTTTCAGGGGCGTATCAAGCGCTGGCGTGTGTGCAAAAGCACGGTATCCGCATTGCCGTGCTCAAGGCCAACAGCCCGTCCTGCGGCAATGTCCTGACCTATGACGGAACGTTCAGCGGGGTGAAAGTCCGTGGCGAAGGCGTGACCGCAGCACTGCTCAAACGGCATGGGGTTCAAGTGTTCAGCGAGCTTGAACTGCCTGAGGCTGCAGCGGCATTGGCAACCCTCAACTGAAGCCCTGGCACAAAACCTGTGTGCGAATCTGCTTTCGAAAGCGCGGTGTCAGCCACCTGGATATCGACTGATCCTGCGCTATCGCGAGCAAGCTGGCGCCCACAGGGTTATACCTCAGTTTGAAATCAAGGTTTGGGCTCTGCGCTCGTTTGCGCCCCAAACCACTTCTGCGTCAACGCTTCCAAGCGGCCATCGGCCTTGATTCGCTGCAACGCGTTTTGAAGGCTGTTGTGAAACGCCGGGTTGCCCTTCTGAAACGGAATCACCAAGCCTGTGGGTGCGCCCGCCTTTGGCGCCGTTTCCTGAAGCGACTGCATGAGCTGCATCGAGTGCAGTTGTTGTTTTTGCGCGATCAATTGCGCATCGGCATAGCTATAAGGCGCGCTGAAATCGAAACGATCCTTCAGATCCGGGGTCAGTGCTATGTGGTTGATGGCGACGTCGTACTTGCCGGTTTCAACACCCGGTAACAGTTCGCCCGCCTCGGTCACGACGAAGTCGGCCCGCACATCCAGTTCATTGGCCAGCAGTTGGCCTAACTCAACCTCGAAGCCAGTGAGTTTGCCGTCCTCCTTGAAGTTGTAGGGCGGTGTATTGGCCTCCAGGGCTATACGCAGTTCACCGCGGTCGTTGACGTCGTCGATCAATTCGGCATGAGCCAAAGGGCTCAAAAGGGGTAGCAGACAGATCAGGCCAGGCAAAAAACGCATGGTCACTCCTTGATTTCATTAATGCGACGCTCTGTTCAGGCTCGCTTTGCTATGGTTGTCGAGTGCCTTCGACAACGAATGGCCATGAAGTTGTCATGGCCAGGCGGATTTTACGAAAAAACTGGAGAAGAGAATGAAAACCTTTATTTCACGTGCTGCTTTGGCTGGTCTGCTGCTGGGGGCATCAATGATGGCCAGCGCGGCGACCCCGGCTCCGGCAGGTTCCAAAGTGTTTATCGTCTCACCGCAGAATGGCGCCACCGTGGACAAGACCTTCAAGGTCAAGTTCGGCGTCCAAGGCGTCGCCCTGGCTCCGGCTGGCGACGATACCAAGAACACCGGTCACCACCATTTGCTGATCGACGCCAAGGACCCGATTGCCGCCGGTGCAGTCATCCCGGTCGACGCCAATCACGTGCATTTCGGCAAAGCCCAGACCGAAACCGAACTGACCCTGACCCCTGGCAAGCACACCTTGCAGCTGGAACTGGGCGACAAGAGCCACATGGCTTTCGAACCACCGGTCGTCTCCGAAAAGATCACCGTAACGGTGAAGTGACTTTTCCGTCGGCATGAAAAAGGGAGCTCCGAGGAGCTCCCTTTTTCGTCACTCAAGTTGCGATCAGAACAACACGCGGCAACGAATGGTGCCGTTGATGTGTTGCAGCTTCTCTTGCGCCAGGTCCGAATACTCGGCGTCGACGTCGATCACGACGTAGCCGACTTTCTCGTTGGTCTGCAGGAACTGACCGGAGATGTTGATACCGTTTTCGGCGAAAACCTTGTTGATCTCGCTCATCACACCCGGAATGTTTTCGTGGATGTGCAACAGACGGTGCTTGCCAGGGTGAGCCGGCAGGGCCACTTCCGGGAAGTTCACCGACGATACCGACGTACCGTTGTCGCTGTACTTGACCAGTTTTTCCGCCACTTCCAGACCAATGTTGGCCTGCGCTTCAGCGGTGGAACCGCCGATGTGTGGTGTCAGGATCACGTTATCCAGGCCACGCAGCGGGCTTTCGAACTCTTCGTCGTTGGAGCGAGGCTCTACCGGGAACACGTCGATGGCCGCGCCGATCAGGTGCTTGTCCTTGATCGCGTCCGCCAAAGCGTCCAGTTCGACCACGGTGCCGCGTGCGGCGTTGATCAGGATGCCGCCCTTCTTGATGGCACGGATTTCCTTCTCACCGATCATCCACTGGGTGGCCGCGGTTTCAGGCACGTGCAGGGTGACGATGTCGGACATGCCCAGCAGTTCGGTGAGGCTGCCGACCTGCGTTGCGTTGCCCAGCGGCAGCTTGGTCACAACGTCGTAGAAGTACACGCGCATGCCCAGGCCTTCGGCCAGGACTGACAGCTGCGTACCGATCGAGCCGTAACCGACGATGCCCAGCTTCTTGCCGCGGATTTCGAAGGAGTTGGCTGCGCTTTTGATCCAGCCGCCACGGTGGCAGGAAGCGTTCTTCTCAGGGATGCCGCGCAGCAACAGGATCGCTTCAGCCAGTACCAGTTCGGCGACAGAACGGGTGTTGGAGTACGGTGCGTTGAATACCGCGATACCGCGCTCACGTGCCGCGTTCAGGTCAACCTGGTTGGTGCCGATGCAGAAACAGCCAACAGCCACCAGTTTCTTCGCGTGATCGAAGATTTCTTCGGTCAGTTGAGTGCGGGAACGAATGCCGATGAAATGAGCATCAGCGATCTTTTCCTTCAACTGGGCTTCCGGCAGAGAACCGGTGAGGTACTCAATGCTGGTGTAGCCCGCCGACTTGAGGACGTCGACAGCCGATTGGTGGACGCCTTCGAGAAGAAGGAACTTGATCTTGCTCTTATCGAGAGAAGTCTTGCTCATCTGCGTAAACCTGTATCCCGGAGAAAAATGGCAGGAATCGGACAGCGGGAGCTGACCCGGACGGCAAGAAAGCCGTCACCGCAGAACAGCCTTTGGGCACTACCCTGCGGGGGCGGTATGCTAGCATACGCACCCCGCTAAACACTCATTCCTGCGACGTGAAGCGTACTCAGGATGACCATGAATTGTTCGAGAGTTCTGTCGATGACCCATCCTGCGCTGATTGATGAGCTGAAGACCCTGGTTGAGCCTGGCAAGGTCCTGACCGATGCCGACTCCCTCAATGCTTATGGCAAGGATTGGACCAAGCATTTCGCCCCGGCCCCCACCGCCATCGTGTTTCCCAAGACCACCGAGCAGGTCCAGGCCATTGTGCGCTGGGCCAATGAGCGCAACGTGGCACTGGTGCCGTCCGGCGGTCGTACCGGTTTGTCTGCCGCTGCGGTGGCCGCGAATGGCGAAGTGGTCGTGTCCTTCGACTACATGAACCAGATTCTCGACGTGAACCTGACCGACCGCACCGCTGTTTGTCAGCCAGGCGTGGTCACTGAACAGTTGCAGAACAAGGCTGAAGAACATGGCCTTTACTACCCGGTGGATTTCGCGTCGGCCGGTTCGAGTCAGATTGGCGGCAATATCGGCACCAATGCCGGCGGGATCAAGGTGATTCGCTACGGCATGACCCGCAATTGGGTAGCCGGCCTGAAAGTGGTCACCGGTAAAGGCGATCTGCTGGAGCTGAACAAGGACTTGATCAAGAACGCCACCGGTTACGACTTGCGCCAGTTGTTCATCGGCGCCGAAGGCACCCTCGGTTTCGTGGTCGAAGCCACGATGCGTCTGGACCGTGCGCCGAAAAACCTGACGGCGATGGTTCTTGGCACCACTGATTTCGACTCGATCATGCCGGTGCTGCATGCGTTCCAGAGCAAACTCGACCTCACCGCGTTTGAGTTTTTCTCGGACAAGGCCTTGGCCAAGGTCCTGGCCCGTGGCGACGTGCCGGCGCCGTTCGAATCCGATTGCCCGTTCTACGCACTGCTGGAATTCGAAGCGACGACTGAAGACGTCGCCAACCACGCCCTGGAAACCTTTGAGCACTGCGTCGAGCAGGGCTGGGTGCTGGACGGCGTGATGAGCCAGAGTGAAAGCCAGCTGCAAAACCTGTGGAAGCTGCGCGAGTACATCTCCGAGACCATCTCCCACTGGACGCCGTACAAGAACGACATTTCGGTCACGGTATCGAAAGTCCCGGCATTCCTGAAGGAAATCGACGCGATTGTCGGCGAACACTACCCGGACTTTGAAATCGTCTGGTTCGGCCACATCGGCGACGGCAACCTGCACCTGAACATCCTCAAGCCGGATAACCTCGACAAGGATGAGTTCTTCGCCAAGTGCGCAACCGTCAACAAGTGGGTGTTTGAAACCGTCGAGAAGTACAACGGTTCGATCTCCGCCGAACACGGTGTGGGCATGACCAAGCGCGACTACTTGACCTACAGCCGTTCCCCGGTTGAGATCGAGTACATGAAAGCGGTCAAGGCCGTATTCGATCCGAACGGCATCATGAACCCGGGCAAGATTTTCGCTGTTTGAAACAGCGGTCCCTGAAGAATCCACGAAGCAGGAGTCGGTAATGAGCTATCAGCACCAGTATGTCGACGGAACGCGTATTCACTTCCCGCTCGGGAAAGTGGTGTGCATTGGCCGTAACTACGCCGAACACGCCAAGGAGCTGGACAATCCGGTGCCTACCGAGCCGCTGCTGTTTATCAAGCCAGGCAGTTGCGTGGTGGCGCTGGAAGGCGGTTTCGTCATTCCGACCGAGCGTGGCTCGGTGCATTACGAAGCGGAAATCGCTGTGTTGATCGGTAAGCCGCTGTCGACCAAGCCCAGCCGCGAAGAAGTGCTCGATGCCATCTCTGGTTTCGCCCCGGCCCTGGACCTGACGCTGCGCGACAAACAGGGCGAGCTGAAATCGAAAGGCCTGCCGTGGGAAATCGCTAAATCCTTCGACGGTGCGGCGGTGATCGCGCCGTTCGTGGCCAGCTGTACTTTTGCCGACCTGACCGACATCGGCATCCGCCTGACCATCAACGGCGAAATTCGCCAGGATGGCAATAGCAAGGACATGCTCAACCCGATTGTGCCGATGATCCAGTACATGGCTGGCTGCTTCTCGCTGCAAGCCGGTGACGTGATCCTTACGGGCACGCCAGTGGGCGTGGGCCCGCTGAATGTCGGTGACGAACTGGTGCTGGAATTACCCGGCGCGAGCAGCTTCAACAGCAGCGTTCGCTGACTGAGGCATTGCTGAACCCTGTGGGAGCCAGGTTGCGGGCCCCCACTATTGCTTGTGACGGTGCCCTTCTACCGATGGCGTCCCCGCCACCTACATTTTTCAACGGTTGTCTGGATATTTCCGGGGCGAAGTGCGTCTTATTTCACCTCGTTGTGCTATTACCCGTAGCCTGAATTTCTGGAATTCGTCCCCTGATGCCTCCGCAACCACAACCTGCGCTCAACACTGCCCGCCGCTCGCGCTTCGCCATGCGTTGGTATGCCTGGCTTTTGCTGGTGGCTGGCGCCGCCTACGGCCTCGCGTTTGCGATGCATTGGGACGATCGCGGCATGCTTTGGGTGCTGGAATACTTCGAAAGCCCAGTCGAGCGCCAACAAAGCGTCTGGCTACCGGATTATCGAGTGGTGATCGACGCCAAATTGCTGCCAGGCATGGAGAAGGATGAAGCGTCCGACCTTGCCTATAATCCCCAATCCAAAACCCTGTTCTCGGTCATGGGCAAGAACCCGTTTCTGGTGGAATTGACGTTGCAGGGTGATGTGCTGCGCAAGATACCGCTGCTGGGGTGGAGTAATCCGGAAGGGGTCACAGTGATGGAAAACGGCCTGTTAGGCATTGTCGACGAGCGTGAGCACATGCTTTCCATCGTCAAGATTGACGCCGATACCCGCGAGCTGCACCGCGACAGCTTCCCCAAGTACGACCTCGGCCCATCGAAGAACCAGAACAAAGCCTTCGAGGCTGTCGCCTGGGATCCGCGCAATCATCAGCTATTGTTGGGCGAAGAGCGCCCGCCTGCGCTGTTCAGTTGGAAGAGCGACGGGAGCCAGACCCTGACAGGGGATAAACAGAAACTGGTTAATGACGAACTGGACATCCGCAACCTGTCGGCCTTGGCCATTGACCCGCGCACGGGGCACACCCTGGCGCTGTCAGCCGATTCGCACATGCTGCTGGAGCTGGATGAGAAGGGTGAACAGGTCAGCTTCATGACCCTGCTGGGCGGTTTCAACGGGCTGAAGCATGCGATCCCCCGCGCTGAAGGTGTGACCATGGACGAAGCGGGCACGCTGTACATGGTCAGTGAGCCGAACCTGTTCTACACCTTCAAAAAACCCGTCCAAAACTGATCAACACCCCTCCAAAAAAACACTGTGGGCCGGCGCCCACAGCCGGGTCGGTGTCTCTGATTACTTGGCGCGCAGGGTTTTTACGCCTTCGCGGGTGCCCAGCAACAGCAAATCAGCCGGACGTGCCGCGAACAGACCGTTAGTGACCACGCCGACGATGGCGTTGATTTGCGTTTCCAACTGCACAGGGTTGGTGATCTGCATGTTGAACACGTCGAGGATGATGTTGCCGTTATCGGTTAGCACGCCTTCGCGGTATACCGGGTCACCGCCCAGCTTCACCAGTTCGCGGGCCACGTGGCTGCGAGCCATCGGGATCACTTCGACCGGCAGTGGGAACGCGCCGAGTACCGGGACGAGTTTGCTGCCATCGGCGATGCAGATGAAGGTTTTGGCCACGGCCGCCACAATCTTCTCGCGGGTCAGGGCTGCGCCACCGCCCTTGATCAGGTTCAGGTGCTCGTCGCTTTCGTCGGCGCCATCGACGTAGAACTCGAGGTCGCTGACGGTGTTCAGCTCATACACCGGGATGCCGTGGCCCTTCAGGCGTGCAGCGGTGGCTTCGGAGCTGGCAACGGCGCCATCGAACGCGCCCTTATGCTTGGCCAGTGCGTCGATGAAGCAGTTGGCGGTGGAGCCGGTGCCGACCCCGACGACGCTCTTGTCATCGAGCTTGGGGAGGATGAAGTCGACGGCGGCCTGAGCCACTGCCTGTTTGAGTTGATCCTGGGTCATGCGGGCTCCGAAGCGGGCAAGGATAGAACGGAAAGGGCGGCATTATAGCCTCATGCCGGGCTAAAACCTCTTGATGTGTGTGGTCGCTTGGGCGAAAGCCGGGTTAGACTCCTTGGCCCTGCCCAACCCGCCCAGTGATGCTTTCCGATGCTCGAACAGTACGTCAAAAAGATCCTCACCTCGCGCGTTTATGACGTTGCCGTAGAAACCCCACTGCAGACTGCTCGCCAGCTCTCCGAGCGGCTGGGCAACAACATTTGGCTCAAGCGTGAAGACTTGCAGCCGGTGTTCTCGTTCAAGATTCGCGGCGCCTACAACAAGCTGACTCAGCTGAGCGAAGAAGAGCGCGCTCGTGGCGTGGTCACCGCGTCGGCGGGCAACCACGCACAAGGCCTGGCCCTGGCGGCGAAAGTGCTGGGCGTGAAAGCGACCATCGTGATGCCCAAGACCACCCCGGAAATTAAAGTGGAAGGCGTGCGTTCGCGTGGTGGCAAAGTGGTGCTGCACGGTGATTCGTTCCCGGAAGCCCTGGCCTACTCGCTGAAATTGGTCGACGAAAAAGGCTACGTTTACATTCATCCGTATGACGATCCCCACACTATTGCCGGGCAGGGCACGGTGGCCATGGAGATTCTGCGCCAACACCCTGGCCGCCTGGACGCGATTTTCGTTCCGGTGGGCGGCGGCGGCTTGATCGCCGGGATCGCGGCTTACGTAAAGTACCTGCGTCCTGAAATAAAAATCATCGGCGTCGAACCGGACGATTCCAACTGCTTGCAAGCCGCCATGGCGGCCGGCGAACGGGTGGTGCTGCCGACTGTGGGCATCTTTGCCGACGGCGTTGCAGTGGCGCAGATCGGTCAATACACCTTCGAAATCTGTAAAGATCATGTTGATCAGGTGATCACTGTCAGCACCGACGAGATCTGTGCCGCAATCAAGGATATCTACGACGATACGCGCTCAATCACCGAGCCTGCCGGCGCCTTGGGTGTGGCCGGTATCAAAAAATACGTCGAGCTGTACGGCGTCACCGGCCACACCTTCGTGGCCATCGACTCTGGCGCCAACGTTAACTTCGACCGCCTGCGCCACGTTGCCGAGCGCGCCGAACTGGGTGAAGGCCGCGAAGCCATTATCGCGGTGACCATCCCTGAGAAACCGGGCAGCTTCAAGGCGTTCTGCGAAGCCATCGGTAAACGCCAGATCACTGAATTCAACTACCGCTACAACACCGGCAGCGAAGCGCACATCTTCGTTGGTGTACAGACTCACCCGGACACCGACCCCCGCAGTGCATTGATCGCCAGCCTCAGCGAACAGGGTTTTCCGGTGCTGGACCTGACCGACAACGAGCTGGCCAAGTTGCATATTCGGCATATGGTCGGTGGCCGCGCGGCGCAGGTCGTCGATGAAGTGGTGCTGCGCTTCGAGTTTCCGGAGCGTCCGGGGGCGCTGTTCAACTTCCTCAACAAGCTCGGCGGGCGCTGGAACATCTCGATGTTCCACTACCGCAACCACGGCGCAGCAGATGGCCGTGTAGTCGCGGGCCTGCAAGTGCCTCACAACGAACGCCATCTGGTGCCAGCGGCGCTGGAAGAAATCGGCTACCCGTATTGGGACGAAAGCGACAACCCGGCCTATCAGCTGTTTCTCGGCTGAGCGGCTACGCTGATGGGCACGTCATAAGGAAACTGCACAATGGAAACGTTAACGGCCCTGAAAGTGGCTCATGTGGTGGCGACGGTATTGCTGCTGGTCAGTGCGCTGGGGCTGGCAATGTGGGTGTGGCGCGCGCGGCGTAAGGGTGACGCGACGGCGCCTGCCCGCACGTTACGGCGTCCACTGGTGTTCATCTGGGTATTGATGGGCGTGGCGTTGCTGAGTATGCCGTTTACCGGCTGGTGGATGGCACATCTGGTGGGGTGGCCGCTGGGGCAGACCTGGATTCTAGCGTCGAGCGCGCTTTACAGCGTGGCGGCGCTGGCGTGGTTTTGGCTGTTGGTACGCCTCAACAGACTGCGCACAGCACCTGCGACGAGCAATGGCACGTTTACCTGGGCCTTGGCGCTGTTCAGTTTTGTCTGCTTTATCGCGATTGCGGGATTGATGGGCGCTAAACCGGTTTAAAGCGCTGGACGTGGGCGACGCCATCGCGAGCCGGCTCGCGATGGCGATTTCAGTCGCGCAACGACATCACCGGCCAGCCACGCTTGTGCGCTTCAGCGCGCAGGTTCGGATCCGGATCAACCGCTATCGGGTGCGTCACCTGCTCCAGCAGCGGCAAATCATTCATTGAATCACTGTAGAAATAGCTGCCTTGCAGCGAATACCCAGTCTCTTCCAGCCAACGATTGAGTCGCGTCACCTTGCCTTCGCGAAAGCACGGAATGTCGGTGCTGCGTCCGCTGTAGCGGCCATCGACCATTTCACACTCGGTGGCGATCAGGGTGTCGACGCCCAAACGTGCGGCAATCGGCCCGGTGACGAAGCGGTTCGTGGCGGTGATAATCACCAGCTTATCGCCGGCTTCGCGGTGTTTGGCCAGCAGTTCGAGGGCTTGGGGCAGCATGATCGGCTCGATGCAATCGCGCATGTAGTCGCGGTGCCAAAGGTCCAGGGTGGCCATGTCGGTTCGGCCGAGTATTTCCAGGCAGAAATTCAAATACGCGGCGTTATCCAGCGTGCCAGCCAGGTAGTCCTGATAGAACGCATCGTTGCGCGCCTTGTACGTCACAGCATCCAGAAAGCCGCGCTCGCACAGGTAATCGCCCCACGCGTGGTCACTGTCGCCGCACAGCAGCGTGTTGTCCAAGTCGAATAAAGCCAACCGCATTGCAGTTACTCGCTGAAAAGTCTGTAGAAAGGCCTGAAGAATACGTACTTTTCACAAGAGTGCACATAAGGTAGGCCGGCTCGTTGCTGCCTTCACAACCTTTGTGGAACAATGCGGCCACATGCGTTTGCGAGGTTGTTGCCGTGATCGACCCCGATGGTTTCCGCCCCAATGTCGGGATCATTCTTACGAATGATGCCGGCCAGGTGCTATGGGCTCGCCGTATCAATCAAGATGCCTGGCAGTTTCCTCAAGGTGGGATCAACCCCCAGGAGACGCCGGAAGACGCCTTGTACCGCGAGTTGAACGAAGAAGTGGGTCTGGAGCGTGAAGATGTTGAAATTCTCGCCTGCACCCGGGGCTGGTTGCGCTATCGTTTGCCGCAACGTCTGGTCCGAACCCACAGCCAACCGCTGTGCATCGGCCAGAAACAGAAATGGTTTCTCCTGCGCCTGATCTCCAACGAGCAGCGGGTGCGGATGGATTTAACCGGTAAACCGGAATTCGATGGCTGGCGCTGGGTCAGTTATTGGTATCCGTTGGGCCAGGTGGTGACATTCAAGCGCGAGGTGTATCGACGCGCTCTCAAAGAGCTTGCCCCGCGCCTTTTAACGCGCGACTGACGACGGAGTTCGACCCCGAGCCATGCTCAATACGCTGCGCAAGATCGTCCAGGAAGTTAACTCCGCCAAGGATCTCAAGGCGGCGTTGGGGATTATTGTGTTGCGCGTCAAAGAGGCGATGGGCAGCCAGGTCTGCTCGGTCTACCTGCTTGACCCCGAGACCAACCGTTTTGTACTGATGGCCACCGAGGGCTTGAACAAGCGCTCTATCGGCAAGGTCAGCATGGCGCCTAATGAAGGTTTGGTCGGCCTGGTCGGCACGCGTGAAGAACCCCTGAACCTCGAAAACGCCGCTGATCACCCGCGCTACCGTTACTTCGCCGAGACCGGTGAAGAACGCTATGCCTCATTCCTCGGGGCGCCGATCATTCACCACCGTCGCGTCGTCGGCGTGTTGGTCATCCAGCAAAAAGAGCGCCGCCAGTTCGATGAAGGTGAAGAAGCCTTCCTCGTGACCATGAGCGCACAGCTTGCCGGCGTTATCGCCCACGCCGAGGCTACCGGTTCGATCCGTGGCCTGGGCCGTCAGGGCAAAGGCATTCAGGAAGCCAAGTTCGTCGGCGTACCGGGTTCGCCGGGGGCGGCGGTCGGTACGGCGGTGGTCATGCTGCCGCCGGCTGATCTGGACGTGGTGCCAGACAAGCACATCACCGACATCGATGCCGAACTTGGTTTGTTCAAAACCGCGATTGAAGGTGTGCGCGCCGACATGCGCACCTTGTCGGCCAAGCTCGCGACGCAGTTGCGTCCAGAAGAGCGGGCCTTGTTCGACGTGTACCTGATGATGCTTGACGATGCGTCGCTGGGCAGCGAGGTCACCACAGTGATCAAGACTGGCCAGTGGGCCCAGGGCGCGTTGCGTCAGGTGGTCACTGATCACGTCAATCGCTTCGAATTGATGGACGACGCCTACCTGCGCGAGCGCGCCTCGGACGTCAAGGATCTGGGCCGTCGGTTGCTCGCCTATTTACAGGAAGAGCGTCAACAGACCCTGGTTTACCCCGACAACACGATCCTGATCAGCGAGGAACTGACGCCGGCGATGCTCGGCGAGGTGCCGGAGGGCAAGCTGGTGGGCCTGGTGTCGGTGCTGGGTTCCGGCAACTCGCACGTAGCAATCCTGGCGCGAGCCATGGGCATCCCGACGGTGATGGGCCTGGTTGACCTGCCTTACGCCAAGGTCGATGGCATTCAGATGATCGTCGATGGCTACCACGGCGAGGTCTATACCAACCCCAGCGACTTGCTGCGCAAGCAGTTCGCCGAGGTGGTCGAGGAAGAGAAACAGTTGGCGTTGGGGCTCGATGCCCTGCGCGATTTGCCGTGCGAGACGCTCGATGGTCACCGCATGCCGCTCTGGGTCAACACCGGCCTGCTGGCGGACGTGGCACGGGCGCAGAAGCGTGGTGCCGAGGGCGTAGGTCTTTACCGCACCGAAGTGCCGTTCATGATCAACCAACGCTTCCCCAGCGAAAAAGAGCAACTGGCGATCTACCGCGAGCAACTGGCGGCCTTCCATCCGCAACCGGTGACCATGCGCAGCCTTGACATCGGTGGTGACAAGTCGCTGTCGTACTTCCCGATCAAGGAAGACAACCCGTTCCTCGGCTGGCGCGGTATTCGCGTTACCCTCGACCACCCGGAAATCTTCCTGGTGCAGACCCGCGCGATGCTCAAGGCCAGCGAAGGCTTGAACAACCTGAGAATCTTGCTGCCGATGATCTCCGGTATCCATGAACTCGAAGAAGCCCTGCACCTGATTCACCGGGCCTGGGGTGAAGTCCGTGACGAAGGCACTGACGTGCCGATGCCACCGATTGGCGTAATGATCGAGATTCCGGCGGCTGTTTATCAGACCAAGGAACTGGCGCGGATGGTGGACTTCCTGTCGGTCGGCTCCAATGACCTGACGCAGTACCTGCTGGCCGTGGACCGTAACAACCCGCGAGTGGCCGATCTTTACGACTACCTCCACCCGGCGGTGTTGCAAGCCTTGCAGAACGTGGTGCGTGACGCCCACGCCGAAGGCAAGCCTGTGAGCATTTGCGGTGAGATGGCTGGTGATCCGGCCGCCGCGGTGCTGCTGATGGCGATGGGTTTCGACAGCCTGTCGATGAACGCTACCAACTTGCCGAAAGTGAAGTGGATGCTGCGTCAGATCAACCTGAGCAAGGCCAAGGAGTTGCTGGCCGAGCTGATGACCATCGACAACCCGCAAGTTATCCACAGCTCGCTGCAACTGGCGCTGAAGAACCTTGGGTTGGCGCGGATGATCAATCCGGCTTCGGCCAAGACCCTCTAAACCGGCGCTGGCTTCATCGCGGGCTTGCCCGCGATGAAGCCAGTAAAGTTGGCATAAGGCTAAATGCGGATCTCCACTTCCCCCAAATGCCCGCCATACGGTCCGAAACTGCGCTCAACCATCACCCGCGTCCCATCTGCTTGAACAATCAGCGCCGTACTCGCCCGCGTGCCATACGTGGGGCTGGCGATGAACACACTCGACAACAGGCTTTCCGTCGCCAGCCCAACCCCGGTATCCGGCAACTCGGCAAACGGCGCCGTCTGTGGGTCATTCAGCAACGCCAATAAAGCCGCCGGCTGCGGGTCATCCAACACGTCGCTCAACGCTGCCTTGGCCTTGAGCAGTTTCGGCCACGGTGTATCCAGCCCTGCGTTCGACAACCCATACACGCCTGGCGTTAACCTCACCGCTTGCGACGCACGGGCATTGAAGTGCCACAGCTCCTGAGCATTGCCGATCAGTAGGTTAAACCCGGCGTATTCCAGTGCGCGTGCAACCACATCGTTCACATACTCATCAATTGGCAGGTCGCTGCTGAGAAACCGTGCCACCAGTTCACCTCTAGACTTGCGGGCGGGTGGCTGATGGGGGTCGCGAATATTGGTCAGCGCGGCGAAGCGCCCGAGGGCACCGATGCCGAGCCAAGTGCCGCCGGCCTCGAGGTCGCGGCCGGCATGCACATGCGGTGCATGTGGCCATGACGCCAGCGGCAGGCTAGGCCGGGCGTAGAATTCGTCGCGGTTGGCGGCGACGATCAGCGGCTGTGCGTGACCGGGCCGCCACGCGAAAACAATCAGGCACATAAGGTGATCCTTGTGTGTTTTTTTGCTCACTCTACGCAGACATCGCTCATCGATCCATCGGCTTACACAGTGGAGCCCAAGGGCCTGCATCCGTTACCATGCCGCTCCTATTTTCGGGAAGCTTGGGGTACGGCCATGGAATTTCTGCTCTATCTGGCGCTGGGCGCCTGCGCAGGCGTTCTGGCCGGGCTATTTGGGGTCGGTGGCGGGATCATTATCGTCCCGGTGCTGGTGTTCAGTTTCACCCTGCAGGGCTTCGATGCCTCGATCCTGACCCATCTGGCCATCGGCACCTCACTGGCGACCATCATTTTTACTTCGGTCAATGCGGTGCGCGAACATCACCGCCGTGGCGCCGTGCGTTGGCCGATTTTTGCCTGGATGACCCTGGGCATTCTCCTCGGCGCCGGTTTCGGCGCGCTGACGGCCGAAGCGATCAGTGGCCCGAATTTGCAGAAAATCATCGGTGTATTTGCGTTGATCATCTCCGTTCAACTCGCCCTCGACTTCAAACCCAAGGCCAGTCGAACGGTGCCGGGTAAAGTCGGTCTGACCCTGGCTGGCAGCTTTATTGGCTGGGCGTCGGCGATTTTCGGGATTGGCGGTGGTTCGCTGACCGTGCCGTTTTTGACCTGGCGCAGCGTGCCGATGCAGCAAGCGGTGGCCACGTCCTCGGCGTGTGGTCTGCCCATTGCCTTGGCGAGTGCATTAAGTTTCATGATTTTGGGGTGGCACGATCCATTGCTACCGCCCCATAGTCTCGGCTTTGTTTATTTGCCGGCGTTGCTGGGGATCGCCCTGACCAGTATGTTTTTTGCTCGCCTCGGCGCCCGACTGGCCCACACGCTGTCGCCGCGTTTGCTCAAAAGACTGTTCGCCGCTTTGCTGTTCTGTGTGGGGCTGAGCTTTTTGCTCTGAGGTTCCGCGCAATCCTGGCTTAATCCTGAGGTGACAGCGTCGCCCAGGTTTTTAAAGTTCCAATTTTAACGAGGAGTCGCAATGCTGCCTTACCCGCAGATCGACCCGGTGGCCCTGGCCATCGGTCCGCTGAAAATCCATTGGTACGGTCTGATGTACCTGATCGGCATCGGCGGCGCTTGGCTGCTGGCGTCACGGCGGCTGAACCGCTTCGACCCGACCTGGACCAAGGAAAAGCTCTCCGACATGATTTTCTGGATGTCGATGGGGGTCATTGTCGGCGGCCGGTTGGGGTATGTGCTGTTCTACGACCTGAGTGCTTACCTCGCCAACCCGACACTGATTTTCGAAGTGTGGAAGGGCGGCATGGCGTTCCACGGTGGATTCATTGGCGTAATGGTCGCGGCTTGGTGGTTCGGCCGGCGCAACGGCAAGTCGTTCTTCCAACTGATGGACTTTGTCGCACCGATGGTGCCCATTGGCCTGGGTGCCGGGCGCATCGGCAACTTCATCAACGCCGAGTTGTGGGGCAAGCCGACCGATCTGCCGTGGGCGATGATTTTCCCGCCGTTCAGCGACCCGGCGCAGCTGCCGCGTCACCCCTCGCAGCTGTATCAGTTCGCTCTTGAAGGCGTCGCACTGTTCGTCATTCTCTGGTTGTTCTCGCGCAAGCCTAGGCCGACTATGGCCGTGTCCGGTATGTTCGCGCTGTTCTACGGGATCTTCCGTTTCATCGTCGAATTCGTCCGTGTGCCTGATGCGCAGCTGGGCTATCTGGCATTTGGCTGGGTGACCATGGGCCAGATTCTGTGCATCCCAATGATTGTCGCCGGTCTCTTCCTGATCTGGCTGGCGTATCACCGCGCTCCGGCAACGCCCGCTGCCCCGGCTGTTTAAGACGCCGCGCTCTACATTCGAACCCCGGGACTTGCGTCCCGGGTTCAAGGACACAGGTAACTCATGAAGCAATATCTCGATCTGGTGGCCCACGTCATCAAGAACGGCACCAAACAGGCCAACCGCACCGGCATCAACACCATCAGCTTTCCGGGGGCGATGCTGCGTTATGACCTGAAGGAAGGTTTCCCGGCGATCACTACGCGCAAAATGGCGTTCAAGTCTGCCATCGGCGAGATGTGTGGCTTTTTGCGTGGGGTGAACAACGCCGCCGAATTCCGCGCGTTGGGCTGCAAGGTCTGGGACCAGAACGCCAACGAAAACGCACAGTGGCTGGCCAACCCGTTCCGTCAGGGCGACGACGATCTCGGTGAGATCTACGGTGTGCAATGGCGCAAATGGCCGGCGTACAAGCAGATTCCGCTCAGCAACACCGCCGCCATCGAGCAGACCCTCAGCCAGGGTTATCGCCAGATCGCTGAAGGCCAAGAAGACGGTCAGGCCTACGTGGTGCTGTACAAGGCAATCGACCAGATTCGCCAATGCATCGACACCATCATCAAAGACCCGGGCAGCCGCCGCATCCTGTTCCACGGCTGGAACGTTGCCCAGCTTGATGAAATGGCGTTGCCGCCGTGCCACCTGCTGTACCAGTTCCACCCGAATGTCGAGACTCGGGAAATTTCCCTGACCCTCTACATCCGCTCCAACGACCTAGGGTTGGGCACGCCGTTCAACCTCACCGAAGGCGCTGCACTGCTGAGCCTGATCGGTCGTCTGACCGGCTACACGCCGCGCTGGTTCACCTACTTCATCGGCGACGCTCACGTTTACGAAAACCACTTGGACATGCTCAACGAACAGCTCACGCGCGAGCCGTTCCCGATGCCCAAACTGGTGATCAGTGACCGCGTGCCGGAGTTTGCCAAGACCGGCATTTACCAGCCGCAGTGGCTGGAGTTAATCGAGCCGAGCGACTTCACGCTTGAGGGTTATCAGCACCACGCGCCGATGACCGCGCCGATGGCGGTTTAAAAATTCGACGCTAGTCCTCTTGTGGCAAATTGATCGTTCACACGCTCGCGTGGGAACGATCATTGACCACTAGTGGCCGTGGCTTCGGCCGACATGGGAATGCTCAACCTCCGTCGCCACCACGCCGCCACTGACTTCCAACCGCTGCAAAATCCCGCACTGATCGACGTCCGGCCCTTCGCCGCAGCGTTGGCGCAGGTCGAGCAGTTGTGTCTGCAAGGCGAGTAACCCATCGATCCTGGCCTTGACGTGCTGGATGTGTTCGTCAATCAGCGCGTTGACGTTCTCGCATTGATCCTGCGGACTGTCGCGCAGGGCCAGCAGGCTGCGGATCTCTTCCAGGGTCATGTCGAGGGTGCGGCAGTTGCGAATAAAGGTCAGGCGCTCGGCGTGGGCCTGCGCGTAGACGCGATAGTTGCCGTCGCTGCGGGCCGGTTCCGGCAACAGGTTTTCGCGCTCGTAGTAACGGATGGTTTCCACCGCGCAGTCGGTGAGTTTTGCCAATTCGCCGATCTTCATTGTCGTCGTCTCCAAATGGGTGCTTGACCCTATAGTGGCTACAGGGTCTTTACTTGGCAACAAGCACTTTTACGGACGCGACCCATGAGCGACTCCTTGCACACCCACGCCCCCAAGACTGGGCATGATCACGATCACGATCACGATCATGGCCATAGCCATAGCCATAGCCACACGCTGCAGCCCGTGCGTAAGCATGACCACGGCAGTCATGGTGATGCCTGCTGTTCTTCCAGCGCGGCACCACCTTCGCTGATTAAGTTGAGCGAAACGCCGACCGACGGTGCGCGATTGAGCAGTTTTCGCATCGACGCAATGGACTGCCCGACCGAGCAAACGCTGATCCAGAACAAACTGGGCAAGCTCAGCGGTGTGCAGCAACTGGAATTCAACTTGATCAACCGCGTGCTGGGTGTGACCCACGACCTGCCAAGCACCGCGCCGATCATCGAGGCCATCAAGTCCCTTGGCATGCACGCCGAGCCGATGGATCAAGGGACTGAAGCGCCCGCGCCGACAGCCCAGAAAAAACACTGGTGGCCATTGGCGCTATCCGGTGTCGGTGCGCTGGCCGCTGAGGTGATTCATTTCACCAGCGCCGCACCGACCTGGGTGGTCGCAATCATCGCGCTGGTGTCGATCCTCAGCGGTGGCCTCACCACCTATAAAAAGGGCTGGATTGCCCTGAAAAACCTCAACTTGAACATCAATGCGCTGATGAGCATCGCCGTGACAGGGGCCGTGCTGATCGGGCAGTGGCCGGAAGCAGCCATGGTGATGTTCCTGTTCACCGTGGCCGAACTGATTGAAGCCAAATCCCTGGATCGCGCGCGCAACGCCATCGGCGGGCTTATGCAGATGACCCCGGAGCGGGCCACGGTGCAGCAGGCCGACGGCAATTGGGTCGAGCAAGACGTCAAAACCATCGAGTTGGGTGCGCGGGTGCGGGTGCGTCCGGGTGAGCGGATTGGTCTTGATGGCCAAGTTGTTTCCGGCACGTCCACCATCGATCAGGCGCCGATCACCGGCGAAAGCTTGCCGATCGAAAAAACCGTCGGCGACAAAGTCTTCGCGGGCACCATCAACCAGGCCGGCTCGCTGGAATACAGCGTGACGGCGGCGGCCAATAACTCGACCCTGGCGCGAATTATTCACGCCGTCGAGCAGGCGCAGGGCGCGCGGGCGCCGACTCAGCGCTTCGTTGATCAGTTTTCGAAAATCTACACGCCCGCAGTGTTTGCCTTTGCGCTGGGCGTGGCGGTGATTGCGCCGTTGTTCATGAGCGGTTTGTGGTTTGACTGGATTTACCGGGCGCTGGTGTTGCTGGTGGTGGCGTGCCCTTGCGCACTGGTGATTTCCACGCCGGTGACCATCGTCAGCGGCCTGGCGGCTGCGGCCCGCAAAGGGATTCTGGTCAAGGGCGGCGTGTACCTGGAGGGCGGCTACAAGCTCGATTACCTGGCGTTGGACAAAACCGGGACGCTCACTCACGGTAAACCGGTGCAGACCGATTACCTGTCCCTCGACCCGACCGCCGAGGCTTCTGCCCCGTCCATTGCAGCGGCGCTGGCCGGTCGCTCCGATCACCCGGTGTCATTGGCCATCGCCAACGCGGCGTTGGATAAACAGGGGGCGGCGCTGGTTGTGGATAACTTCGAAGCGTTGCCCGGTCGTGGCGTTCGCGGCGAAATCAACGGTCAGGTCTACCACCTGGGCAACCATCGGTTGGTGGAAGAGCTGAACCTGTGTTCGCCGGCGCTGGAAGAGAAACTGTTTGCGCTGGAGAAACAGGGCAAATCCGTGGTGCTGCTGCTCGACATGTCCGGCCCGTTGGCGTTGTTTGCCGTGGCGGACACGGTAAAAGAATCCAGCCGCGAGGCGATCCAGCAATTGCATGACCTGGGCATCAAAACCCTGATGCTCACGGGCGATAACGTTCACACCGCCCAAGCGATTGCCGCACAAGTGGGCATCGATCAGGCGCAGGGCGACTTGCTGCCAACCGACAAATTGCAAGCTATCGAAGCTCTTTATGCACAGGGGCATCGGGTGGGCATGGTCGGCGACGGGATCAACGACGCGCCAGCACTGGCACGCTCGGAAATCGGTTTCGCCATGGCGGCGGCGGGCACCGATACCGCTATCGAAACCGCCGATGTCGCCTTAATGGACGATGATCTGCGCAAGATTCCGACCTTTATTCGTCTGTCGCGGCAGACGTCGAGCATCTTGAAACAGAACATTGCCTTGGCATTGGTGATCAAAGCTATCTTTCTTGGAGTAACCTTCGCCGGGATCGCCACCATGTGGATGGCGGTGTTCGCCGACATGGGCGTCAGCCTGCTGGTGGTGTTCAACGGTTTGCGCCTGTTGCGCAAATAGACGATGAGGAACGGCTGTGCTGAGTGCCGAGCTAAAAGCTTTTTACATGGTGGCCCGTTTGGGCAGTATCACCCTGGCAGCTAAAAAGCTCGGCCTGAGTCAACCGACGGTCACGACCCAGATCAAACACCTGGAAAGTCATTACTCGGTTGAGCTGTTCTACCGTGGTGGCCGCCGTCTGAGCGTCAGCGACGACGGCGCGCGGTTGCTGCCAATGGTCAAGGTGCTGTTGCAGCAGGAAGCCGACATAGAGTTTTTCCTGCGCAACAGTGGCCAAGTCCAAGGCACGCTGCGCATCGCCGCCACCGCGCCGTATTACATCCTCGATCTGGTGAAGACCTTTCGCGAGCGCTTGCCACAGGTGGAGGTTTCGGTGGAAATCGGCAACTCCCAGCAAGTGCTCGAAGCGCTGGAGGATTACCGGGTTGACGTCGCCGCGTCGTCGCAGTTACTGGACGACGCACGGCTGATTCGTCGGGTGTTGGGCAGCGATCCGCTGGTGCTGGCGGTGCATCGCAATCATCCGTTGGCGGTTCACGATCACGTGCCGCTCAGCGCACTGGCTGGACATACCTTGCTGATGCGCGAGACGGGCTCGACCACTCGGCGTCTGACGGAAGAGTTGCTGGCCAGCGCCGGCGTGAGTTTTGGCCCGTTGCTGGAGATTGGCAGCCGTGAATCCATCCGCGAGGCGGTACTGCGCAACATCGGCATCAGCATCATTGCGCGCCAGGAAGTGCCGCATGATCCGCAGTTGCGGGTACTGACCATCGAGAATGCGCCGCACATCCTTGAGTATCTGTACTGCCTCAAAGAGCGCAAAGGCGCGCGGTTGCCAGCGGCGTTTCTCGGGCTGGCGCAGGAAATGGCCCCGGCCTGATACCTGCGGCGACGGGGCTGGCCTGTTCGTGGGCAAGCCTCGTTCCTACGGGAACGCACTACGCATGAGCATCTATTGCGTTTGGTCAGCGACATCTTGAAGTCCGCCGTTCCTGATAAACCCTGGGTCTACAGCAACAGTCCGCATCACTACACGGAGGGCGGAATCGAGGTGAATCTGTTGAACGACGGCGCGCCGGTCGAGGTGCTGGAGTGTGGTCGTATCGCGAAGTCGTTGTTAGAACGCTTGAAGATAGATCCATTGCGGCATGGAGGGCTGGCGCTCGGAATGGGGTTGGATCGTCTGACCATGCTGCGCAAGGGCATTCCTGATATTCGCTTGTTGCGCGATCAAAACGTGCGCGTACAGGCGCAAATGCATGATTTGCTCCCATGGACTCCGGTGTCGCGTCTGCCGTCGATTGCTCGTGACATCTCGTTAGCGGTAACGCCGGGGTTGAGTGAGGAAGTCTTGACCGAAAGGATGTTGCACGCTGCCGGTGATTGTTCTGACTGGATTGAAGAAATGCAGATCAAAGGGCGTTGGGAATTCGCCGATTTGCCCGTGCAGGCCATTGAACGTCTAGGGCTGTTGCCGGGCCAGGAGAATGTCCTGCTGCGCGTAGTGCTGCGTGACTGCTCGCGATCTATCACGACCGCTGAGGCGAACGCTCTGTACGCGGACATTCAGGCGGCGATGCACGAGGGTGCGCCTGGAGCGGGTTACAAAATGGACCTTCCCAAACCTTGAATCCCTCATCGCGAGCAAGCTCGTTCCCACAGTTGACGGCGTTCTCCTATGGGAGCGAGCTTGCTCGCGATGGCGGCAGATCAGGCACCGCAGCACTCGAACCAAAATCCCCGAATACCACTATCAGCCGTTTTTGCCTCGCTGCCACATGACGGACGCATTACAAACCTAGGATGGCTTTCATCTGCTTGATGAGGCCTGTCCATGAACCACTCGATCGCAACTGCCCTGACCCACCCCGGCGCGCCGATGAAAGTGCGCGGCGTGCAGAAACGCTTTGGCGCTTTCACCGCGCTGGATAACGTTTCCCTCGACGTGGCGGCCGGTGAGCTGGTGTGTCTGCTGGGCCCGTCGGGCTGTGGCAAAACCACGTTGCTGCGCTGCATCGCCGGGCTGGAGAAGCAGGACAGCGGCGAGTTGTACCTCGGTGATCGCGACGTTTCCCACCTGGCGCCGCAAGCCCGGGACTACGGCATCCTGTTCCAGTCCTACGCGCTGTTCCCCAATCTGACCGTCGAAGCGAACATTGCCTACGGTCTCGCCGGCAGCGGTCGCGATGAAGTGCGCAAGCGGGTCGGTCAGATGCTGGAACTGGTCGGTCTGCTCGGCAGTGAGAAAAAGTACCCTGGCCAATTGTCTGGCGGCCAGCAGCAGCGGGTGGCACTGGCTCGGGCCTTGGCGCCGGCGCCTTCGCTGTTGCTGCTGGACGAGCCGATGTCGGCATTGGACGCCCGAGTTCGCGAACACCTGTGTACCGAACTGCGTCAATTACAGCGCAACCTCGGCATCACCACGCTGATGGTCACCCACAATCAGGACGAAGCGATGTTGATGGCCGACCGTATTGCTGTGATGAACAACGGCAAGGTCGAGCAGTACGCCACCCCGCAGGAAATCTACAACCGCCCGGCGACACCATTCGTGGCGGAGTTCGTCGGTCAGGGCAACTGGCTGCCATTCAACCGCAGCAGCGAGAGCCACGCTCAGGTAGGCGGGCTGAATATGCGCTTGGCCGAAGGTAGCGTCAAAACGGCTTCTGGCCGGTTGTTCTGTCGTCCGGAGGCGATCAACGTCAATCCGCCGGTACACGAGGAAAATCTGTTCCCGGCCAAGGTGCGGGAGATTACGTTTCTCGGTAACCGCTGCCGCATGAGCTTCGAGCTCGAGCAATTGCCCGGTCACGCGTTGCTGGCGGAACTGGCGCCGGAAGCCCTTCCACGCCTCGGAGCGCAGCAGATCATGGTCGCCTTGCCGCCGCGCAGCTTGCAGGTATTTGCCGGATGAGCGCGAACCTCGCGCTGCCGCTACCGCGCAAGCAGGTTCGGCAGACGTCTCGCGCGGAGATCGGTGACCGGGTGTTTGTGCTCGGGGGCAAAGTCTTACTGCTGGTGTTGCTCGGCGTCGCGGTATTGATGCCGTTGCTGGCGATCTTCTGGCGCGGCTTCAGCGCCGAAGCAGGGCAGGGGGGCGGTCTGGTCGCCGCCAGGGAATTGCTGAACAGTGCCAATTTTCACTGGTTGCTGGGCAATAGCCTGAAGGTGTCGCTCAGCGTCGCGGCCATTGTCGTACCGTTGGCGTACCTGTTTGCCTACGCCCTGCAACGCACGTTGATTCCCGGCAAAAGCCTTTGGCGCGGCTTGTCGCTTCTGCCACTGATGGCGCCGTCGATGCTGCCGGGGATCGCCCTGGTTTATCTGTTTGGTAACCAAGGCCTGCTGCGCGGTCTGCTCTCGGACAATATCTATGGCTTCTGGGGCATTGTGCTCGGTGAAGTGATCTACACCTTCCCGCATGCCTTGATGATTTTGTTGTCGGCGTTGTCTCTGGCGGATGCGCGATTGTTCGATGCCGCCTCCAGCATGGGTGCCAGTCCGGCCAAAGCCTTTCGTAGCATCACTTGGCCGGCGACTCGCCAAGCGGTGTTCGCCGCGTTCTGTCTGGTGTTCACCCTGACCATCACCGACTTCGGCGTGCCCGTGGTGGTTGGTGGCGACTATCAAGTGCTGGCGCTAGAAGCATACAAAGCGGTGGTCGGCCAGCAACAATTCGGGCGCGGCGCGTTGATCGGCATGGTCCTGCTGCTGCCGGCGCTGTTCAGTTTTGCGGTCGATGCCTGGCTGCGTCGCCGTCATGGCGATGCCATGAGCGGTCGCGCGCAAGTCTTTAAACCGGCGCCGTCGATGCGGCGGGACGCTTGCTACCTGGCCATTGTGCTGCTGATCTGCGCGATGTTGCTGCTGGTGTTCGGCATGGCGGTGTACTCCTCGCTGGTGAAGTTCTGGCCGTACAACCTGTCGCTGTCGCTCAACCACTACCAGTTCAACGACACGGCGGGCGGCGGTTGGCTGGCGTACAGCAACAGCGTGAAGATGGCCCTGTGTACGGCGCTGATTGGCAGTCTGCTGATTTTCACCGGTGCGTACCTGATGGAAAAAACCAAGGGCCAGTCGGGACTGAATCTGGCTTTGCGCATGCTCAGTTTTGTGCCGATGGCGGTGCCGGGCCTGGTACTGGGTTTGGGTTATGTCTTCTTCTTCAACCTCAACGGCAACCCGCTGCATGTGCTCTACGGGACCATGACCCTGCTGGTGGTCTGCACCATCGCTCACTATTTGACCACCGCACAAATGACCGCCACCACTGCGCTGCGCCAGCTCGACGCCGAGTTCGAAGCCGCTGCGCTGTCGCTCAAGGCGCCGTTGTATCGGCACTTCCTGCGGGTCACCGTGCCGATCTGCCTGCCCGCGTTACTGGACATCGTGCGCTACCTGTTCGTCTCGGCGATGACCACCGTCTCGGCCGCGATTTTCCTCTACAGCCCTGACACCATCCTCGCGGCAGTGGCGGTGCTGAACATGGACGACGCCGGCAACGTTGGCGGCGCAGCGGCCATGTCGACTCTGATTCTGTTCACCTCGGCGGGCGTGTCGCTGCTGCTGGCCTGGGCCTCGCGCGGGTTGTTGCGCCGCTCCCAGGCCTGGCGGCAGACCGCGCCCGGCCACTGATTCACCTGCGCCACTCAACTGCTGGTAAACAAAAGGGAAACGACATGTTCAAGCCTTTGGCCCTGGCCGCTGCTGTCCTCACTGCTTTCAGCCTGAACGCCTTCGCGGCAAAAACCGAGCTGACGGTGTACACCGCGCTCGAAGCCGAGCAACTGAAGACCTACAAGGACGCTTTCGAAAAAGCTAACCCGGACGTCGAAATCAAATGGGTGCGCGATTCCACCGGGATCATCACCGCCAAATTGTTGGCCGAAAAAGCCCGCCCGCAGGCTGATGCGGTCTGGGGCCTGGCGGCGTCGAGCCTGGCGATTCTTGACCAGCAAGGCATGTTGCAAAGCTATGCACCCAAGGATTTGGCCAAGATCGGTGGCAACTACCGCGACGCCGCCAACCCACCTGCCTGGGTCGGTATGGACGTTTGGGCGGCGACCATTTGCTTTAATACCGTCGAAGCCGAAAAGCAGGGTTTGAGTAAACCCGTGAGCTGGCAGGACCTGACCAAGCCTGAGTACAAAGGCAAGATCGTCATGCCTAACCCAGCCTCGTCCGGCACAGGTTTCCTCGACGTCAGCGCCTGGCTGCAAACCTTCGGCGAGCAGCAGGGCTGGCAGTACATGGACGACTTGCATCAGAACATCGGGCAGTACGTTCATTCCGGTTCCAAACCTTGCAAACTGGCCGCATCGGGCGAGTTCCCGATTGGTATTTCCTTTGAATACCCAGCGGTTCAGCTCAAGCGCCAAGGCGCGCCGCTCGACATCATCCTGCCGAAAGAAGGCCTGGGCTGGGAAATCGAAGCCACCGCCGTGATCAAGGGCACAGCCCATGAGGAGGCGGCCAAAAAACTGGCTGACTTTTCTGCCAGCCCGGCAGCGATGGAACTCTACAAAGAGAACTTTGCGGTCCTCGCTCAGCCTGGCATTGCCAAGCCGCAGACCGAATTGCCGGCGGATTACGAGCAGCGTTTGATCAAGAACGACTTTGCCTGGGCTTCAAAGCATCGCGACGAAATCCTGACCGAGTGGCGTAAGCGCTATGACGGCAAGTCCGAGAAGGTGGTTGCCAAGTAAGCACCACCTATCATTCCCACGCGCGGCGTGGGAATGATCATTGGGGAAGCAACATGACACGACACAACGACATGCTGATCGTCGGCGCTGGCATCCTGGGCCTGTCGCACGCTTACGCCGCCGCCAAGCGCGGCCTCAACGTCACGGTTTTCGAACGCAGCGAAACGCCTGTGGGCGCTTCGGTGCGTAACTTCGGCCAGGCCCTGGTCACCGGCCAACCGCCGGGGCCGATGCTCGAACTGGCCAAGGCCAGTCGCGAAATCTGGGGCCAATGGTCGCAGCGGGCTGGCCTGCCACTCAAGCGCAACGGTTCCTATCTGTTCGCTCGTACCGAGGCTGAAGAGCACCTTCTGCAAGCTTTTTGCAACGGTCGCGCTGTGGAGCATCAGTACAATGTCGAACTGCTGCGAGGTGCAGCATTGCGGGATGTGTACGGTGGCCAGTTTGGCCATCACCGTGCGGCGCTGCATGGCAAGGACGACCAGCAACTGTATTCCCGCGAAGCGATTCCATTGCTGATCGATTACCTGCGTCGCGAACTGGGCGTCGAGTTTCATTTCTCCACCCTGGTGCGCGATGTCGAGCCGGGCCGCTTGCACAGCACTGCCGGGCTGTTCAGCGCCAAGCAGATCATCGTCTGTTCCGGCCACGATTATCAGACCTTGCTGGCCGAGCCAATTGCCGCGCTCAATCCGCACATTTGCCGTCTGCAAATGCTCCGTGCCCGACCGCGGATCAACCTGAACCTGCAACACGCCTTGCTCACTGGGCTGAGCTGCGTTCACTACGGCGCGTTTGCTGATTTACCGGAAGCGGCTGACGTGCAGGCGCAGATCCTGCGCGACACGCCGCATTTGCACGAAAACGGCATTCACTTGCTGATCAGTCCGACGCCGTATGGCGAATTGATCATCGGCGATTCCCATCATTACGGCCGGGATCCATCGCCGTTCAACGCCGAACAGGTGGATAACTGGATGATTGAGCTGGCCGAGCAAACGCTGGATTGCCGGGTGCAGGTGCTTGAGCGTTGGCAGGGTGTCTATGGCGCGTTTGGGCCGAGCCCGTTCTCGTTCCTGCGCCCGGCGGAAGGCGTGAGCGTGGCGCTGATGCACACCGGCGTTGGCATGAGCGTCGGGCCGGCGATGGCTGAGCGTAATGTTGCGTTGTTATTGGGAGACGGTTGATGGCGCGTCATGAACAGGTGGTCGCCGAGGTCTTCGGAGTGTATGAGCGCTTTGGCGACACCGATTACATTGGAGAACCGGTGTCACAGATCGAACACATGTCGCAAACCGCCGCGCTGGCCATGGCCGAAGGTTTCGACGACGAAGTGGTGTTGGCCGCGTTCTTTCACGATATTGGGCACATTTGCGCCGTAAGTGGCGAGAACATGGGGGGCTTTGGTGTGGTCAGACACGAACGGCTGGGGGCCGATTATTTGCGTCGAGCCGGTTTCAGCGAGCGCCTGGCGTGGCTGGTGGAGTCTCACGTTCAGGCCAAGCGTTATCTGACGCTCAAAGAGCCGGGTTACTACGAGCGCTTGAGCGAAGCCAGCCGCCGCACGCTTGAGTATCAGGGCGGGGTGATGAGTGCTGCCCAGGCATATGCCTTCGAGCAGGAGCCGCTGCACACCATCAGTTTGCGCATGCGGCACTGGGATGAGCAGGCCAAGGCAATCGGGGTGCCGGTGATGGACCTTGGCCTGTTGAAGGAAAAGGCGTTGCGGTTGCTGGCGGCGTAGGGTCGTTGGCGCGAGATCCGGCCCCGCCGGTCTAAAGCTGCTGCGCCAACACCTCAATCTGCTCCTGCCTTTGCGCCTGACTCAACTTCGCCTGCGGATTGAGCGACGACCATTGCGGGTGCGCCCTCGCCTTATTCAGGACGTCGGGCAGCTTGCCTTCGCGCCAGGTCTTGTCCTGGGGCGCGGCCACTTGAATGCTGTCCACCGCCGCGTGTCCACGCAGGTTCAGTGCCAGTAGTAATTGCCGCTGGCGTAGGGCGAGCAGTCGCAATACGTTGTCGTCGATGGTCAGTTCGCGCTGGCCTTTGATCTTGTCCAGCAAGCGGCTGCCATAGCTGCGCGCAGTTTGCAGGGCGCCGCCAGCAATGGCACCGGCCAACGCCGCCGCTCCAAGGGTCAGGCCGCCCACCAGCAAATCGACACCGGCCCCTGCTGCTGCGCCGGCCGCGATCCCGCTGCCGACCCGCACGCCCAGTTGCTTGAGGGTTTCGGGGTTGAACAGGTCATCGCCCCAACGGCCATCGAGCAATGGCAAATCAGTTGCGGCGGCGTCCTGCGGGCGGAAGGCGAAGAGCTTGAGCAGTGCTTCGACGCAGCGTTGTTCACGCTGTCGCACGGCTTTACGCAGTTCACTGATGGCGTGCTGTTCCTGCTCGGCGTCGCTGGCCACGCTGCGCCTGCACGCGGCGCAGTCGATCAACAACTCGGCGATCAGCCGCGCCGCACTGTGTTGCCGGACCAGGCGCTGGGCCTGCTGGTCGGCGATCAAGCGTTGCAGTTGTTCGCGCGAATGTTCCAGTAACAAGGCCAGGCTTTCATAGAGTCGGCGCTCGCCATCCTCCGGCGGGGCGACGCTGTCAAAACGCACCAAGGCGTGCAGCCCCAGGCGCGCCAACGCTTCGCGCCAGGCCGGCTCGCGCTGGTGGGCGCTGCTGACGAAATTCAACACCGGCAACAGCGGTTTGCCACAACTGGCCAACACTTCCAGCTCGTCGCGGTACTTGGCCAGCACCGGTTCCCTGGCGTCGATCACGTAGAGCCCGGCGTCCGAGGCCAGTAGCTGGCGTAGCACTTTGGCTTCTTGTTCAAAACGCTGCCGTGCTTCGCTGCCTTCCAGGAATCGCGCGACGCGCGCCGGGCCATCGAGGCGTTCGCCTGGGCGGTCCAGCCGTTCAACGTAGTCGAGCAGAGCGATGGCGTCTTCCAGGCCAGGGGTGTCGTAGAGGTCGAGCAATGGCTCGCCGTCGACCGACAGCCGCGCCCCTTCGACATGTCGCGTAGTGCTGGGCCGGTGCGACACTTCTCCGAAGCCGACGTCTCGGGTCAGGGTGCGCAACAACGAGGTCTTGCCGACGTTGGTATGGCCGACGACCGCCAGTTTCAAAGGTTTAGTCATGACCGGTCTCCAGCCAGTTGAGCGGCGCGCAATCGGCGAATGGCAGTTCGAGTTGTTGCAGCGCCGTGTGCCAGTCGCCGAGTCGTTCCGCTTCCAGCGCTTCGCCGGTGGGTGCTTGCAGCAGCCAGACCCGCGTGGCGGTGGCGTTGCGCGCCAGTTCGGCGATTAACGCCAAGCTGCCGCGGTCCGGCGAGCGACGCGGGTCGCAGGCAATGACCAAACGTGCAGGGGGAAAGCGGCTCAACTGTTCAAGAAGTTTGTTTCGAGACTCACGGCTATCGAGAATGCCGGCGTTGTTCACGGATTTTGGCAGCTGAGGCGGCCACGCCCGTTGGTCGTCCAACTCGATGGCCACCAGCAGCGCGCCATCGCTGTGCAGGTCGCTGACACCGCTTTCGACACGGTGCAACTGATCCGGTGCCGCATCGCTGATGCCCAGGCGTTCGCTGCTGGGCATCAACCGTTCACGCAGTTGCGCATAGCCAGGCAGGTTGATGTCCAGGCGCAGGGCGTCTTTGCCGGCTTTCCAGCGCCACAGGCAAAACAGCGCGAGCAGCAGGCGCGGCACCACGCCGTAAACCACCACCACGCCGACCAGCCAGGTCGCCCAGGCTTGACGAGCACTTTCGACGTTGAGCGCGGTGTCGCCGCTGGCGCGGATCATGTCCACCGTGGGCACATTAAACCCGAGCAGCGCTGGCAGGGCGCCGAGGGTTTGGGTCAGGGTGACAAAGGTGTCAGCGCTGAGGAGGGTGGTTTCCCAGACGAAGCCATAACGCCGGGTTGCCATCAGCGTCAGCATGATCGCCAGCGCGCTGAGCATCGCCAGCAACCACGTGCTGTTGACCAGTACGCCGATGGCCCAGCGATTGAGTGCATGCCGTTGCAATAACAGCAGCAGCGCCGGTGCCAGTTGCGCGGCTTTGGCGTCGCGGGCAAGTTTTTCGCTAAGCCACAGCCATAGACGACCGAGTGTGGCGCCGTGCTCACCGGCAAACACCAGGCCCGAGGCCCAGCTCAGCAGCAGAATCAGGTTCAACCCGAGCAGGCTGCCCAAGGCCCAGAACACATTCACCCAGACCTGTCCGTCGCCCAGTGCAGCGAAGGCCAGGCCTGCACCGCTGACCACCGCCAGCACCGCCACTACCAGCAGCGCCAGGCGGGCACCTTGCAGCCAGTGCGTGAGCGCATGGGTTAAACCATCACGTTCGGCCAGCCACAGGGCGCGACGCTGAATTCGCGTCGGCAGATCACCGCCCGCCGTGCGGGCCAGTCGGTTGGCTTCCAGATCGTCCAGGGCGCCTGCGTGTTCTTCACGCAGGCGCACGGTTTCGGTCAGCCAGAGGTTTTGCAGAGGAGTCAGTTCAGTCACGCGCCATCTCGTCGCTCAAATGAGCGCTGAGCATAACCGCTGTGGTGCTTATCGGGGAAAGGGAGGCTCTGGTATCCTCGCCCGTATGACTAAATCACTCCCCCTTAGCCTGATCGCAGCCCTCGGTGAAAACCGTGTGATCGGTGTCGACAACAGCATGCCCTGGCACTTGCCGGGGGACTTCAAATACTTCAAGGCCACCACCCTGGGCAAGCCGATCATCATGGGCCGCAAAACCTGGGATTCGCTCGGTCGTCCGCTGCCGGGTCGGTTGAACATCGTGGTCAGTCGGCAGGTGGACCTCATGCTCGACGGTGCAGAGGTTTATCCGTCGCTGGAGGCTGCCGTTGTGCGCGCTGAAGCGTGGGCGCGCGAGCAGGGCGTCGATGAGTTGATGCTGATCGGTGGGGCGCAATTGTATGCCCAGGGCCTGGCGCAGGCCGACCGGCTGTACCTGACGCGGGTGGCGCTGAGCCCTGAGGGCGATGCGTGGTTTCCGGAATTTGATTTGGAACAGTGGAAGTTGGTGTCGAACACCGAGAATGCGGCGCAAGGGGATAAGCCTGCGTACACCTTTGAGGTGTGGGAAAAAGCCTAGAGGCATCGCGAGCAGGCTGGATCGCACAGTAGGTTTGTGATCGACACATAACCCCTGTGGCATCGAACTTGCTCGCGATAGCGGTCTGTCGGGCGCTACTTAAGCGTGAGCCAACTCCGCATGCTCATCGGCATCCAGCAGCTCTTTATCCGTCTGCTGCATGATCTGGCTGGTAATCGTCCCCGCCGTAATCGCCCCGCTGACGTTCAACGCCGTGCGGCCCATGTCGATCAGCGGTTCGACCGAAATCAGCAACGCCACCAGTGACACCGGCAAACCCATGGCCGGCAGTACGATCAGCGCGGCAAAGGTTGCGCCGCCACCGACCCCGGCTACGCCGGCCGAACTCAGGGTCACGATCGCCACCAGTGTTGCAATCCACAGCGGGTCCAGGGGATTGATGCCCACGGTCGGCGCCACCATCACGGCCAACATCGCCGGGTACAGGCCGGCACAGCCGTTCTGGCCAATGGTCGCGCCGAACGAGGCAGCGAAACTGGCGATGGACGACGGAATACCTAGACGACGGGTCTGTGCTTCGATGCTCAGTGGAATGCTCGCGGCGCTGGAGCGGCTGGTAAAGGCAAACGTCAGCACCGGCCAGATTTTGCGGAAAAAACGCAGCGGGTTGATTCCGGCGGCCGATACCAGCAAGCCATGGACCACGAACATCAGGCCGAGGCCGATGTAGGACACCACGACAAAGCTGCCGAGCTTGATGATGTCTTGCAGGTTCGAGCCGGCGACCACTTTGGTCATCAGCGCCAACACGCCGTAAGGGGTCAGCTTCATTACCAGGCGCACCAGACGCATCACCCAGGCTTGCAGTGTGTCGATAGCGTTGATCACTTTCTGACCTTTCTCGACGTCATCCTTGAGCAGTTGCAGCGCCGCGACACCCAGGAATGCGGCGAAGATCACCACGCTGATGATTGAGGTCGGCTTGGCACGCGCCAGGTCGGCGAACGGGTTTTGCGGGATGAACGACAGCAGCAATTGCGGCACATTCAGGTCAGCAACCTTGCCGGCGTAGTCGGTCTGAATAGTTTGCAGGCGAGCCAGTTCCTGGGTGCCGGCGACCAGACCTTCGGCGGAGAGGCCAAACAGGTTGGTCAGGCCGATACCTATCAGCGCCGCGATGGCGGTGGTGAACAACAGCGTACCGATGGTCAGGAAGCTGATCTTGCCCAGCGACGAAGCGTTGTGCAGACGGGCCACCGCGCTAAGGATTGAGGCGAACACCAGCGGGATCACGATCATTTGCAGCAACTGCACGTAACCGTTGCCGACCAGATCGAACCAGCCGATTGAGGCTTTCAGCACTGGGTTGCCGGCACCGTAAATGGTATGCAGCACCACGCCGAATACCACGCCCAAGGCCAGTGCCAGCAGGACTTTTTTGGCCAGGCTCCAGGAGGTGTGACGGGTTTGCGCCAGGCCAAAGAGCAGGGCGAGGAACACCAGTAGATTGAGAATCAGCGGCAGATTCATAAGGACTCCGATAAGACTTGTGCCAACTGCCTTCCGGGGCAGCTGCGAACCGGCAAGCCTAACAGCTTGATATCTAATGAATTAATACCAAAAACTGAGGTGGACTGTCGTTTTTGGAATAAGCCGCCGCCGCTTTGGGGAATGCGCCTGACGGAATCAGGACGCAAGCGGTCGCGGGCAGGCGAGAACTGTCACAGTTTTTTGTTAGCGTCGATCTCTTTGAATCAGGGAGAAAGCTAATGAAGTTCGCACCGAAATTTCTGGCTGCTGCACTCTGCCTTGGCCTCGCCGGCCAGGTATTTGCTACGGACTTGAAACACTGGCCAGCCGATCAGGCCAAGGCGCTGGACGCGATGATCGCCGCCAACGCTAACAAAGGTAACTTCGCGGTGTTCGACATGGACAACACCAGTTACCGCTACGACCTCGAAGAGTCGTTGCTGCCATTTATGGAAAACAAGGGGCTGATCACCCGCGACACCCTCGACCCCTCCCTGAAACTGATTCCGTTCAAGGACACCGCTGACCATAAGGAAAGCCTGTTCAGCTATTACTATCGCCTCTGCGAAATCGACGACATGGTGTGCTACCCATGGGTTGCTCAGGTTTTTTCGGGCTTCACCCTGCAAGAGCTCAAGGGTTACGTCGATGAGCTGATGGCATCCGGCAAACCGGTACCGAGTACGTATTACGACGGCGACGTGGTCAAGACCATCGATGTCCAGCCGCCGAAAGTTTTCACCGGTCAGGCCGAGCTGTACAACAAGCTGATGGAGAACGGCATTGAGGTCTACGTGATGACCGCGGCCTCCGAAGAGCTGGTACGTATGGTCGCCGCCGATCCGAAGTATGGCTACAACGTCAAACCACAGAACGTGATCGGCGTAAGCACGCTGCTCAAGGACCGTAAGACCGGCGAGCTGACCACCGCACGCAAACAGATCATCGCGGGCAAGTATGACGAGAAGGCCAACATGGGCCTGGAGCTGACGCCGTACCTGTGGACGCCGGCAACCTGGATGGCCGGTAAGCATGCGGCGATCCTGACGTACATCGATGAGTGGAAAAAACCGGTTTTGGTGGGCGGCGATACGCCGACCAGCGACGGTTACATGCTGTTCCACAGTGTTGACGTGGCCAAGGGCGGCATTCACTTGTGGGTCAACCGCAAGGACAAGTACATGACCCAACTCAACGGCATGATGGCCAAGCACGCAGCAGCACAGGCCAAAGAAGGCCTGCCGGTGACTGCGGACAAAAACTGGGTGATCGTCAAGCCGGAAGAGATTCAGTAAGCACTGCGATAATCGTTTCCATGCGCTGCATGGAAACGATCAGTTCACACTGGGTGGGGCTTTTTTGTTCGACGGTTAAGCCTTACAACCCGTCGAGCATCGCTTTGTTGCGCACGGCACCTTTGTCGGCGCTGGTGGCCAGGAGCGCGTAGGCTTTCAGCGCCGTGGTCACTTTACGTGGACGTTTTTCTACCGGTTTCCAGCCTTTCTTGTCCTGCTCGGCACGGCGGGTCGCCATCTCCTCATCGCTGATCAACAGATTGATCGAGCGGTTAGGAATGTCGATCAGCACTTTGTCGCCATCCTGTACCAGACCGATAGCACCACCGGCAGCGGCTTCTGGCGACGCGTGGCCGATGGACAGGCCCGAGGTGCCACCAGAGAACCGGCCGTCGGTCAGCAGGGCGCACGCTTTGCCCAGGCCTTTGGATTTCAGGTAAGACGTCGGGTAGAGCATTTCCTGCATGCCTGGGCCGCCTTTCGGGCCTTCGTAGCGAATGATCACGATGTCGCCGGCCTTCACTTCGTCAGCCAGAATGCCGCGCACCGCGCTGTCCTGGCTTTCGAAGATCTTGGCGTTGCCTTCGAAAATGTGAATCGACTCGTCGACGCCAGCGGTTTTCACCACACAGCCGTCCAGCGCGATGTTGCCGTAAAGCACGGCCAGGCCGCCTTCTTTCGAATAGGCGTGTTCGACACTGCGGATGCAGCCGTTTTCGCGGTCGTCATCCAGTGTTTCCCAACGGGTCGACTGGCTGAACGCGGTTTGGGTCGGGATGCCACCAGGGCCAGCCTTGAAGAAGTGATGCACGGCTTCGTCGGTGGTTTGGGTGATGTCCCACTTGGCGATACCTTCGGCCAGGGTCTTGCTATGCACTGTTGGCAGGTCGGTGTGCAGCAGGCCACCGCGCGCCAGTGAGCCGAGGATGCTGAAGATCCCGCCGGCACGGTGGACGTCTTCCATGTGGTACTTCTGGATGTTCGGCGCGACCTTGCACAGTTGCGGCACGTGACGCGACAAGCGGTCGATGTCCTTCAGGTCGAAGTCGATCTCGGCTTCCTGCGCCGCGGCCAGCAAGTGCAGGATGGTATTGGTGGAACCGCCCATGGCGATGTCCAGCGTCATCGCGTTTTCGAACGCCTTGAAGTTAGCGATATTGCGCGGCAACACCGACTCATCATTGTCGCCGTAGTAACGCTGGCAAAGCTCGACGATGGTCCGGCCGGCTTGCAGGAACAGTTGCTCGCGGTCGCTGTGGGTGGCCAGGGTCGAACCGTTGCCCGGCAACGCCAGGCCCAGGGCTTCCACCAGGCAATTCATCGAATTAGCAGTGAACATACCGGAGCACGAACCGCAGGTCGGGCAGGCGCTACGCTCGTACTCTGCAACTTTTTCGTCAGAAGCGCTGGAGTCGGCGGCGATGACCATGGCATCGACCAGGTCGAGACCGTGGCTGGCCAGCTTGGTCTTGCCGGCTTCCATCGGGCCGCCCGAGACGAAGATCACCGGAATGTTCAGGCGCAGGGCCGCCATCAACATGCCTGGGGTGATCTTGTCGCAGTTGGAGATGCAGACGATGGCATCGGCGCAGTGTGCGTTGACCATGTATTCGACGGAGTCGGCGATGATCTCGCGACTCGGCAGCGAATACAGCATGCCGTCGTGGCCCATGGCGATGCCGTCATCCACGGCAATGGTGTTGAATTCTTTGGCGACACCGCCGGCCCGTTCGATTTCGCGGGCGACCAGTTGGCCCAGGTCCTTGAGGTGGACGTGGCCCGGTACAAACTGGGTAAAGGAGTTGGAAATGGCGATGATCGGCTTTTTGAAGTCGTCATCTTTCATCCCTGTGGCCCGCCACAGTGCGCGGGCGCCGGCCATGTTGCGGCCGTGGGTGGATGTTTTCGAGCGATAATCAGGCATGGAGCACTCCGGGCGGCTAAATCAGGTATCAAAAGGGGAGTGAGCTTCTATTGACGTCTGGAACACTCAGAAATAGCCGCGTGTCCGGAAGTTGCCGATGACTTTGCGGGATCGCCGCTTGCCTCAGCCTGAGCTCATAAACCCGCCGGGGGATGAATGGCGATGAATCCCGCGATTCTACACCGCTGGCGTCAGGAGGGAATGCCGGAAAGTGTTGACCCTGCGCATACCCACCTTGCTCGATGACCGCCGGTCGCCGTTAGTCTGTCCTTGGGCTCAGGCTTTTGGCGCGGCTGTTAATGCGACGATTGAGTACCAAGGCGATGACGCTCAGCATCACAAAGGCGTAGCCCAGCGTCATTTGCAGATTCGCGGCGCTCAAACTGATCAGCGCACTGATCAATCCGCCGCAGATGAAAATCAAGGTACTCCCGGCCGACGCCGAAGTCCCCGCGTTGTCTGGAAACAAGCTCATGGCTTTGGAGGTGGCGGCGGGACGGGCAATGGTGGTGCCGGCGGTGCAAATGATCATGGGAATGAGCACGGTGGCTGCCGACAGCGGGAAATGTTGACCCAGGTAAAGCAGGCCCAAGCCCGACAGCAGGATCAGGGTCAGACCGATGACAATCTGTTGTCCGGGACTGATTCGGTGGCTCAACAGTGTCGCGGCCATGCCACCGAACAGGTAGGCCGCACCGTAGACCAACAGGGTCAGCGAGAAGTCGTAAGGGGAGAGCTGAAGTTGCTCCATGAAAATCAGCGGTGAAATGATAATGAACGAGAAATGGCAGGCGAAGGCGAAGGCTGATATTAGCCAGTAACCCAGAAATTCGAAGTCGGCGAAAACCCGTCGATAAGACTGAATGAAGTTGGGTGGTCCACCCGCTGCGCCTTGAGGAGAGCGCTCCAGAAAAAAACAGGATTTTACGAATACCACCCCCGCCAGCGCGGTGAACACCACGAAGCTGCCTTGCCAATCCAGCGTGGCTTGCAGGAAGGTGCCGGCCAGTGGCGAGACAGAAATGAAAACCCCGGTGACGGTGACCATGAAAATCCGCAAGCGATCACGTTCTGCACCCTTGAACAGGTCCTGCACCAGTGCTTGAGAGAGGACGAAGCAGCCGCAGCCCACTGCCTGGATAACGCGAAAAACCAAAAAGGAGGCGTAGTCCGTGGACAGCACGCAGCCTATCGCCCCCAGCATGGAAATTCCCATACCTGCCAGCAACAGCGCCTTGCGCCCGATCACGTCCGACAGTGGCCCGATCAGCAACTGGGACAGTGCAATGCCGACGGCGAATAGGCTGATGGACAGCGCAATATCGGAAGGTGTCGTGCGAAAGTGTGCGGCCAGCGCCGGAAACGATGGCAGTAGAACATCGAGCGGGAAGACCCCGAGTAGCACCATGGCCATCAACAGGATGATTGCGGAGCGGCGTTTTTTGAGACTGACAGTAGATTGCTCTTCAGCCATCGACGAGTCCTGCCTGTGTGAAAAGTTGCTGGTTGTAGGGCAGGTCGAAGAACCCTGCCTGGTTCAGGGCGTGAAGCGTGGCGCCAGCCCCGGAGCGGGCGCGCTGCGTCAGGGCTTGCAGACCTGTCAGGTCGGCGAGAATGTTAGCGATGCACGTCTCTTCCAGGGCCACGCTTCGCAGGCTGTCCTTTAGCCAGCGTTCATCGACTTCAAAGAAAATCAGAAGGATGTCCAGCAGCAGCCTGGCGGCGAATGTTCGTTGGCTGCTGTTCAGCGTCAGCCATAAATAATGGAACACTTCTGAGAAGTAGCGACTGTGGCGAGCCTCGTCGGCGAGGTGGTCCCTGAGCATTTCCTGGACCCCGGATACCAGCGTGTCGCGGCAAATGTCGAGTAGCTCCCTGGCGATGATTGTTTCGGACACAAAGCCGACGAGAAACCAGGCCAAGGCCTTATGCCGGTCAGGCGTTTGTCCCAGCAGGTTGTTCAGGCGGCTGATTCGCTGGGGCATCACTGGGCGCTGAGCAATGCCGTAGAGGCTGGCAATCTGCTCCGCGAGGGTATTGGAGAACAGTGCGTGATAGCCCTCGTCGGTGTAGAGCTGAAGTGCAGCGGTTTTCATCCGTTGGGGAATATTGACGCCCAATTCGTCGTGGACAATGGTTTCTACGGAGCGGTTGACGATTCGGTGTTCGAGCAGCGTGGTGTAGTCGAGGAAATACACCAGGTGATTGGCGGTTAATCGATGGACGATCGACGGGCCGGCCTGTTTGATGGTCGGGTGACTCAGGTAGGGTAAAAAGGCTGGTGGGAACCAGTGGCGTGTTTGCAGTTGATGCTCCAGGTCCGATGGCAACAGATAGCTGTTCTTGCTGGTTCGTACTGAGGCGCGAGCATCCCAGTCGCCAAGGGTGAAACGCTGGCCCCAGGCATCGGAGAGGGACGGCTGACTGCCGCTGGCATCGGTCATGGTTGCACGCCCTGGCGGTTCATCAGTATTTTCAGTTCCTCGCACATTACTTGGCCATTACTTTGGCCGCAGCCGACGAAAAACAGCGGTTGTTCTGCGCTGTGATCAAGCTGCAGTAGCGTTTCGACCTGGTCGTCGGCCAGCGCTCCAGTCAACCAGGTGCTCATGCCCAGTGCCGTGGCGACCAGTTGAAAGGTCTGGGAAATATGGCCCGCCTCGACATAGGCCATTCGGTAGGCCCGTGAGTGCTCGTATTTCCACCACAACTTGTCGAAACGGGCGCTGATGAACAGCCCTGCAGGTAAATCGTTGATGAAATGCTGGCCACACAGAAGCTGGCCCAAAGGCGATCCCGGCAGCGGGTTGACGAAGCTCAAGGCATGTTCGGCGGGGTGGTAGGCGTAGAGCCCGGGTTCCAGGCAATTGACGTTTTGCACATAAAGAAAGCCTTCGCAGGCATTCAATCCGCCACCGGAAGGGCTGCTGCGTCGGGCGCCTAGACCAGCGGCGACGGCGTCATCGACATCGTTTTCGCGTTCTTTCAGATAACCGAGGGACAGGTAAAGTAGCGTGCTGATATCTCGCAGGGACATTGCCTCGCCGGTGAAGGTGCGGCAGGTCTTTCGACGGAACAGCGCATCAACCAGATGGCAGGCCGGTAATTCGCAAGGTGCGGGCAGGGCAATCAGTTCGCTGGCCGAGTGGCGGGCGAGACGGGCATTCGGCGCGGGCGAGGCCAGTACTTCGTTGCAATGATCCAGGTAGTCTCTCGACCATTCATGAATGTTTTCGGGAATGTGTTCGCAAGGAATATTTTTGGTGCCGATATGGAATATTTTGGACAGTTCATCCCAGCCCCATTCAACCGTGTCGGGCATTGAAGTTGTCAGGATTCCGGTGTTAAAAAACTGAGTGTCTATTGTGTTGTTGTTGTCGAACAATGCAGGGTTGCAGGTAAGTTGCGCCAGTCGATTTGTATATTCAAGATTGAGTTCAAATTGTTTGTGGTTTTTGTAATCCCATACTATTTGGCTTGGTGTACGAGGCAATATGAATAAATGCGGATTTATGTACATTATTGGCAGTTCGCTCTGGACAGGACCATATAAAACGCTGGGTAGCCGGCACTCCCCAACGTCTCAATTACTTAGCGGGCTTTCGGTGCAACCAGAAAAGCCAGGTTAGCGATTTTTTTGGTTTCCAGAGTAATTGCTTTCATGGTGTAACTCCTTGTAGTTGAAAGTGGGCGTCACTTCTTGGTGACAACTCAATCATAGTTTGTAATGAATTCTTATCAAGTGGATATTGGGTAGGAAAGTTCCAGTAATTTTGTGAGAAGTATCCTATGGCTTTTAACAACTTGTAGGCTGATTCTTTCAAATAAGAAGCGCAGGGAAACTTCCTGCGCGATGTTAAGCCGGCAAGAGTCAGAAATAGATGGTTTTAATGATGGGCCAACAAAATAAGCCGATTGAAAGTCATCGGTTGAACGCAAACGGGGAGCCTGCTGGCCCCCCGTTACCCTGACTAATTAGCTGTTTGGCAGCAGGCGGCAGGTGATGCTCTTGATGTAGCGAGTTTCGGCAATGGCCGGGTGAACCGGGTGATCCGGACCCTGGCCGCCACGTTCCAGCAACTGGATGTTGCGATCCAGGTGGCGGGCGCTGGTCAGCAGGATGTTCTGCAAATCATCTTCAGGCAGGTGCATGGAGCACGAAGCGCTGACCAGAATGCCGTCCTTGCTCAGTAGGCGCATGGCTTGCTCGTTCAGACGACGGTAGGCACCTTCACCGTTCTTCATGTCTTTTTTGCGTTTGATGAACGCCGGAGGGTCGGCCACGATGACGTCGAAACGCTCTTCGCTGGCTTTAAGCTCTTTCAAGGCTTCAAACACGTCGCCTTCAATGCAGGTCATTTTGTCGGCGAAACCGTTCAGCGCCGCGTTACGCTCTACGCCATCGAGGGCGAAGGCCGAAGCGTCAACGCAGAACACTTCACTGGCGCCGAAAGCGGCTGCTTGCACGCCCCAGCCGCCGATGTAGCTGTACAGGTCAAGTACGCGCTTACCTTTGGCATAAGGTGCCAGGCGCGCACGGTTCATGCGGTGGTCGTAGAACCATCCGGTTTTTTGGCCTTGCATGACCGGCGCTTCGAACTTCACGCCGTTTTCTTCCAGCGCTACCCATTCCGGCACCAGGCCGAATACGGTTTCGACGTAGCGGTTGAGGCCTTCGGCATCGCGAGCAGCAGAGTCGTTCTTGAACAGAATGCCGCTTGGCTTGAGCACTTGGGTCAGCGCCGCGATCACGTCTTCTTTATGCGCTTCCATGGTCGCCGAGGCGATCTGGACCACCAGAATGTCACCGAAGCGATCGACCACCAAACCTGGCAACAGGTCTGAATCACCGTAGACCAAGCGATAGAACGGCTTGTCGAACAGGCGATCGCGCAGCGACAGGGCTACGTTGATGCGATGCACCAGCAGCGATTTGTCCAGCGGCAACTTGATGTCGCGCGACAGCAGGCGAGCACAGATCAGGTTGTTTGGGCTCATGGCAACGATGCCCAGCGGCTTGCCGCTGGCGGATTCGAGTATTGCCTGGTCGCCGGCATTGAAGCCGTGCAACGGGGTGGCGGCCACGTCGATTTCGTTGCTGTAGACCCACAAGTGGCCGTTTCGCAAGCGACGGTCGGCGTTGGCTTTAAGGCGCAGGCTAGGCAGGGACATGACGTCGCTCCGGAAAAAAGAGCGGAAGTATAACGTGTTGCGCAAGACCTCGGCTGGGCGGATAGACCTGTGGCGAAGGAGCGTGTCCTCTTGCGACTAAAGCTTGGGGTTTGGGCGAAGTGAATTGATGCGTTTTTCGGCGATCTACCGGCCAAAATATCGAATTCAACTTTATAAAGGTTAGAATCGCCGCCTGCCCCAGAGTGCGTATTTATGTCCCAAGAGCTGACTAACGAACAGATACAACAGTCCCTGCAAGGCATCAGTGTGCCGGCCCAACCGCAGATCATGGTGGACCTGCAGATGGAGCAATACATGCCTGACCCGGATCTGGAGGTGATTGCGAAGCTGATCGCCCAGGACCCGGGCCTTTCTGGTTCTTTGCTGAAGATCGTCAACTCTCCCTATTACGGTTTGAGCAACAAGATTGCCTCGATCCAGCGTGCGGTGAATCTGTTGGGCAGCCGTTCGATCATCAACCTGATCAACGCGCAGTCGATCAAGGGCGAGATGAACGATGACACCATCGTGACCCTGAACCGGTTTTGGGACACCGCGCAGGATGTGGCGATGACCTGCCTGACCCTGGCCAAGCGTATCGGCACCCAAACCGGTGACGAGGCTTATGCGCTGGGCCTGTTTCACGATTGTGGTGTGCCGCTGATGTTGCAGCGCTTCCCTGATTACATGAGTGTTCTGGAAGAAGCGTATGCGAACGCCGGTCCCGAGTGCCGTGTGGTGGACACCGAGAACCGGGTGTTCAACACCAATCACGCCGTGGTCGGTTACTACACCGCCAAGTCGTGGCATCTGCCTGAGCACGTGACTGCGGCTATCGCCAATCACCACAATGCCTTGGCGATTTTCAGCGATGAATCATCGCGCAACAGTCAGTTGAAGAACCTGCTGGCGATCCTGAAGATGGCCGAACATATTTGCGCGTCCTATCGCGTATTGGGTAATCAGACTGAAGACCATGAGTGGCACAGCATCGCGCCGTTGGTGCTCGATTATGTCGGCCTCTCGGACTACGACTTCGAAAGCCTTAAGCAAACGATTCACGACCTCGGCGGCCGCCACTGAGTGTCGGACGTGTCCTGAGTTGATCGCCTGATCCGAGAGCGCTATGCCTGAATTGCCAGAAGTCGAAACCACCCGCCGCGGCATTGCACCGCATTTGGAAGGTCAACGTGTTAGCCGGGTCATCGTGCGTGACCGGCGTCTGCGCTGGCCGATCCCCGAAGACCTGGATGTGCGGTTGTCCGGCCAGCGCATCGTGTTGGTGGAGCGACGGGCAAAGTACCTGCTGATCAATGCCGAAGTCGGCACGCTGATCAGTCATTTAGGCATGTCGGGAAATTTACGCCTGGTGGAAGTCGGCATGCCGGCCGCCAAGCACGAGCATGTGGATATCGAGCTGGAATCGGGCCTGGCGCTGCGCTACACCGATCCGCGTCGTTTCGGCGCCATGCTTTGGAGCCTCGACCCGCTCAATCATGAGTTGCTGATCCGTTTGGGACCGGAGCCGTTGACCGATTTGTTCGACGGCGATCGTCTGTTCCAGCAATCGCGCACGCGTTCCATGGCGGTCAAGCCGTTCATCATGGACAACGCGGTGGTGGTCGGTGTCGGCAATATATATGCGACCGAAGCGCTGTTCGCCGCAGGTATCGACCCGCGCCGTGAAGCCAAGAGCATTTCCCGGGGGCGTTATTTGAAACTGGCGCTCGAGATCAAACGTATTCTTGCCCACGCCATTGAGCGGGGCGGCACGACGTTGCGCGACTTCATCGGCGGCGACGGTCAGCCGGGTTATTTCCAGCAGGAGTTATTCGCCTACGGCCGTGGCGGTGAGCCTTGCAAAGTCTGTGGTACGCCGTTGCGTGAAGTGAAACTTGGGCAGCGCGCCAGCGTTTTTTGCCCTCACTGTCAGAGCTGATCAGGCCCGAAGGTCTATAGTCAGTGTTCTCAATGCCTAGTCGAAGGACCGTCCCATGAATTCGTTTCGAACCTTTGCCATTGTTTTGCTGCTGGGTATCGGTCAGCCGGTGCTGGCGTCTGAAAACGGTGGCAGCGGCGACCCTCGCTATGCGATCCAGAATCCACCGGCCTACGCCATGATCGGCGATTTGTTGATTGCTCGACCGCTATTGGTGGCAGCGACAGTGATCGGCGCCGGTGTGTTTGTGGTGTCTTTGCCGTTTACCGCGCTGGGTGGCGGGGTCGGCGATGCGGGCAAAGCGCTGGTGGTTGATCCGGCGAAGGCTGCGTTTGTGCGATGCCTGGGGTGTGTCGGAGATGGGTTTGAGGAGCGCCAGTGAGACCGGTTGCAGAGCTGCGGATGGTCTCATCGCGAGCAATCGCGCGCCCGCACGGGGATTTTTGTGTTCACGTCACCTGATTAACAACACACAGACACCGTGTGGGCGAGCTTGACCGCGATGTCGTCAGCACAAACACCGCAGTAATTAAGCCTTGCCGGTAATGACCTTGTACTTCGCCATCAACTGCTCTTCAGTCTCCGGATGCGCTTCATCCAAGGGGATGCAATCCACTGGGCAGACCTGCTGGCACTGGGGTTCGTCGTAGTGGCCGACACATTGCGTACACAGGTTCGGGTCGATCACATAGATCTCTTCGCCCTGGGAAATGGCAGCGTTCGGGCACTCGGGTTCGCAGACGTCGCAGTTGATGCAATCGTCGGTGATGATCAGGGACATGCTAACTCCAGCCAGGGCGGCAGGCCCGGGCGCAATAAATCAATGCGCGCAATTGTGCCGCATTGGCGCCGGCAGTGCACGCGGGCGCCGCTCTAGCGGTCGTTACTTCTTGAAGCGCTCGGTGAGTGCATCCGCGACAGCTGGGTGAACGAACTTGGTGATATCGCCGCCCAAGGCCGCAATTTCACGCACCAGCGTCGAGGAGATGAACGAATAGCGCTCGGACGGTGTAAGAAACAGGCTCTCCACATCCGGCGCCAGTTGGCGGTTCATGTTAGCCAGCTGGAATTCGTATTCGAAGTCAGAGACCGCACGCAGACCACGCAGGAACACGTTGGCGTTCTTCTCTTTGGCGAAGTGCGCCAGCAGCGTCGAGAAGCCGACGACTTCAACGTTTGGCAGATGTTTAGTGACCTCGCGGGCCAGCTCCACTCGTTGTTCCAGGGGAAACAGCGGGTTTTTCTTCGGGCTGGCGGCGACAGCGATGATCACGTGATCGAACAGGCGCGAGGCGCGTTCGACCAGATCGCCATGGCCCTTGGTAATAGGGTCGAAGGTACCTGGGTACAACACTCGGTTCATCGCGTCGTCCTGGCGGGAGTCCGTTGGGGAGTCGGATGGTATCGCAGCCTTCCCGGTCGGGAAAGTCGCCTGTTGGATAAGAAAGCACTATAGACGACGGGAATAATCTGGTTTTTTATGGGTTTTGCAGGCGATCAGCCAGTGAAGTCGCCAGTTGCGCGGTCAGCCCATACACCGACAATTGAGGGTTTGCCCCAATGCTGGTAGGGAACAACGAGCCGTCGTGTACCGACAGATTGCTCAGTTGATGATGCCGTCCAAGGCTGTCGGTAACGGTGTTTTTCGGATCTTCACCCATCGCACAGCCACCCATCACATGGGCGCTGCCCAGACGCGTGCGATACAGCTCAAGGCTCAGGCCATCGATCAGCGTGCGGGCCTCGGCGAGGGTTTTCACGTAGCGCGCATCGACGTGCATCGGCATCACCGCCTTCGCGCCACCGGCGAACTGAATCTCGGCCATGCTGTGAAAAGCCCGACGCACGCCATCCCAGGCATAGGGTGAAACCTGGTAATCAAGCACTGGGCTGCCATCGCCGCGCAACTCGACGCTGCCGCCGGGGCTGTCCGGATGGAAACCGTCGCGCAGCAAAGCCAACATGGCGTGGGTGTGGGGCAGGTTTTCCATATGTTGTGAGTTTTCCTGGCCGAAGCCGCCGAGCAGGGTAGCGGCCAGTGCGGGTTGCAGCGGCGGTACTTCGAGCTTGTAGGACATTTTGCCGGTGGTGCCGTCCTGCCATTGGAAATGGTCGGAGTAAATAGACTGCGGTGCGCCGTAGAACGGGTTGATCACTTCGTCGAACAACCCGGCGGACATGTTGACCAAATGCAGGAAGGTTCGCTTGCCCAGACGCTTGTGCGGGTCGGGCGCCTCAGAACGTAGTAGCAGCGCCGGGCTGTTTATCCCGCCGCCGGCCAGTACGTAATGCCGCGCCTTGACGGTGATGGTGTGCCCGGTAGGCGCCACACAACGGTCGTCCATTGCTACGCATTGCAACCCTGTGACCTTGCCGTCCTTGATCGAGAGCGTTTCGGCGCGGGCCAGATAGAGTAACTCGCCGCCCTTTTCCAGAGTGGCTGGAATAGTCGTCACCATCATCGATTGCTTGGCGTTGGTCGGGCAGCCCATGCCGCAGTAGCCGAGGTTCCAGCAACCGCGAACGTTGCGCGGTATCACATGCCAGGCGTAGCCGAGTTTTTCGCAACCTTTGCGGATCACGTCGTTGTTGGCGTTGGGCGGGACCTGCCAGGGCGCCACGCCCAGCCGTTGTTCCATTTTTTCGAACCACGGCGCCATTTCGGCCGGGCTGTGGCCTTTGACGTTATGTTCTTTGGCCCAGTGTTCCAGGGTCGGCTCTGGGGTGCGGAAACTGGAGGTCCAGTTGATCAACGTGGTGCCGCCTACCGCCCGACCCTGGAGAATGGTGATCGCGCCGTCTTTGCTCATACGGCCGATGCCTTCCTGATAAAGGCTGGTGTAGGCCTGGTCTTCAAGCATCTTGAAGTCGCTGCTGGTCTTGAGTGGTCCTTCTTCGATCAGTAACACCTTGTAGCCCGCGGCGCTGAGAATCTCGGCCGTGGTTCCGCCGCCCGCGCCGCTGCCAATGATGGCGACGTCCGCTTCCAGGTGCAGGTCCTGGGTCAGTTGCGCGCCGTTGTAAGTTTTCCAGCCACGGGCAAGGCCTTCGCGGAACGGATCGGGTACGGGCATTTTCAGGTTCTCTTGTTATTTTGGGTTCAGTGGTGAGGCGGCTGACGTCATCGCGTGTGACTCACTTTCAGACGGTCGGCGGTCCGGGATACCCGCAATGCGCCCACGATTCAGCCCGGCTGTACCACGCCATCATCACCAATTGCTGCAATGAGCTATGGCCCATTTTCAGCAGGCTCAATGAACTGTTTTCCCAGCGGTCTAGAAAGTGCCGGATGTCATCCGCACCAGCGTTTTCCCAACTGCCCCAGATTCCGGTCAGCGGTCCGCGCGTCACGGCCATCAGCAGGACGTCGAATAACTGCTGAATCAGTTTGAGTATCTCCGGCGACAGATGATTGAGGCTGTTATCAAGCGCTTTCAGGGTGTCCTCAACGGCGATGGACAGGTTGGAGACGCTGACGGCGCCGTCGAGCATTACCGGGATCAGCGCTCGCAAAAACAGCAAGTCGCTGCTACGTAGAATCGAGAAGCCGTTGGCCGCAACGCTCGATGAGCAACCGCTAAGGCTTGCACCCAGCCCGGCAGTGGCCAGAAAGGCACTGGCGCCCAGGCTAAATTTCAGCAGGCCGCGCCGTGACAGCGCGGGAGTATCGGACAGGCTTGGGCTCATTATTGTTATTACCCGGTGTGAAGACCGTTAGCGGATAAACAGCTTTTGGATCAGTTTCTGAATGGACTTTCCGTAGGGCGGATAGATCAGTTTCGCCGCATTGAAGCGTTGTTTGATCAACACGCCCTTGGCCTTGCTGAAGGTCAGGAACCCTTCGTGGCCGTGGTAATGGCCCATGCCCGAGGCGCCGATCCCGCCAAAAGGCATGTCATCCTGGGCGACGTGCAGCAACGTGTCGTTCAGGCAAACACCGCCGGAATGGGTTTCGTGAAGCACACGATTTTGTTCGCGTTTGTCGTAGCCGAAGTAGTACAGCGCCAGTGGACGTGGCCGTTGATTGATGTAGGCAAAAGCCTGATCAAGATCGCTGTACGGCACGACCGGCAGCACCGGGCCAAAAATTTCGTCCTGCATGACGGTCATGTCGTCACTGACATTAAGCAGCACGCTATGGCCCATGCGGCGGCCTTGACCTTGGTCGAACAGCGGAATCAGTAGCGCGCCTTTGCTGGTGGCGTCGCTGAGGTAGCCGTTGAGTCGCGCCAGTTGTCGGTCATTGATGATGGCGGTGTAGTCGGGGTTGTCAGCCAATGTCGGATAGAACCCACGAACGGCCTGACGATAAGCTTCGACGAACGCACCGACGCGTTCTTGCGGCACTAACACGTAGTCCGGCGCGACGCACGTTTGTCCGGCGTTGAGGGTCTTGCCGAAAGCGATGCGTTCAGCGGCGTCCTTCAGCGGCACGTCGCGAGAAACGATTGCCGGGGACTTGCCGCCCAGCTCGAGGGTCACCGGGGTCAGGTTCTCGGCCGCTGCGCGCATCACGTGCTTACCAATGCTGGTGGCACCGGTGAACAACAAATGATCAAAACGCAGTCGGGAGAACGCTACGCCGATATCGGCTTCACCGAGTACCACGCCGACCAAGTCTTGTGGAAAGACCCTGCCTAGCAGTTCCTTGAGCAGCAGGCCGGTGGCAGGCGTTGATTCGCTCAGTTTCAGCATCACCCGATTGCCCGCCGACAACGCGCCTACCAGCGGCCCGATGGCCAGGTACAGCGGGTAGTTCCAGGGCACTATCACGCCGACCACGCCCAGGGGTTGATACACGACTTTGGCGGACGCCGGTTGAAAGGCGATGCCGACCTTGCGTCGCGATGCTTTCATCCAGCCTTTGAGGTGCTGACTGGCGTAATGAATCCCGTGCAGGCTGGGCATCAGCTCGGCGAGCAGGGTTTCGTCGGCACTGCGATGGCTGAAGTCCTGGCTGATGGCGTCAATCAGGGCTTGGCGTTCCGTGCTCAGCAGCTCTCGCAACGCCTTGAGCCACTGCTGGCGCTGCGCCGCAGGCGGCATCGGGTTGGCGGCATAAGCCGCTCGCTGGGCGTCGAACAGGGTTTGGAGCTCTTCCTGGGGCTGCTGTAGATTCTTGATGTAGGCAATGTCAGCAGGCATGGCGGGCTCCGGAATTATTGTAGTGGGAGGATTTTTAGAGTCTGTGCTCTAAAAAGTCAAATGACATCCGTGCGTAGCTTTCTTTTCTCCGCTCGCGGATAGGTCGTAAGATGTTCGCCACCGCACTCTGGATTAAAGCTCAAGCCATGGCCCCCAGAAT